>CAXBKL010000017.1:0-39072 GCA_963976125.1 uncultured Sulfitobacter sp. | reverse complement strand
CCGGGGCCGGATCGTGTCGACGCGGGTGCAATAATTCTGCGCACGCAGCCACCGCGCCATGTCGCGCCGCTTGGCTGGGGAATGCATTGGCCCCCAATCGGCCGTCACCCCAAGCCCCTTGCGCCCGGAATAGCCGTGGATGACCCCGTCACGGGGCACCGTATGGGCCAGAATGCGCACCGCACAGCTCAGGTTCGCCGCCCCGTTCTTCAGCGCCTCACCGGTCTGGGCTGTACATTTGTAGCCGCGCGCGGTTGCGGGCAGGATTTGCAGCAACCCATACCACCGCCCCCCGCCACCGACGGCCCAGGGTTTGTAGGTGCTCTCGTACTTGGCCAACGCCGACATGAACCCGACCCAGAACGCCCGCCTGCCCGCCTTGTCCTGTTCGGGATAGGCCGGACACCAATCGGTGACATCTGCCGGCACCAGATCAACCAGCGGCACACCATGCGATTTCAGCGCCGACAGCGCCGCCCGTGTCCAGATCGCATTCCCCGGCATATGCTGCCACCGGGTACGCGGCAACGTGGCCCCACGCAGGGGCGGTCGGATTTCAGACGCAAGTTCCGGCGCGCGGAATGCGCCCTGCGGCTCCGGTGCCGCCATCGCCCCGCCCCGCTCTGCGGGCCGTGCCTCTGGCCGTACAAGACCGGTCTGCGCCGTCCCGGCCGCCGCCACAGCACCGCCCACACCAAAAGCAACCGCCAAAATGATACATATCCTCCGCATGGGCCGACTATGCGAAAGAAACCGCCAGAATGACAAGATTTTCGCAAACTTCCGGCCAAAGTGTAAACATTCCGGGCCTCTGCCGCCAGTTGTTGCCGAAAACACCTGTCTGGGTGCGAAATCTCGTACAGCCGGAAAATTCAAACACCGCGTTGTCTCCGCAACACCGCCATCCTTCCGCCAAATTGGGGTGCCAGTTTGACTGGACAAACGAAACGCTGGACAGGGTCGACATGAAATCGCTGCAAACCCTTTTGCAAATATGTACCGAACCGCTGCGTGGCGCCCTGAGGGCCCCACAGCGTGAAGAGGACGCCTGCGACGTCGCTCCCCTGCCGCCTCTGACTCGCAGACCAAGACCACCCGTGCCACAGGCCCCTGTCGATACGCTGCGGATCGCCTGCCCTGACCCGACCGCAGAAGACGCCCTGCGCGACAGCCATCTGAGCCGGGCTCAATTCCTGGCCCGTCAGGAGCGTTGGGATGACCTGTCCGGGTTGATCCGCAAAGCCGACCGCAATCGCGACATGACGCCCGGTGCGATGCCGGTGGCCGAACTGCTGGCCTACGGCGCGCGGGCGGATGTCATCTCCGCCGCCGAACATGCGCTGATCACCGGCTACCCGGCCAAGGACGCGCCCCTTCTGGCGGGGATCGAGGCATTGGAACATGTGCTCGCCGACCACCAGAACGACCATGTGATTGCCGCGATTGTCGCCCAGAGCCACATGGACATCGGCTGGGCCTGGCGTGGCAATGGCTGGGACACCGAAGTCCCGGATCACAACCGCGAGGTCTTTATTGCCCATTTTGACAGAGCCCGCGACATCCTTGCCGATTTCTGCTGTATCGACCACCAATCGCCGCTGCTGGCCGCGACGTGTTGTGCCCTTCTGGGCAGCCTGGAATTGCAGGACCGGACCGTCGCGGACCGCTACGAGGCGCTGATTGATCTGAACCCCCACAATCCGCGCCCGATGCGCGCGCTTGGATCGCATATGTTGCCGCGCTGGTATGGCACCTACGAAGAACTGGAACTGGAAGCCCGCCGAACCGCCGCGCGGACCGAACGTGTCTGGGGTGCGGGCGGCTATACCTGGGTCCAATTCGATGCCATTGCCTGTGACGAAATGGCCTGCGCGCAGCTTGATGTGGAATATTTCATCGACGGGCTGCACGATATTCTGGAACGCTGCCCCGACCCCTATACAACCAATCTTCTGGCCGCCTTTTGCGCCAACGCAATTGGCCAATCCTACTCCGGCAACGACGAAACCGATCACAATCGCGCCCAGATCGCGGACTGTGCAGGCTGGATCGTGCGCGAACACCTGACCGAACTGCACCCGATGGTCTGGGCCCATGCCGCACACGGGTTTGACAACAACCTGCGGGTCTATTCCCCCGCCCGCTTTGCCGCCTCCGGGCGCGAGGACGCCATACGCATCATCACCTCACTTCTGAGCCACGAGATCGCCGCCGGCACGCAGGTCGTCTTTGTCGACACCAGCCAGATCGCGCAGGCGGGTTAGCCGCAAGCGTTCAACAGCAGGCCCATTCGATCCCGAACGAGTTGGCCGGAATGACCGGACACCAACCCTGTTCGGGGGGATCGAATGAACATGCATAAAATGCCAGACTGCGACCCTTGGGTCGGCGACGGCCGGTTGATGTGAAAGCAACTGGCCTGCCGCGCGGTACGACCTTTCCGCAAAGCGGCCCCATCCACATCAAAGCCCTGCCGACCCTTTCCTGCGACCCACTGCCAGCGTGAATCAGGACGTGGCCCGCCTGCGCGCCGCCATGGAGGCGGTTTTCGATCACGGCTGCCCACCTGACAACGCCCCCGATCTGCCCTTTGCCGGCTGACACCCCGATGCCGCCGGACCACAGCAATCACACCCATCCTCTTGCAGCACTCGCCCGCCTGTCCTAAGACCGCTGCAACACCAGCGCACACGAGGCACGCCATGCTTGATCTGACCTACGACACCCCCAAACCCCGCGTCATCGCCGGGGCAAAGCACGACTGGGAACTTGTCATCGGCATGGAGGTCCATGCGCAGGTCTCTACCAAATCGAAACTGTTTTCCGGTGCCTCCACCGAATTTGGCGCGGAACCCAACAGCAATGTGGCCTTCGTGGACGCCGCCATGCCGGGCATGCTGCCCGTCATCAACGAATTCGCTGTCGAACAGACGGTGCGCTCCGGGCTTGGCCTGAAGGCCAGGATCAACCTGAAATCAGCCTTTGACCGCAAAAACTACTTCTATCCCGACCTGCCCCAGGGCTATCAGATCAGCCAGCTTTACGAACCCATTGTGGGCGAAGGCGAGGTGCTGGTGGAACTTGGCGACGGTACTGCCCGTCTGGTGCGCGTCGAACGCATCCACATGGAACAGGACGCCGGCAAATCCATCCACGACATGGACCCCAACATGTCCTTCGTGGACCTCAACCGCACCGGCGTCTGCCTGATGGAAATCGTCTCGCGCCCTGACATCCGTGGCCCCGAAGAGGCCGCCGCCTACCTCGCCAAGCTGCGCCAGATCCTGCGCTATCTGGGCACCTGCAACGGTGACATGCAGTCAGGTGCCATGCGCGCCGACGTGAACGTCTCCATCTGCCGCGTCGGCCAGTACGAAAAATATCAGGCAACCCAGGATTTCGCCCACCTCGGCACCCGCTGCGAAATCAAGAACATGAATTCCATGCGCTTCATTCAGCAAGCCATCGAAGTCGAAGCCCGCCGCCAGATCGCCATCGTCGAGGCAGGCGGCAACGTCGTGCAGGAGACCCGCCTGTTTGATCCCGACAAACAGGAAACCCGCTCCATGCGGTCCAAGGAAGAAGCGCATGATTACCGCTACTTCCCCGACCCCGACTTGCTGCCGCTGGTCATCGAACAGGCCTGGGTGGACGACATCGAAGCCAACCTGCCCGAACTCCCCGACGCCAAGAAAGCCCGGTTCATCACCGATTTCGGCCTGTCCGACTACGACGCCTCCGTGCTGACTGCGGATCTGGACTCCGCGGGGTATTTTGAAGCCGTGGCCAAAGGCCGCGATGGCAAGATGGCCGCGAACTGGGTCATCAACGAACTCTTTGGCCGCCTGAAAAAGGACGACCGCGACATCACCAACAGCCCGGTGACGCCAGCACAGCTTGGCGCGATTGTGGACCTGATCGCCTCCGACGCGATCTCCGGCAAAATCGCCAAGGACGTGTTTGAGATCTGCTATACAACCGGCCGCGACCCCGCCGAGATTGTCGAAACCGAAGGCATGAAACAGGTGACGGATACCGGCGCAATCGAGGCGGCAGTGGACGAAATCATCGCCGCCAACCCCGATCAGGTCGCCAAGGCCCGCGAAAATCCCAAACTCGCCGGCTGGTTCGTGGGGCAGGTGATGAAAGCCACCGGCGGCAAGGCCAACCCCAAGGCGGTGAACCAGATCGTCGCCAAAAAGCTGGCCTAGGGCGGGGGTCACCCCGCCTCCCCCCAAACCAATTCCAAAGGCACGCACATGGACGCCCCCCTCCGCTCCTCCCTCCGCTCCGTGAAACCGGAATGGATCGACTACAATGGCCACCTCAACATGGCCTATTACTCTGTGCTCTTTGATCAATCCTTTGACGACATTTACCCGCTCATTGGCTTTGGCACCGACTATCTGGAACAAACCGGATGCACGACCTATGTCGCGGAATTCCACATCTGCTACCTGCGGGAACTGCATGAGGGCGACGAAACTTACGCCACGATGCAGCTCATCGACCACGACGAAAAACGCTTCCACTGCTATCAGGAACTCTACCACGCCGATGGCTGGCTCGCGGCAACGGCTGAGGGGCTGACCCTGCACGTCGACCAATCCGGCCCCCGCGTCGCCCCGATGCCGGATTTCATTCAGGCCAAATTCGCCGAAATGCAAGCCGCCCACGCCGGCCTCCCCCTGCCGCCGCGCGTCGGAAGCAAGATCGGCATCAACCGCAAATAACCACCCGCCCCGGACCCGATCCGGGGCCTCGCCCTTGCCTCTGTGCTACACTTACCCTTAACCTTGGCCGCACAAGATAAGCGCAGCAACCGCGCAGGCAGTCAGGACATATGACATGAATCACCTCTACTATGGCGACAACCTCGCCGTCCTGCGCGACTCCATCTCGGATGCCTCCGTTGATCTGGTCTACCTGGACCCGCCGTTCAACTCCAACGCCAGCTATAACGTGTTGTTCAAAGGCCCCTCCGGCAACAACAGCGCCGCACAGATTGAGGCATTTGACGACACATGGCACTGGAACGACAGCGCGGAGGCCGCCTTTGGCGAGGTCATGCGCTCAGGCAATGGCAATGTGGCTGAAATGCTGCGCGCCATGCGGTCGTTTCTGGGCGACAATGACATGATGGCCTATCTGACCATGATGGCCGTGCGCCTGCTGGAATTGCACCGGGTGCTGAAAGATACCGGCTCGCTCTACCTGCACTGCGACCCGACAGCGAGCCACTATCTGAAGATATTGTTGGATGCGGTGTTTGGGGCGAAGAATTTTCGGAATGAGATTATTTGGCAAAGATCTTCAGCGAAGGGCGATGCGACAAAGAAATTGGCTTGGAACCACGATATTGTTCTTGCTTTTGCTAAATCTGAAAAGGTCAAATTTTGCCCCATTTTTGCAGAGAAAACAGATGAATATGCCAGCCGCTTTCGCCTGAACGACGATGATGGAAGAGGGCTATACCGGCTTGCACCGCTGGATAGTCCAAGCCCTCGGCCTAATCTCACTTATACATTTAGAGGGTATGCCCCACCTGCTAAGGGCTGGCGTGTAAATCGCGAACTTATGGAAACATTGGAAGCTGAAAATAGATTGGCATTTCCGAAATCCAAAGATGGGCGCATCTCGCGGAAGCACTATTTGGAGGAACAAGAAGGACGGAAAATAGGTGATGTTTGGACCGATCTCACGCCACTCCAATCAGGCCAACGCATGGGGTATCCAACAGAAAAACCCGTCGCCCTCCTCGAACGCATCCTTGCCGCCTCCTCCAACGAAGGCGACGTTGTCCTCGACCCCTTTTGCGGCTGCGGCACCACCGTGCATGCGGCGCAAAAGATGGGCCGTGATTGGATCGGCATCGACGTCACCCACCTTGCCATCGGCCTCATTGAAAAACGCCTGCGCGATGCGTTTCCCAAGGTGCAATTCACAACCCATGGCGTGCCACAGGACATATCCGGTGCTCGCGACATGGCCAGCCGGGGACGGCAGGACAAGAACTACTACTTCGAATTTGAAAAATGGGCGCTCTCCCTCATCGCCGCACAACCCGGCAACCTCGGGAAAAAGGGCGCGGACAAGGGGATCGACGGGCGCATCTATTTTGGTTCCAAATCTGAAGGCACCGCCATCGTGTCGGTCAAGGCAGGTGACAATGTCGGCGTCTCGATGATCCGCGACCTGCGCGGCGTGATCGAACGCGAAAACGCTGGAATCGGAGTTTTTCTGACCTTGGCCGAACCCACCAAACCGATGACCACAGAAGCCGCAGGTGCAGGCCAGTTCGAGATGGAAGGATTTGAACCGGTTCCCCGCATCCAGATCGTGAACTCAAAACAGGCCATGGACCTGCGCGACCGCGCCCTCCGCCTCCCGGCCCGCCGCGACGACGCCTTCAAAAAATCCGCCGTGGAAAAAGACACCCGGTCCCAAGGCAAACTCGACCTCTGACCCGGTCCCACCACCTTCACGCCCCGGACCCGATCCGGGGCCTCTTGCTCCAATCACGCTTCCAAATTCCGCTTTCGCCGGTATGTACGCTCCGTGCACACTTTGTGTACGGGATGTGACATTTAACGCCGCCTTAACCTCTCGCCCCGTTCCCTTTCAGCCTGCCTTGGGCTAAACACCGCCAAATTCAGTCCAGAGGCCGCGCATGTCCCGTTTTGAGTACAAGGTTGTTCCCGCCCCGAAAAAGGGCCGCAAGGTCAAAGGGGTCAGAAGCCCCGAGGGGATGTTTTCCCACGTATTGCAGGATCTTATGAACGAGCTTGCGGAAAAGAACTGGGAATACCTGCGCGCCGAGATGTTGCCCTCGGTGGAGCGTTCCGGCCTTGCCTCCACAACAACCGAATGGCGTCACGTGCTGGTTTTCCGCCGCGAGGTGCAGGCCGAAATGGAGGAATTTGCCCCGGAATTGCTGCCGCCGCCCGCTGATGTGGTGATTGATGAGATCAGGATCGCATCGCAAGCATCTGAAATAAAATTGAAATCACAGCAAGAAACTGCCCCGGAAATTTCCGAAGAAAAAGATCACGAACCGCCAGATAACGGAGTAGAGGCGACCGAGGACGTGGCCGGTCTCAGCACCTCTCTGGAAACGCTGGCCGCTGCACGGAACATAGACAAAACAACGTCCTAGACGGTTTTCTTAAACATCCAGATCAAGCGCAAGCGCATGTATCCGCGCGATCAGCTCCGGCCCCAGTGCGCTGTGCACCGCCCGGTGTCTGGCCAGTCTGTTCATCCCCTCAAAGGCCGCCGCACGGATACGGACGTTGTAGTGGCTCTCACCGCCGTCCTGAAATCCCGCATGTCCCCGGTGGCTCTCGCTGTCGTCCACCACCTCAAGGGCACGGGGGTCAAAAGCCTTTTGCAGTTTTTCGGTAATCTCTTGCGTCTTGGACATTTTTTTCACCCGGCCCCTTCAATCTCGCTCCACACCGTTTAGAATGACCAGCCTGAGTCGGAAAGGTCAAACGAATGAGCAAATCTGATCCCTTCGGATTCGACATGTCTGTGTCGTCCTCCAAAAAGAAAAACCCCCGCGGCCGCCGCGGCATGTCGGGGGCGTCGGAGACGTCGACGCGGCTGTGCGATCATGAAGGATGCCAGGAGGCCGGCAAGTTCCGTGCGCCCAAGGCGCCAGATGTGCTGGATGACTATTTCTGGTTCTGCCAGCAGCATGTGCGCGAATATAACCTCAAGTGGAATTTCTTTGACGGCACGACCGAGGCCGAGCTGAATGCGCAGATGTCGGAGGACAAGGTCTGGGAACGCAAGACCAAGCCGCTAGGTGATCCCGAAGCGCGCGCATGGGCGCGGCTTGGGATCGAAGACCCCCATCAGGTTCTGGGCAAGAATGCCACCCAGAACCCCGGCAAGGGCGCGCAGGCCGGTAAACGCCTGCCACCCACCGAACGGCGCGCGGTCGACATCCTTGAAGTCAAGGACAACATGACCAAGACTGAGGTGCGCAAGGCATACAAGGCCCTCATCAAGGTGCTGCATCCTGACATGAACGGCGGTGACCGTAGCCAGGAAGAGCAATTGCAACAGGTTGTCTGGGCCTGGGATCAACTCAAGGCCAGCCGCAACTTCCGCGATTGATCCGCACGGCTAGAGCGTCGAAGCGGTCTGTGCAGGGGATGGCGGTCGCCTGCGCTACATCGGCACCAGCCAGTCCGATAATCCACCTAATTTCAAACCATTGGTCGACATCTGGTTGCGCCATTTTTCATCGCCTGGGGCGTGGCCCCTTGGATTGCGCCACCGCCCGTGCAGGCAGGCAGGGTGGGGCAAATGAGTAGAGTTTGCGTATGGCAGGGCTGGGCAAATGCCGCCGTGCTTGCCATGCTGCGGGCAGACCGAGGAGGGTTTGATGGATTATGCATATGATTTGGGGCGCTACTCGCGCTCTGTGACCACGCGCAGTAAGGATGCGCAGACCTGGTTTGATCGCGGCCTGAACTGGATCTACGGCTTCAACCACAAGGAGGCGATTGCCTGCTGCATCCAGGCCGCCAAGGCGGATCCGACCTGCGCTATGGCGCATTGGGGGCATGCCTATGCGGCTGGACCCAATTACAACATGCCTTGGGTTTTGTACGATTCCAAAGGGCGGGCGGAGGCGCTGGAAGAAGCCTATGATGCCACCCAGGTGGCTCTGTCGCATGTCGATAATGTCTCCGCGCCAGAGGCCGCGCTGATCCGGGCGTTGACCGCGCGCTATCCCCAACGGGACATTGCCGAGGATATGGAAAGCTGGGACCATGCCTTTGCCGACGCGATGCGCCAGGCCCATCACGCGCATCCCACCGACCCGGAGGTGGCGACCGCATTTGTCGATGCCCTTATGAACCTGACCCCCTGGCAGATGTGGAACATCGCCACCGATACGGTCAACCCCGATGCCGCAACACTCGAAGCGCAAGAGGTGCTTGAGGCGCAAATGGCGCTGCCCGGTGGCATGGAACACCCCGGTTTGCTGCACCTGTATGTGCATTTGATGGAAATGTCCCCCACCCCCGAAAAGGCCCTGAAGGCCGGTGATGTGTTGCGCACGCTGGTGCCCGACGCGGGGCATCTGGTGCATATGCCAAGCCACGTTGACGTGCTCTGTGGTCACTATGAAAATGTCGTACGCTGGAACGAAAAGGCGATTGAAGCGGATCTCAAATACTACAACGCCGAAGGCGCCTTCAACATCTACACCGGCTACCGGCAGCACAACTATCACTTCGTGATCTATGGCGCGTTGTTTCTGGGGCAATTTGAACCTGCCATGCGCGCCGTTCGGGGCATGAATGAGACAACACCGGACGCACTGCTGGAAATCACATCCCCCCCGATGGCCGATTTCTTCGAAAGCTATCTGACCATGGAACCACATGTGCTGATCCGGTTTGGCATGTGGGATGACATCCTCAAGCTGGACCTGCCAAAAGACGTGGACATTCGCTGCACCAAGGTCGCGATGATCGAATATGCCAAGGCGCTGGCGCTGTCCGCACTGGGTCGGGTGCCGGAAGCCGAAGCGCAATATGCGGTTTTTGAGGCAGCCAGAGACCGGGTTCCCGAAACGCGGCTTTTGCACAATGTGCGGGTAGTCGATCTTCTGGAACTGGCCACGGCAATGCTGGATGGGGAACTGGCCTACCGCAAGGGCGACTACGAGACGGCCTTTGCCCGTCTGCGCGACGCGGTGTGCCTGGATGATGCGCTGCCCTATGATGAGCCTTGGGGCTGGATGCAGCCAACGCGCCATGCGCTTGGTGCGCTTCTGTTAGAACAGGGGCATACGGTCGACGCCGAGGAAGTGTTCCGCCAGGATCTTGGGCTTGCCCCCGGTCTGCCGCGCGCCTGCGCCCATCCTGATAATGTCTGGGCCTTGCGCGGGCTTTATGATTGCCTGATCGCCAATGGAAAGACGGCCGAGGCCGCTCATGTCAAACTGCGGCTTGATCTGGCCGAAGCCCGCGCCGACAGGCCTGTCAGGGCCGCATGTGGCTGCGCACAGGCGGCGATGGCGGCAGACTGACGCAGTGATCTGGCCTGAAAGCGCGACAAAGCATAAGGCCAACCCTTGCAGGCAGGGCTGATATGTTGCACCACGGGACGATTGAGAACCACCGCAGGCATGCGGGATGAGAAGGACAACGGATATGGCCGACGGCGCGCTGGATATTCACACCAAACCTACCGAAGAGATCAGCGTCCGCGAGGTCTTTGGCATCGATACTGATATGGTGGTCAAGGGATTTTCCGACCGCACCGAACGGGTTCCGGACCTCGACAGCACCTACAAGTTCGACCCCGATACGACCCTTGCGATCCTGGCAGGGTTTGGTCACAACCGCCGGGTGATGATCCAGGGGTACCACGGCACCGGTAAGTCCACCCATATCGAACAGGTCGCAAGCCGCCTGAACTGGCCCTGCGTCCGGGTGAACCTTGACAGCCACATCAGCCGGATCGACCTGATCGGCAAGGACGCGATCAAGCTGCGCGATGGCAAGCAGGTCACCGACTTTCAGGAAGGCATCCTGCCCTGGGCGCTGCGCAACCCGACGGCGATCGTGTTTGACGAATATGACGCGGGCCGCGCAGATGTAATGTTCGTGATCCAGCGCGTGCTGGAAGTGGACGGCAAGCTGACCCTGCTGGATCAGAACCAGGTGATTGAGCCGCACCCCTATTTCCGCATTTTCTCCACGGCCAACACCGTGGGTCTGGGCGACACTACCGGGCTTTATCACGGCACCCAGCAGATCAATCAGGGTCAGATGGACCGCTGGTCACTGGTGGCGACACTGAACTATCTCAGCATTGACGCAGAAACACAGATCGTCCTGTCCAAGAACCCGCACTACAACACCGAAACTGGCCGCAAGACGGTCAAGCAGATGGTCACGGTTGCGGACCTGACGCGCACCGCGTTCATGAATGGTGAATTGTCGACAGTAATGTCACCCCGGACCGTGATCGCCTGGGCGCAGAATGCCGAGATCTTCCGCAACGTCGGCTATGCGTTCCGCCTGTCGTTCCTGAACAAATGCGATGAGTTGGAGCGCCAGACGGTCGCCGAGTTCTATCAGCGCCTGTTCGACGAGGAATTGCCGGAAAGTGCTGCGAGCGCGAGTCTGGGGTGATCGGGCGCGCGCGAGATCATTGCGGCAGGAGCATCTCGACCGTCTCTTCAAGTGTCTCGATGCCCACTTCATTGGAGGCCACGTTTCCGGCAATCCGTGCTATCATGTGCGTCAGGCCATCCAAACGAAGGTTCACGTCGTCGAAGCCTTCATCAGCCGCGTCAAATCCTGCCGGTACCTCGGTCCGGAATTCCCGCAGGTCGCCGCACAGCTCCTGCAACACCCCTACGGAGTGATTTTCATTGTCATCCGCCACCGACTTCGTTTTCCTGCTATGACCTGAATCTGGGTACAGTTCGCAGACTTGTAAACCTTGGGTAAAGAAACCGTTAAGCCTTATGAGCAAACCGTCCGACAATCCCGCAGATGCGTTCAAGAAGGCGCTTGCCGAAGCCTCCAAGGTGATGGCCAATGACCCTGACCTGAACGTCACCTATTCGGTCGACCCTTCGGGTCTGTCGGGCGAAACGATGCGCCTGCCGCAAGTCAGCCGCCGGATGACCCGCGAGGAGGTGCTTCTGGCCCGTGGGACGGCGGATGCGCTGGCGCTGAACCGGCGCTACCACAACGGTCAGACCCACGCCCGCTATGCCCCTCAAGGGGATATGGCGCGGGATCTGTACGAGGCGATGGAAACCGCCCGCTGCGAAGCGATGGGTGCGCGCGACATGCCGGGCACCGCTGGCAACATCGACGTCAAGATCAAGCACGAAGCACTGCGGCGCGGCTACGATCAGGCCAAACAGGCCAGCGATGTGCCTCTGGCCACCGCTGCGGGCTACCTTGTCCGCCATCTGGCCACCGGCCGCGATTTGCCCACCGGTGCGGAAAACGCGATGGATCTGTGGCGCGGCTACATCGAAGATCAGGCCGGCGGCACGCTCGAAAACATCAACGAAATCCTGGACGATCAATCCGCTTTTGCCAGATTCGCGCGCCAGATCATCACCGATCTGGGATATGGCGATCAACTGGGCGATGATCCTGATGCGCTGGACGAGGATCAGGACGACGAGGCCGAAGAAGGGGCCGAAGAAGAGCAGGACCCCGACAGCACCGGTCAGGACGATCAGGACGAGGACGAGGCCGAAGGCAGCGCCGAGCAATCTCAGGAAGAGCAGCAGGATGCATCCGAGGCGCAGGTCTCCATGGATGACATGGCCGATCAGGAACTGGGCGAAGAGGCCGAAATGCCCGAGGGCGAGGCCCCGCTGGACCCCCCTGCCCCGCAGCCGGTATCAGATGCGGACCCCAATTACCTTGTGTACATGGACACCCATGACGAGGTGATCGGCGCAGAAGAGCTTGCCGACCCGGTCGAACTGGAACGGCTCCGTGCCTATCTGGATCAGCAATTGGAACCGCTCAAGGGGGCCGTGAGCCGTCTGGCCAACAAGCTGCAACGCCGCCTGCAAGCGCAGCAAAACCGCTCCTGGGAATTTGACCTTGAGGAAGGCACACTCGATGCGGGCCGCCTTGCACGGATCGTGGCAAACCCGACCACGCCCCTGTCGTTCAAGCAGGAAAAGGACACCGAATTTCGCGATACCTGCGTGACCCTTCTGCTCGATAATTCCGGGTCGATGCGGGGCCGGCCGATCTCCATCGCGGCAATCTGCGCGGATGTTCTTGCACGCACCCTTGAGCGCTGCAACGTGAAGGTTGAAATCCTCGGCTTCACCACCCGCGCCTGGAAGGGCGGGCAGGCCCGCGAGGCCTGGCTGAACGACGGCCGCCCGGTACAGCCCGGACGGCTGAACGACCTGCGTCATATCATCTATAAATCAGCGGATGCGCCCTGGCGGCGGACCCGGCCCAATCTGGGGCTGATGATGAAAGAGGGCCTGTTGAAAGAAAACATCGACGGCGAGGCGCTGGAATGGGCGCACCGCCGGATGCTGGCCCGGCATGAGGCGCGCAAGATCCTGATGGTGATTTCGGATGGTGCGCCGGTGGACGATTCCACCCTGTCGGTGAACCCGGCCAATTACCTGGAAAAACATTTGCGCGACGTGATTGCCATGGTTGAAAAACGCAAGGCGGTAGAATTGCTGGCCATCGGCATCGGCCATGATGTGACACGGTATTATGATCGCGCGGTCACGATCACGGACGTGGAACAGCTGGCCGGTGCGATGACCGAACAGCTGGCCTCGCTGTTTGACAGTGATCCGCGGGCACGGGCGCGCGTGATGGGCATAAGGCGCGCAAGCTGAGACTGCGGGACGCTCCGCGGGGAGTTTATTTGGAAAGATGAAGGGGATCGCGATGTTCCAGTCATTCAAGGTCACCTCGCGGCCTGAACAGGGGCCGCCGCGGCTAGCGGCACTGCGCGTGGAGATGGCCAGGGAAGGTTTGGCCGGATTTCTGGTTCCGCGCGCCGATGCCCATCAGGGAGAATATGTTGCCCCCCGCGATGAGCGGCTGGGGTGGCTCACCGGATTCACCGGATCGGCGGGGTTTTGTGCGGCCCTGCGCGAAACCGCTGGTGTGTTTATCGACGGGCGGTACCGGACCCAGGTCAAGGCACAGGTCGCTGCGGACTTCACGCCCGTACCCTGGCCCGAAATCAGCCTTGGTGCGTGGTTGACAGAGCAGCTTTCGGACGGGGATCGCGTCGGATTTGATCCCTGGCTGCATACGCCGGAACAACTGGCGCAGGTCAATGCCGCGCTGGATGGCAGCGGGATCGACCTGGTGGCTACGGCAAACCTGATCGACCGCGTCTGGTCGGATCAGCCTGCGCCGCCGCTGGCGCCGGCCAAGGCGCATCCGATAACCTTTGCGGGAGAGGCGTCAGGGGACAAACGTGCGCGATTGGGTAAGGCGCTGCGGGATGCAGGTCAGGCCAGCGCGGTGATGACCCTGCCCGATAGCCTGATGTGGCTTTTGAACATCCGTGGTGCGGACATTGCCCGCAATCCGGTCGCCCATTGCTTTGGCGTGCTGCATGCGGATGACACTCTGGACCTGTTCATGGCGGCGGCAAAAAGTGATGCGATCAGGGCCGATCTGGGGCCTGACGTGCGGTTGTTTGATCCGGATGATTTTCTGGATCGTTTGGCGACGCTTGACGGGCCGGTTCGGATTGAAAAACAAAGCGTTCCCGTGATCGTGGCCGAGGCATTGGGCGACCGAGCTGTCTGGGGCAGCGACCCATGCGCCTTGCCCAAGGCCTGCAAGAACGAGGCGGAAATTGCCGGATCCGCCCAGGCCCATCTGCGCGACGGTGCAGCAGTGTGCGAATTATTGGCCTGGCTTGATGCGCAGCCCGCCGGAACGGTGAAAGAGACCGAAGTGGTCCGGCGGTTGGAGGCGTTTCGGCGCAGCGACAACGCGCTTCAGGACATCAGTTTCGAAACCATCGCCGGCACCGGGCCAAATGGCGCGATCATGCATTACCGCGTGACAGAGGAAACCGACAGCGCCCTGGAGGACGGCCAGTTGATTGTGCTGGATTCTGGCGGGCAATACCTTGATGGCACCACCGACATCACCCGGACCATTGCGATTGGTGCGCCACCAGAGGAGGCCTGCAGGGCCTTTACGCGGGTTCTGTCGGGGATGATCGCCATGAGCCGCCTGCGCTGGCCGGTCGGGTTGACCGGGCGCGACATCGAGGCCATTGGCCGGATGCCCCTGTGGCTGGCCGGGCAGGATTTTGATCACGGGTTGGGCCACGGGGTCGGCGCCTACCTGAGCGTACATGAAGGGCCGCAAAGGCTAAGCAAGATCAGCACGGTGCCGTTGCAGCCAGGCATGATCCTGTCCAATGAACCGGGTTATTACCGCGAGGGGGCCTTTGGCATCCGCATTGAAAACCTGCTGGTGGTGCGCGCCGCGCCGGCGCTGCCGGGTGGCGACAACCACCGCGCGATGCTGACCTGGCAAACCCTCAGCTTTGCGCCGATCGACCGTCGGCTGATCGTGCCGGAGATGCTGGAGCCTGCCCATCGGGACTGGCTGAACGCCTATCATGCGCAGGTAGCAGAAAAAATCGGCCCCCGGGTATCGCCTGTTACCAAACTGTGGTTGGATGCTGCCACCGCACCGCTTTAGCGGCTGTAACATTCGACAAGGGGATGCGTCATGGCGAGCCATATCAAGATCACAAAAGCACCCGGCACATGGTCCGTGCGCGCAGGTGGCGCGGTTCTGGGAGAAAGCACAGAGGCTCTGGAGTTGAGCGAAGGGGACTATCCGCCGGTGGTCTACTTTCCCCGCGCAGATATTGCCATGGCATTTCTGGACGCAACCGAGGAACGCACCCATTGCCCCCACAAGGGCGACGCCAGCCATTTTTCCGTCGTGACCAAAAGCAGAGCGCTTGAAAACGCGGTCTGGTCCTACGAGAACCCACATGAGACCGTCGCGGCCATCAAGGGGTATCTAGCCTTCTATCCCATGGAGGAGATTGCCGTAGAACGCATCTGAGCGCCCGAGGGCGCCCAGATAACAAGGTCATGCCAATTTACTCAGCTTGACGGGGCCGCAGCGGCAGGTGTTTCAGGCACCTCGAAATTCGCCAGCCATGACTTGTCGGCGTCCAGCGCCGCCGCATCCGTATTCTGCAACACTGCGGCAAGCACGCCGTTCAGGACAACTTCTGTGTCGGTGCCATTGCTAGCCGGACGCACGATCACCTCGTCGGGATCAACCGCATCACCATCATCTTCGTCGCCATCAATCGGCGTCTCTCCGTCGATGACAATCACCAGCGTGTCTTCTTCGGGATCGAAATCCGTCACAACAATCGCGGTATCGGTCTGACCTGCGTCAAAAATGGCCCGGATCAGGTCTTCTCCGTCACCGGAAGTGACCGTGTCAAAGTAGTTGGCTGAAATCGTGTCGTCCCCATTGCCCGCATCCAGAATGTCCGGGTTCAGATCGCCAATCGGCTGGTCCGGGTCAGAGCGTTCCTGAAATCCGACTATTTCGTCGTCATCTTCACCGGCAATGATGGTATCAGACCCAAATCCTGCCTCGATGAAATCGTTGTCCTGATTGCCCACGAGGAAGTCGGGACCGGACCCGCCTTCGATGATGTCGGCACCGCGACCGCCGCGAATTTCGTCCGCGCCGCCGTCGCCGATCAGCAGATCGCCCTGATTGCCGCCGGTAATATTGTCGTCTCCGGGGCCGCCGCGAATTTCATCCAGACCGGCGTTGCCAAAAAGCACATCGGCGCCGCCGTCACCGATGACAAGATCGTTTCCAGTGCCACCTTCGATGGTGTCATCGTTGCCAAATCCGCGCAGGATGTCATTGCCACCGCGCCCTTCCATCAGGTCAGCCCGACCCGTGCCATTCAACACGTCAATACCATCGGTCCCGATAATGGCATTGGTTGGATTCGGCTCCGGCGGTTCGGGCGGCTCCGGCGTGACGGGGTCGTCATCATCATTGTTCACGATACCGGCGATCAGTGCGATCCCCAAAATGGGCAACAGGAAATATCCGAGCATGGCAGCAGCTCCCTAAATCAACATACTGTTTCCAGATTAAACAGTTGTCTGGCCTTTACCAGAACATGAAGCGGGGAAAACGGCGCGATTGATGCCAGCCCGGCAACAGTCAGGCAAGGTGGGTTAAACAGTGTCTGTTTCTGAAACGCTCAGGAGTGTTCTTCGGCCGCCGTCGCAGCGAGGGCACGGTTGTAGGCTTTCAATGCATCAACGTGAAACAGAGCACCCAGCAATTCCGGGGGCGAATCGGCGCTCAGCGCAACAACCGGAAGAAAGCGCGCGCCGGACGTTTCAAACAGCGGCATGGCCTGTTCCAGAGTGGCAGAGCCGTCGATATACGTCCCTTCGTTTATCAATTGCCAACATGTATCCTCTTTGGCGGCGCGCGGATCGTCGGGTCGGCGCATGATGCGCGCCACCGTGAACATCGACAAAAGATAGGCCTGTGGCCCGGCAGCAAGATGGATGCCTCGGCGTTCGATCTGGGTCAGGAAGAAGCTGCGATCCACCAGCCGCGAGGACAGGGCCGTCGACAGGCTGACGGCCACCATCACCGCCAGCCCGGTTTGCCAGTCCCCGGTCATCTCGAACACGATCAGCGTGGTGGATATGGGCGCACCCAGCACCGCCGCCGCCACCGCGCCCATCCCGGCCAGAGCATAAAGCGATGATGAACCCGATACATCCGGAAACACCCCCGTGGCGATCAATCCGAAGCTCAACCCCGTGAGCGCACCGATCATCAGCGACGGCGAGAAGACCCCGCCGCCCATTCGCCCCCCCAGGGTGATCGACACCGCCGCCACTTTGAGGACCGCAAAGACAATTGCATTTGTCAGGATCAGTTCACCGGTGAGGGCCAACGACATCATTTCGTATCCAACGCCGATGATATGCGGGAACCACAGCGCAATTACGCCCAACATTGCCCCTGCAATGGTCGGGCGCAGCCACCTTGGCCAGTTCACCCGCGCCTGTAGGTAGTCGCCAAAATCCTCGGCCCAGAAAATGCTCCGCATCAGGGCCACGGCCACCAGACCGCACGTCAGCCCCAACAGCAGGAAGGCCGGCAATTCCGCGTAAAACTGTAAATCCACGTAATTCGGCAGGACAAATTCCGTCACCCCGCCGAATTCGATCCGGTTGATGACCGTTCCGGCAACCGACGCAATCACGATGGGCGCAAAAGCGTGAACAGCAAAATGGCGCAGCACGACTTCAAGCGCAAAAAGCGCCCCGGCGATCGGGGCATTGAAGCTTGCCGATACTGCGGCCGCAACCGCGCAGCCCAGCAAATCGCGCCCGGTGATCCCATCCGCGTTGATCCGCCGGCAGACCCAGGTGGAAATCACCCCTGCGATGTGCACCACCGGCCCTTCCCGGCCCGATGATCCCCCGGTGCCCAGCGTAATCATCGACGCAAAAGCAGAGGCAATACCCGCCTTGACCTCGACCCTGCCATCGTGAATGGCGGCGCCCAAAATGACGTCTGCAACGGCACGCGAGCGTCCGTCGTAGGTGAAATAATGCAGGATCAACCCCACCACCAACCCCCCGAATGTCGGGATCAGGACAACGTAGTACCAGGGCAGACCACTGATAAAACTGTGCAGATTCTGAACGTCTTCCGTCCCATAAAGGGCGGACTGTAACCAATTGATCCCCTTGCGGAAAAGCAACGCTGCAAACCCTGCGGCAATACCGATCAACAGCGCGATGAACCAAAATGTAATCTTGCCCGGCCCCCTGTCGCGGACAACATTCCAACCGCGCTTGCAGTCGGCCACAACTGCCGCAACCTGTTGGGCAACAAAGGCGGGCTTTGGATCAGACATCGGGGCTATGCCTCGGGGGGCTGGGCGGCACAAACCTATCCCGGATCGGCGGGGTCAGGGGATATGTTTGTGACCACGTCATCCTAACCCGCCAGCAACGCCTCGGCGGCGGCACGGGCGGCATCGGTTATCGTATCCCCGGCCAGCATCCGGGCGACCTCATCAATGCGTTCAGGGGCGCTTAGTGGCATCACGGTCGAGGTGGTCATTCCGCCCCGGACCGTCTTTTCCACACGCCAATGGTGCGACCCCAGGGCAGCAACCTGCGGCGAATGGGTGACAACCAGAACCTGACCCCCGCGCGCCAGCGCAGACAACCTGCGCCCCACTGCATCCGCCGTTGCACCGCCTACGCCACGGTCAATTTCATCAAAGATCATGGTCAGACCGGATTGTCCCTTGGTCAGACACACCTTGAGCGCCAGCAGAAAACGGCTCAATTCACCGCCGGAGGCAATCTTGCCCAGCGGCCCTGCGGGCGCTCCGGGGTTGGTGGCCACGGTAAAGGATACCGCGTCCTGTCCGTCCGGGCCCGGCGTTTCCCGATTGATCTGGGACCGGAACACCGCGCGTTCCATTTTTAGCGGCGCAAGTTCCGCGCCAACAGCCGTATCAAGACGACCTGCCGCCCTTGCCCGCGCGGCACTCAGCGTATCGGCAGCGGCAGCATAGTCTGCTTCGGCCCCGCGCACGGCTTCTTCGAGATCGGCAAGGGCCGCCTCGCCCGCGTCCAGCGCCTCCAGCTTGTCCCGCAAGGTTGCGGCAAAACCCGCCAATTCATCAGCCGCCACATCGTGTTTACGCGCCAGCGCACGGATTGCAAAAAGCCGTTCTTCGGTCTCTTCCAACTCCACCGGATTGAACGACATCGCCTCGATCGCATCGGCCACCCCGGACAGAGCCTCATCCAGTTCCACCATGGACCGGTTCAGGGCGGCCATAGGCGCTTCGAGCGCGCCCTCCGCCCGCTCCGCCGCCCCGTCAAGCCAGCGCAGCGCATCTCCCAACTGGCGTTCGGCGCCGCCTTGCCCCATGATTTCATAGGCATTGACCACATCGGCCCGGATTTTCACGGCGCTTTGCATCAGCCGTCTTTTGGTATCCAGCGCTGCTTCTTCGCCTTCCTGAGGGTCCAGCTTGTCCAGCTCTGCAACTGCGTGCCGCAGGAAATCCTCCTCGGCTTCGATCGCCTCCCGCTCGACACGCGCAACCTGTGCGGTCTTGCGGGCTGTGCCCAGCCTGGCCCAACAGCCACGAACCTTCGCGATGGCCCCGGCGTTGCCGGCAAATTCATCCAGAATCGCACGATGACCGCGCGGGTTCAGCAACCCCCGGTCGTCATGTTGACCATGTAATTCCACCAGCGTCTCGGACAGCGCCCGCAACACTTCACCAGAACACCGCCGGTCATTGACCCAGGCCGTCTTGCGCCCGTCCGAGGTATTTATCCGTCGCAGGATCAACTCATCGTTCTGCGGCAATCCGGCTTCTTCCAGAACGGCATGGGCCGGGTGATCGGGGGTCAGGTCGAACCAGGCGGTCACTTCGCCCTGCGCGGCACCCTGCCGGACCAGATCGGCGCGGCCGCGCCAGCCCAGAACAAATCCCAGCGAATCCAACAGGATCGACTTGCCTGCCCCGGTTTCCCCGGTCAACACATTCAGGCCAGGCTGGAAGCCAAGCTCAAGCCGGTCAATAATCAGCATGTCCGAAATATCAAGTCCGCGCAGCATGTCGGTCAATCCAGAAGGAAGGGGCAGGAGCGCCCGCGCTTACAGCCACTCGCCTTTGATCGTCTGTCGGTAGATCGCGCCCAGCCAGTTGTTTTTAAAGAATTTCGGCTCCAGACCTTCGCCCTTCAGCAAACGATAACTGTCCTCGTACCAGTCGGTCGACCGGTAGTTATGGCCCAGAATGGCACCGGCAGTCTGCGCTTCGGCACTCAGACCCAGCGCCAGATAGGACTCCACCAGACGGTGCAGGGCTTCGGCCGTATGGGTCGTAGTCTGAAACTGTTCAACCACCACCCGGAAACGATTGATCGCAGCCGTGTAATGATCCCGACGCAGGTAGTAGCGCCCGATTTCCATTTCTTTGCCGGCAAGGTGGTCAAAGGCAAGGTCGAATTTCAGGATCGCCGATTTGGCATACTCGCTGTCAGGGTACTGCTCGATTACGTCGCGCAGCGATTGCAGTGCCTGAAAGGTCAGGCCCTGATCCCGGCCCACTTCGTCAATCTGGTCATAATAGCTGAGCGCAAGAAGATATTGTGCATAGGCCGCGTCATCGTCATCGGGATAGAAATCAATGAACCGCTGCGCGGACGACCGGCTGTTTTCGTAGTCCTGATCCTGATGATAGGAAAACGCCTGCATGATAAGGGCGCGGCGCGCCCAGTCGGAATAGGGATAAAGCCGCTCGATTTCAGAAAAGTAAAACGCTGCTTCGTCCGGCTGCTTGCGGTTCAGCTCGTATTCGCCACGTTCAAAAATCTGCTCGGCCGAATAGGTTTCAAGCGGGATTTCCTGAGGGTTGAAAAAATTCCGGTCTACACGCCCGGTATCCCGGCTTCCGCCACATGCGGAAAGGGCGACAACAAGCACCGCGCATACCACCCATTTTGAAGACCTGGCCCCCGTCATGGCAACACCCTTTGCATTCTCTCACCCTGGGGACTTTCACCCCTTCTTGCGACCCTGACTAACACAATAGTTTGCGTTACAAAACGGTCATTCCACATATTGTATGGCCCGGCGGGCCAAGATCGGCAACTGACTGCCCCGATAACCCGAATGCTTATGGAATACATGGCCTTGCGGCCACGTTCAATGCCTCGGGGTATCGCAAAAATTGGGAAGAAGCGGCGATCAGGCGACCTGTGGGATCTCGTCCCAGACAAGACCATATCCCGGCAATCTGGTGGCCTGGGACTGATCGCAGGCAACACGCCGCACGGCACCGGGTGTCGCAAACAATTTACGCAACAAGGTATTGGTCAGAGAGTGGCCCGCACGGTGGCCGACATAGTGGCCCAGAACCGGCCCCCCCGCCAGCGCGAGATCGCCCAGAGCGTCCAGCATCTTGTGGCGGACAGGTTCATCCGCATAGCGCAGGCCGCCGGGGCTCAGCACCTTGTCACCGTCAAAAACCACCGCATTTTCACCCGATGTACCACCAAGTGCGAGGCCATTTGCCTGCATCTCATCGACATCGGCCTGACGGCAGAAAGTCCGGCTGTCACTCAATTCGCGCGCGAACGATCCATTGTTCATCACCAACGATTTTTTCTGATTCCCGATGGCGGCATCGACAAAATCAATTTCAAAATCAATCCGCAACGTGTCCGACGGAGACAGCGTCGCCGTAGCCTCCCCTTCCTGAACTTTTACCGGTTTGAGCACTTCAAAGGCCATCACCGGCGCATTCAGCCTGCGGATCCCACGGGCCACAAAACCACGCACAAATGGAACCGCAGAGCCATCCAGGATCGGCACTTCAGGTCCGTCAATCTCGATCAGCGCGTTGTGAATGCCGCAGCCCGCAAGGGCGGCCATCAAATGTTCAACTGTGGACACCGACAGGCCCGCGTCGTTCTCCAGCTTCGTGCAAAGCGGAGATCGGTTCACGGCCGCCCAATGTGCGGGAATCAACCGATCGCCAACCACCACATCCGTGCGGCTGAACCAGATCCCGTGATGGGCGCCCGCAGGCCGCACAGTCACAGTTGCGGGTTCGCCGGTATGTAAACCTTTGCCCACAAAGCTGATCTGCGATTTGATCGTATTTTGCAAAAAGTGTGTCCCCACATCACGCGCTCATGACCTGAGCGGTCATTGAACTGACACTGGAGTATGCGGCGGGGTCCAAATGCTCAATTCAATCTTTGTAACGGTCTGAAACATGGCCGTAACAATTGAGCGCAAATGCGCCTGCCAGCCCCCAACGCCATGTTATGACAACAAAAAAGGGCTGCCTGGAGGCAGCCCTTTCATAACGTATTTTTGCCGGTTCAGTTCGCCTGACGCCGCAGGAACGCGGGAATCTCGATGCGTTCTTCGTCTGCATCCGGCTCTTGCTGCGGCTGCGGTGCGGCGGCGACTCGCGGCTGTTGTTGCACGGGCGGCTGCTGGCGGGGCTGGCGTTGCGGCTGTGCCTCCCCTTCGGCATGGCCCGTCATCCGGTTGATCAGCGAGTTGATGCCGAAACGCGGTCTCTCGGCGCTGGCCGGCGGTGCGGGCTGTTGTGATTGTGCCTCGGCCTGGTGCTGCGGCTGCTGTTTTGGCGCTGTCTTTTGCGCGGCGGCGCGCAAACGTGCCAATGCTTCGGGCGATGGTGTGCCGGGCGCAGGCGCACGGGGAGCGACAAACTCTTCCTGTGACGCTTCGATGGTTTCTTCCTGACGCGGCTCGAATGCGGCAACCTGCGGGCGGTAGGCCGGAGGGGGCAGATCATCTGCTTGTTCAACCGCTTCATCCGCAAAGATGTCCTCGGCCTGATCTTCGGCGGCGGCACGTTGCACATCGAGGTCTTCAAACAGGGGCCGCTGCTCATCACGGGCCTGCGTTTCCGCAGCGACCGGCAGCGGGTCTTCGACCGAATGCTGCCGCAACGGCTGGCTCATGGAGCGGCGCGGTACGGGAATGTCGCTCTGCACTTCTGATGCATCAATACCCGTGGCCACAACGCTGACCCGCATGGTGCCACCCATGCCCTGATCCAGCGTGGAACCGACAATGATATTGGCCTCAGGATCGACTTCCTCGCGGATGCGGTTTGCCGCCTCGTCCAGTTCGAACAGGGTCAGGTCGTCGCCGCCGGTGATGTTAATCAGAACGCCTTTTGCCCCGCGCAGGCTGATTTCGTCGAGCAGCGGGTTGGCAATGGCCTTCTCTGCGGCCTGAACGGCGCGGTCTTCGCCATCCGACTCACCGGTGCCCATCATCGCCTTGCCCATTTCGTCCATTACGGCACGCACATCGGCAAAATCGAGATTTATCAGGCCCGGACGCACCATCAGGTCGGTCACGCCCTTTACACCCTGATACAGGACGTCATCCGCCATGGAGAAGGCTTCGGTGAAGGTGGTTTTTTCATTCGCCAGACGAAACAGGTTCTGGTTGGGAATGATGATGAGCGTATCAACAACCTTTTGCAGTGCGTCGACACCATCTTCGGCCTGGCGCATGCGCTTGGCACCTTCAAACTGAAACGGCTTTGTCACAACGCCAACGGTCAGAACACCCAGTTCACGCGCGGCCTGCGCGATGATCGGCGCGGCCCCCGTTCCGGTACCCCCGCCCATGCCGGCGGTGATGAAACACATGTGTGCCCCCGCCAGATGATCGACGATCTGTTCAATTGATTCCTCTGCGGCGGCGGCACCTACCGTGGCACGTGCGCCCGCGCCCAGACCTTCTGTCACCTTGATGCCCAACTGAACCCGGTTTTCAGACTTGGCCTGCTGCAACGCCTGCGCGTCCGTATTGGCCACGACGAAATCAACGCCATCGAGCTGTTTGTCGATCATGTTGTTGACCGCATTTCCCCCGGCGCCGCCAACACCAAAAACGGTGATACGGGGCTTGAGATCGTCTTGTCCGGGCATCGAAAGGTTCAGTGTCATGTGTATCCGCCTGTTTTTTTGGCCCACGTCCCCAGTGGGCTTCCACTCTTAAATTGCAGCAACCTTAGACCTCAAAGGGCCAAGCGTCACCCAAAAAACGCCGATTTGGCGCTAAATATAGGCAATTTCTCGCCTGATCCGCCTGCATTTCGGTGCCGACGCCGCATATTGCGGTCACCAGTTATCCCGGAACCACTTGACCGCACGTTTAAGCGACCGGGAGGGGTATTTGTCGGTGGGAATATCAAAGTCCCACCATTCGTCCTGCGGGTGCGCAGCAAAGAGCGACAGACCCACAGCAGAAGCAAAGCCGGGGCCGGTCGCGGCCTGCGGCAAACCATGCACGCGCAGGGGGCGTCCAAGACGCACCTGCTGGCCGAGGATCTTGCTTGCCAGCCCATCGAGGCCCGGTATCTGGCTGCCGCCGCCGGTCAGGACAATTTTCTGGCTGGGCAGATGATCGAAGCCGGCCGCGTCCAGTCTGACACGCACCTCCTCCAGGATCTCTTCGACCCTTGGCCGCATGATCCCGATCAATTCGGCCCGGCTGGCGGTGCGGCGGTCGTGTTCATAATCGCCTGTATCGCCACCAATCTCGATCATTTCGCGGTCATCCATACCGGTGGCATGGACGCCGCCATAAAAGGTCTTGATCCGTTCTGCATTTGTCTGGGGCACCTGCAGACCCATCGAGATGTCCGAGGTGATGTGATCCCCGCCCATACGCACGCTATCGGCAAAGATCATGTGCTTTTTGATAAAGATCGACACGCCCGTTGATCCGCCGCCCATATCAATACAGGCCGCGCCAAGTTCCTGTTCGTCCTCGACCAGCGACGATATTCCAGCCGCATAGGCAGAGGACGCAATGCCCGCCAGTTCCAGATCGCAGCGTTTGATGCAATGGGCCAGATGTTGCACAGACGCAGTGTCGACGGTCAGCATATGCATGTCCACCGACAGCGCATGTCCCAATTGCCCGCGCGGATCGCTCAGCCCGGAACGGTGATCGAGCGCAAAATTCACCGGCTGTGCGTGCAAGACCTCGCGCCCTTCGCCGTATTCGGGAATATCGCAGCTGGCCATCACCCGTGCCACGTCGTTTTCGCTGACCATCTCGCCCTCAAGCTCGATCTCCGCGTCAAGCCCATAGCTGCGGGGGTCGGCCCCGGAAAAGCATGCAATCACATGATCCACCCTGATGCCCGCCATCTTTTGCGCCGCCTGAAGTGCCGTGCGGATGGCCCTTTCCGTCTCGCCCATTGCGCAGATTTCACCAAATTTCACGCCCCTTGAGCGGGTGGTTGCCGCCCCGATCACCCGAAAACCCGATTGCCCTGCAAGAGAACCAATTGTGGCTTCTTCGCCAATTTGCCCGGCGCCGTCGAACCGCAGGACCAGACAGGCAATCTTGGACGATCCCACATCCAGAATGGCCACCACCCCACGCTGCATCGCCAGTTTGCGCATCTGACGCATCGAGCGTTGGCTCTGGTATAGGTCTGTCATGTCGGCCCCATCATGGTTTGTTTCTTATCGTTGTCGTTGCGTTTCGGCTCATTGACCGGATGCTTTCTTGATCGCCCACCAGTTTTCGGTTGCATTCTTGGACATTCGCACCGTTGGCCGCTGGGCCAGTCGCAGATCGACCCGAACCACGTCACGGCTCAGAACATCCTCTGCGTGTTCCAACGCAATCACCCGTTCCAGCGCCTGAACCGCGCCGACTTCCGGCAACAGAATGCGTTGACCCCGGTCCAGAACCACATCCCAGCGCCGTTCTCCCATCCGGACAAGCCCGCGCATCCGATTGCCCAACGCTGCGGCGGTCCGGCTCAGGCGCAGGGCCTCGGGGATATGATCCGGCGCGCCCTGCCCGGCAACCAAGGGCAAATTGGGGTATGGAGTTCGCGTCGCAATGTCTTTGACATGCACTCCCTCCCTGTCCACAAGCGACAGCCCATCAGCATGCCGCCACACTGCAACCGGCACCCGTGGGGTAACATCAACCTGCAATATGCCGCCCGGCTTGATCCTGATGTTGGCATTCATGACACCACTCAGCGCGATGACATCGCGGCGCAGGACAGGCAGGTCCAGGTCGAAGGAGCTTTGCGGAAATTCTACCGGAATTGCGGCCCGTATATCGGCGGCAAGCGCGCCCTCTGCCCCGTCGATTGCCATCAGTTTGACCATGAACTCCGGGCGTTCCTCGATGCTGGCACGCGCCTCGGCCACCGCCTGCGCAATCGCGTCCCTGCGGTTCTGATCCGCGAGGTATATCGTTCCCGCCAGCAACGTCAGGCAAAACGGCAACCCCGCCCGCAAGCCAAGCCGAAACCCCGGCGTCAGCATCAGCCGCTGCATCCGCCAGGACCACCGCGAGGGCGCAGGATCATGCCGGGTGCTCTTGTCCTTGCGGCGGATCAGCGATTGCATGACGCGTCCTCCACCATCCAGGCGCAAAAATCGGGAAAAGAGATGCCCATCGTGCTTGCCTGCTCCGGCGACAGCGACGTTCCGGTCATGCCGGGCTGGGTGTTGGTCTCCAACAGGATAAGCCCTTCCGTGCCCCTGGCCTCGTCCCACCTGAAGTCTGTGCGGCTGACCCCCCGGCATCCCAAGGCGGCGTGCGCACGCAGGGCGTAGTCCATGCAAAGGTCGAAAATTTCGCTCGGAATCTGGGCCGGGACGACATGAGACGACCCGCCCTCTTTGTATTTGGCGTCGTAATCGTACCATCCGGTTGTGATGATGTCCGTCACAGTCAGCGCCCGGTCGCCCATCACTGTGGTGGTAAGCTCGCGCCCCTCGGCGAAGGCCTCGACCATAACGGTGTCGGGCATATCGGCGTCCAGCTGCGGGGGACCATTGTTTTCCGCACCAACCAGATAGACCCCGACAGAGGAGCCTTCATTGTTGGGTTTGACCACATAGGGCGGTGCCATCACGTGACGTGCGCGCACGTCATCCGCAGAGACTATGACGCTGTCAACCACGGGCAGCCCATGGGCGCGGTACACGGCCTTGGTACGTTGTTTGTCCATCGCCAGGGCGGAGGCAAGCACACCTGAATTGCTATAGGGAAGGCCCATCCATTCCAGCAGACCCTGAACACAGCCGTCTTCGCCCCAGCGTCCATGCAGGCAATTGAGCACCGCATCGGGTTTGAGTTCGGACAGAACGACACAGAGGTCAGGGCCCGCGTCGACCTCAACCACCCTGTAATCTCTTTCCCGCAATGCCGCAGCGCAAGCACGTCCGCTTGCCAGCGATACTTCGCGCTCTGCCGAAGGACCGCCCATCAATACTGCCACTGTCGGGAGTGTCCTGCTCGACGTTCCCACGTTAGTGCCTTTTCCCGGACCTTTTGCGGCCCATTATCGTTGTTTTTTACCGCGTTGCGGTTGATGCCCTAGCGCCCGAATGTATTAATTTTCACCGATGCGCATAATTTCCCACTCTAGCCTTATACCGCTGTTCTCGTAAACCTTTTTTCGGACTTCTTCGCCCAATCCCTCAAGATCGGCGGCGGTGGCATTTCCGGTGTTGATTAAGAAGTTTGAATGCATCTGCGACATCTGTGCGCCCCCGCGCATGGCGCCACGCATGCCTGCATCGTCAATGACCTTCCATGCCTTGAGGTCGTGCACATCGTCGGTCTGCCCGGTGCTGGAAAACCCGGCCGGATTGCGAAAGGTACTGCCTGCACTGCGGTCCTTTGTGGGCTGGGTTTCGTCACGTTTGCGCAATTGCTCTGTCATCCGCCTGTGCAATGTATCGGGATCGCCGCCGGGGGGCGCAAATGTGGCGCTGATTATCACCGCGCCATCGGGCAAGTCACTCTGCCGGTATCGGAAATTCAGATCGTCCCTGCCCAGATTCATCAGCACCCCCTCGCGGGTGATCGCCTGCGCCTGCACGAAATGATCTTCGGTATAGGTGCCGTAACATCCGGCGTTCATACGGATTGCGCCGCCAATGCTGCCCGGAATGGTGCGCAGAAACGTCAGATCAAGCCCCGCATCTGCAGCCCGCCGGGCCACATGCGCATCCAGAGCGGCCGCTCCTGCGGTGATTGTGCCATCTTGGATGGTGATCTGGTTGAACCCACGGCCCAACCGGATGACAACGGCCCGAAGCCCGCCATCACGCACGATCAGGTTGCTGCCCACGCCCATGGGAAAAACCGCCACCTGCGCGGGCAAGGCGCGCAGAAAATCGCGCAGATCGTCGCTGTCGGCTGGCTGGAACAACATGTCCGCCGGGCCGCCCACACGCAGCCATGTCAGGTCGCAAAGCGGTTTCTGAGGGGTCAGCCTGCCGCGGACAGGCGGGAAAATCAGTTCGGTCATGGCATGGTGAGTTAGTCTCAAACTCCGCCGCTGTCCACTGCCGTGGCGCGCCATTGGCGCACCGCACGGCCAATCAGCAGCCCCAGCAAAAACGTGCCGAGCCCATGGGCCGCCAAAGAGGCTTGGGCCACCAGCGCGTGCGGCTCAAACGGGTGCGCGCTGAGCCCGACAACCATCCAGCCCATGTTAAGGGCAAGCCCCCCCACCAACACCGCCAGGAAGCCGACAAACCGCATCCGGTACCCGTAATAGACACACGCCAGCAGCCATAGGGCGAGAGCCGCCAGCAAGATGCCGATGATAGGGGTCATTGCGCCGACCCGCGCCATTCTCCGACACTGCGCCGCACCCAGCGGCCCAGATAGATGACCGGCCACCGCAACACCGAACACCCGCCGGCAAGCACCAGCAATGCAACCCAGGGTCCATGCTGCATCGTGACAAAGCCCAGGATGGGAATGCCGATGGCAATCAGGATATAGGCATTCCGCCAGTGGTGGTCCTTGCTGGGAGTCATGGCCAGAACATTGGCCACAACCGCCCAGAGAGCGGCCAGGGTCAGGGACAGCGTCATTGTGGCACCTGCGGGTTCTGGCCGCGCAGTTTGGCGTAGATAAACCGCAGCGGATTGCGAAACATCGACACAAAGGCCGCAAATCCCAACAGTGCCATGAACCACCCGACTTGCTGACCAATGAAAAAGATCAGAACCGGGGCCGAGATCAGCAGCACCACTCCGGGTATATACTGTCTGCGCATCGGCAACATCGCCACGCCCGCAGAAGCAAATACCCATAATACGCAAAGCCAAAGAAGTATCATCCACTCGGTCCTCTTGTTATTGTCCCCGAAATCCAGCGCGCATTTGGATGGGCTCCTTTGCATCCGCCGTTTGCGATCGTATCAGCGGCAGATGACAGACACCCAAAGTCTTGCAAGACTTTGCCCCGGAATTTTGCAAAATTCCGCCACCCCATCACGCGGCCGCCCCTTTCAGATCCTTCAGCATCTCGGGCAGCCCATTTGCCCAGCCGCTGATCGACCCGGCCCCCAGACATACGACCATGTCGCCCGGACCGGCCTGCTCCTTCACCAGCCGTGCCAGATCATCTGCATCTTCCACGGCCATCGCATGCCGGTGACCGTGCCGGATCAGCCCCGCCACCAGATCATCCCGCGATGCACCTTCAATCGGATCTTCTCCAGCCGAGAACACCTCCGCAATTCCGACCACATCCGCGTCATTGAAACAGGCGCAGAAATCCTCGAACAGATCGCTCAACCGGCTGTACCGGTGCGGCTGATGCACGGCAATCACGCGCCCTTCGGTCGATTGGCGCGCGGCCTTCAGCACGGCGGCAATTTCTACCGGGTGATGGCCGTAGTCGTCGATGATCGTCACGCCATCAACTTCGCCAACTTTGGTAAAGCGCCGGTTAACGCCGCCAAACTGTGCGAGGGCCTCGCGGATCTGATCTCCGTTCATACCCAGATGGCGGGCCACAGCCACCGCTGACAATGCGTTCGACACGTTATGGTCCCCCGGCATCGGCAACGAACAGCCTTCGATCACGATACCTTCGGCTTGCAGATGGATGTCGAAATGCGCCACGCCGGCCTTGTAATGCAGGTTCTTGGCGCGCACGTCCGCCTGCGCATTGAACCCGTAGGTCACCACACGTCGATCGGTGATCTTGCCCACGAGGCTTTGCACTTCGGCATGATCGGTGCAGCAAACAGCCAGACCATAAAACGGAATGTTGGAAACAAAATCCAGAAACCCCTGCCGCAGCCTGTCGAAATCGCCCCAGTGTTCCATATGTTCGGGGTCGATGTTGGTGACAATCGCGATGGTTGCGGGCAGGCGGTTGAACGTCCCGTCGCTTTCGTCCGCTTCCACCACCATCCATTCGCCTTGCCCCATTCGGGCGTTTGACCCATATGCGTGGATAATGCCGCCGTTTACCACTGTGGGGTCAATCCCGCCTTCGACCAGCAACTCTGCCACCAGCGTGGTTGTGGTTGTTTTCCCGTGGGTGCCTGCCACGGCGATGTTTGATTTCAACCGCATCAGCTCGGCCAGCATCTCGGCGCGGCGCACAACCGGCAGACCGGCCAGACGCGCCGCATCCAGTTCGGGATTGCCGGGTTTGATGGCCGAAGAGATCACGACAACGGCGGCACCGTCGATATTCTCAGCCCGCTGACCTTCAAATATCGTGGCCCCCTGCGATGCCAGACGGTCGGTAATCTTTGTGGTCTTGAGGTCAGACCCCTGCACCCGGTAGCCGTGGTTCATCAACACTTCGGCGATGCCGGACATGCCAATCCCGCCAATACCAACAAAATGGATCGGCCCCACATCGGTGGGCAATTTGGTGGCGTTCATGTTGTTTTTCCTTCCTCACCCAGCGCGGTGACAATATCGGCCAACGCCTCCGCGGCATCCGGTTTGCCCGCCTCAAGCGCGGCCCGCGACATCTGTAACGCGGCCTCGGGGTTGTCCAGTATAAGTTGGATTTGCCCGGTCAGCCGCGCCGGGCTGGCAGCGTCCTCCGGGACCATGATGGCGGCCCCTGCCTCGACCAGACCGCGGGCATTGGCGGTCTGATGATCGCCGGTGGCGGCCGCGAAAGGGATCAGGATCGAGGGCCGTCCGATGATCGAAATATCAGCCACCGAAGAAGCCCCTGCCCGACTGATCACCAGCTGAGCCTCAGACATCCGGCGCGGCACATCGTCGAAAAAGGGGCGCACATCGGCGCTGATCCCGTGCTCGGCATAGAACGCGGCAACCCGTTCTCCGTCTTCGTCGCGCGCCTGATGGTTGACCCGGATGTTGCGAAGCATGTCCATCGGCAGGGCCGCAATCGCGGGCGGTACGACATCGCTCAGGATGCGCGCGCCCTGACTGCCGCCCATCACCAGCAGTTCCATCGGATAATCGCCCGGCGCGATATATCCGGCCCCGGCACGTTCCAGAACGGCACCCCGCACCGGGTTGCCAACATGCGTGCCCTCCACCCCATCGGGCAGTGACGTGGGCCAGGTGCCGCAGGCAACCATCGACACCCGCTTGCTGAAAATCTCATTGACGCGGCCCAGGACGCCGTTTTGTTCGTGGATCATACGCGGCAGCCGCAACAGCCACGCAGCCCCCAGCGCCGGGATGCTTGGATAGCCACCAAACCCGACCACCACAGCAGGCTTGTCGCGCATCATGCGCAACGCCGCGCCAAGAACGCCCGCCCCAATCCGCCAGGGCACCATTGCCTTGGCAAGAATACCACCGCGCGCGAAGGTCGCCGAACTGACCTGAATGATCTCGACCGCGTCGGGAAACCCGTCCGTATACCGCGCGCCGCGGGCATCCGTGCTCAGCCTGACCCGCCAGCCGCGCGCCAGCATCACCTCGGCCAGGGCCTGCGCGGGAAACATGTGTCCCCCGGTTCCCCCTGCGGCAATAATCAAGAGCGGTGCATTCATCTCAGTCTCCAGGCGATGTGACAGAAAGCCCTATCATCGCCCGCGCCCGCGTCCAAGTATGTCCGAAATCTCGCCCTGTGGCCGGGTCCGGGTAAAGGCCAGCAACATGCCCACGGCAATGCCCGACGCGATCACGGACGATACGCCATAGCTGACAAAGGGCAACGTCATGCCCTTGGTCGGCAAAAGCCGCACCGCGACCCCCATGTTAATCATCGCCTGCACGCCGAATATGCAGGCCAGCCCGGTCCCGGCGAGCCGGATAAACGGATCGCGTTCGCGCACCAGCCGCAAAAGCGATCGCACCACGACACCGGAAAAAAGCAGAATGACAATCAAGACCAGGACCAGACCGTATTCCTCAGCGGCGACAGCGATGATGAAATCCGTATGGGCATCCGGCAAATAGCGCTTAACCTCGCCTTCGCCCACGCCAACGCCGAATAATCCGCCCTCGCGGATGGCATTGGTCGCATAGCCAAGCTGGGTTGTCGGATCGAGCTCCGCCGTCAGAAAGCCATCGATGCGCCGGGCAAAATGCTCCGAACTTGAATAGGCAACCGTTCCCGCGATCACGACCATCCCGGCCATCAGCACCAAAAGCGTAACCGGCGCGCCGGCCACAAAATACATCACCCCCCAGCCAAACAGGATCAATGCTGCTTGACCAAAGTCGGGCTGCAGGGCGAGCATCAGCACAATCGAGATGCACAGGGCAAACGACCACGTCTTGCCCGGCGGCCCATTGATCTCCATCGACGCCGCCATCATCCAGGCGGCGGCAACCACAAATCCGGGCTTGAGAAACTCCGACGGCTGCAGCGAGGCAAATCCAAGCGAATACCAACGGGTTGCGCCCTTGCCGAAATCGGTCCCGAAAAACGGCAGCAACGCAAGCGCGACAAAAGCCGCGATGAACCCCAGAACCGCCAGACGGCGCACGATCACGGGCGACATCATCGAGGTCAGAATCATGGCCACAACGGCCATCCCGCCAAATACCGCTTGCCGTTGAACATAATGAAACGGGTCAAACCCGTTTTTCGCCGCAAGCGGGGGCGACGCGGCAAATCCCAGAAGGAGCCCGACCCCAAACAGCATCAGGACGCAGGACATCGACCACTTGTCGACCGTACGCCACCATTTGGGAAGGATCGGTTCGCCATCATGCACGGGTAATCCCGCGCCATAGACCATTTCAGTCATGGTATTTGCCCTACACTGCCTCACATGCCCATTCTTGGGCGCCCCTTTTCGGGGTCAATGGGCGCAGTCTAGCTGCTTTTTCCTGATCCGGCTAGAGCGTGCGCCTTTGATTCTCGCCGTTGTCGCCGCGTCAGGTGACCCCATGCGTGCCGCGCACCGGATAGTTGTTTGCGCGGATGAATTTGATGCCATTCGCCACACCTTCGAGATCGGGCCGCGCAAAGGGGGCGTTGGACACATCGAGGATCTGGACATTGCCATCTGCGTTTATCACAAACAGTCCCGGTTCCGGGAAGGGACGGTCGGTTTCCTGCGCGCTGCGCGGGTCCGAGATATAGAGCCCAAGTTCGCGCATCTGCTCGATGCTCAGCCCATAGGCCAACGGCACCGTCAATTCCAATTCGGACACCATCGCATCGGCCCGGTCCAGCGGATCACCTGATACCGCCACCACCGCGACCCCCTGTTCATGAAAACGATCCTGCAACGCATCCAGCTGCGCCAGATACCGCTTGCAGATCGGGCAATGCAGGCCGCGATACACAACGACCATCTGCCAATCGTGCGGCCCATCGGGGGTGCCAAGTGTCACCGATCCGCCGTCGATCCTGGGCACATCTATTTTCGGGAACGCGCTGCCTGCGCCAAGTGTCTGCATATCCATTCCTCCGATCCTGCGTTGGCCAGACATCTGCGCCTTGCGTCCGGGTGGCGCAAGCCCCCTCACGCCAACTTGACCTCGCCGCTCCAAACGGGCAGAGCGCGCCCATGCAGGTAGATACAGCAATCATAGGGGCCGGCGCCGCCGGGATGATGTGCGCGGCCCACGCCGGGGGCCGGGTGCTGATCGTGGATCACGCCAAAGCACCGGGCGAGAAGATCCGGATTTCGGGTGGCGGGCGCTGCAATTTCACCAACCTTTATTGCGCACCTGACCGATTCCTCAGCCGCAACCCGCATTTCGCAAAATCCGCCCTTGCCCGGTATACACAGTGGGATTTCATCGACCTGGTCACCCAACACGGCATCGCGTGGCACGAAAAGACACTGGGTCAATTGTTTTGTGATACCTCGGCCAAGGACATCGTGGCCATGTTGCGCAAGATGATGGTCGACGCGGGCGTGACATTGCAGTTGCAAAGCAGGGCATCAGCCTTTGCCAAAACGCCGGATGGAGTCACCTTTGATCTCACCTCCCCGGATCGGCGTGTTCAGGTGTCTGCCAGAAATCTTGTGATTGCATCGGGCGGCAAATCAATCCCCAAGATGGGAGCCACCGGGCTGGCCTATGACATTGCCGCGCAGTTTGGCATCCCCGTAACCGAGACCCGCGCCGGGCTGGTGCCGTTTACCTTTGGTGATGGGCGTTTCGCGGATATTTCCGGCGTCGCAACCCCGGCCACAGTCACGGCAGGCGATACAACATTTGAGGAAGCGCTGCTGTTCACGCACCGGGGCCTATCCGGCCCCGCGGTCCTGCAAGCCTCGTCTTACTGGCAAGACGGCGCGCCGATCCACATCAACCTGACCCCCGGAACCGATCTGTTCTCGCGGCTGCGCGACCAACGTCAGCTGTTAGGCCGGCGCAACCTGACAACGGTGCTGGCCCAACATCTGCCCACACGGTTGGTGGATCATCTGGGCGCAGAAATGGAAATGTCCGGCAACCTTGCCGATTGGTCCGACGCACGGCTCAAGGGCCTGTGCGATGACCTGCAAAACTGGGTACTGCATCCCTCTGGGACCGAAGGTTACCGCACCGCCGAAGTCACCCTTGGCGGGGTCGATACCGACGCGTTGTCCTCACGCAGCATGGCCGCCAAGGCGCATGAGAACCTCTATTTCATTGGTGAGGCGGTGGATGTCACCGGCTGGCTGGGCGGCTACAATTTCCAGTGGGCCTGGTCTTCGGCCATGGCCGCCGCCCGCGACATTGCGGGCTAGGTACGGGTGAGTTTCTCGACCTGAGCGATGAAATCCTCGCCACGCCGCTCGAAGCTATTGTATTGATCGAAGCTGGCCGCCGCCGGGGCCAGAAGCACGACATCGCCCGCTTCCGCATCGGCCGCCGCCCGTGCCACGGCAACATCCATTGTGCCGCACACCTCGGTTTCCACGTTCAACTGCATCGCAAAACCAGCAGCCTCGCGCCCGATCACATAGGCCCTACGCACCGCCCCTGTGGCATCTTGCAGGCCGCCCATACCACCTTCCTTTTCCAGCCCGCCACAAATCCAGCGGATGTTTGTGAAGGCCAGCAGCGCCTTGGCGGCGGAATCCACATTTGTCGCCTTGCTGTCATTCACAAAACGCACCCCATCCACCTCGGCGATGGTCTGCGAACGATGCGGCAAGCCGCCAAAACTGTGAAACGCTGCCTCGATCACCTTGGGGGCCAACCCCAGCGTGCGACAGGCCGCATAGGCCGCACAGGCGTTCTGATGGTTATGAGCACCGGGCAATCCCGCAACCCCACGCAGATCAATCGACGCGATCTGCTTGCCCTTGCGGTATTCCGACAGGAACCCCTTGCGGGCAAACACCTGCCATCCCGGCCCGGTCAGCTTTTGCGCCACCGAAATGCGGATCACCCGGTCATCGGCAGGCCCTTCACTCAACTGCCCGGCCAGAAATAGCCCCTCGTTTTCGTCCACACCAATCACCGCGCGGTCGGGTCCGCCCTCGGCAAAAAGCCTGCGCTTGGCGGCAAAGTATCCACCCATCCCGTGATGACGATCCAGATGATCGGGACTGAGATTGGTAAAGACCGCCACATCCGGCGTCAGGCTGCGCGCCAGATCGGTCTGATAGCTGGACAACTCCAGCACCACCACCTCGCCATCCACGGCAGGGTCGAGATCCAGAACCCCGCGCCCGATGTTGCCCGCCAGTTGTGCGGGGCGATTGACATGCTCCAGAATGTGATGGATCAGCGCCGAAGTTGTTGATTTCCCGTTTGATCCGGTGACCGCAACCACCCGTGGCGCGGTATCAAATGTTTGCCAGTCCGAGACGGCAAAGCTTTGAAAAAACAGCCCGATGTCGTTGTCCACGGGTACGCCCGCTGCCAGTGCCGCCGCAACCACCTTATTGGGGGCCGGGTACAGATGCGGAATTCCCGGACTGACAATCAAACGCGCAATAGTGTCAAAGGCGCCGGCTTTTTTCAGATCAGCGCAGGTGAACCCTTCGCCCTGCGCCACGTCCCGTGCCGCTGGATTGTCATCCCAACACACTGGCACCGCACCGCCCGCCGCAAGCGCCCGCGCCGCGCTCAAGCCCGAGCGCCCCAACCCCAGCACTGCCACCCGCGCGCCGTCCAAGCCCTGCACTGGAATCATCTCGAAGCCCTCCGCTCACTCTCGCGCCAGACTGCGCGCATCCGCTCCCTGCCACAAGCCGCCACTGTCCTGCATTGGGGCATTCCCTTTATGTCCCGAAATGGGCCGGGGCGCGGCATCGCGTCCAATGGCGGCTGCCCTCCGTCCGCGCCCGCCGCAGGCGCAATCCTACCGGACTTTCAGCGTCGCCAGACCGATCATCGCCAGAATCAGCGATATGATCCAGAACCGGATCACGATCTGCGGCTCGGCCCAGCCCTTCTTTTCATAATGGTGGTGGATTGGGGCCATCAGGAACACCCGCTTGCCCGTGCGTTTGAAATAGAGAACCTGAATGATCACGCTGAGCGCCTCGATAACAAACAAACCGCCAACAATTGCCAGCACCAGCTCGTGCTTGGTCGCCACCGCAATCGCTCCCAACGCGCCGCCCAGCGCCAACGAGCCAGTGTCGCCCATAAATACCGCCGCAGGAGGTGCGTTGTACCACAGAAATCCCAGTCCCCCCCCAAAGATACCGGCCGTAAAGATCAGGATTTCACCCGTTCCCGGCACGTAATGCACATCCAGATATTCGGTAAAATCGACCCGACCGACCGCATAGGAAATGATACCCAATGTCCCCGCAGCAATCATCACCGGCATGATCGCAAGACCGTCCAGCCCATCTGTGAGGTTGACCGCATTAGCCGCCCCGACAATGACAACGATCGCGAAAGGTACAAAGAAATAGCCAAGGTTTATCAAGGTGTCCTTGAACACCGGCAAGGCCAGTTTGTACTGCAGGGCATCGGGATGATATTGCGCGGCCCAGAACCCGGCGATGCCCGAAATTACAAACCCAAGTGCAAGGCGCAACCGGCCCGACACACCGCTTGTGTTCTGCTTGCTGACTTTGGCGTAGTCATCGGCGAACCCGATGGCGGCAAAGCTCATGGTGACAAAAAGCACGATCCAGATGAACGGATTGTCAAGCCGCGCCCACATCAGTGTCGAGGTCAGCAGTGCGCCGACAATCAGCAGCCCGCCCATGGTGGGTGTCCCGGCTTTGGCAAAATGCCCTTCGGGGCCGTCATCGCGGATGGGCTGGCCCTTGCCCTGGCGCTTGCGCAGCACTGCAATCAACGGCTTGCCAAACAGGAAACCGAATATCAGCGCCGTCAGAAACGCGCCGCCTGCGCGGAATGTGATGTAGCGAAACAGGTTAAAGAAATCGCCGCCATCCGAGAGAAGGGTCAACCAATAGAGCATTCAAACTGTCCTTAACACATCATCTTGGGGCAGTTGCCCTGCTAAAGTTCCTGTGTCGGATGGCCCATTTTCCGAATGGCGTCAACGATCACAGCCAATTTCATCGACAATGACCCCTTGGCCAGCACAACATCGCCACTGTCAAGCAACCCGCTCATCGCAGCAGAAAGCTCCTCAGAGGTTTCGCACCACTGGCCGCGCTTGTGTTCTGGCAGCAGCGCATGCAGCGATTTCATCAGCGGCCCCACGCAATGGATCACATCAATGTTGTCCATCGCATCGAGATGCGCGATGCCTGCATGCAGCGCGATCTCATCCGGGCCCAGTTCCTTCATGTCGCCAAGAATGGCAATGCGCCGCCCCTTGCTGACCCGGCCAATGTCATGCGTTACGGGCACGGCGGCAAGCACATCGAGTGCCGCGGCCATAGAGGTTGGATTGGCGTTGTAGCTGTCGTCAATCAGGTCGAGCGTCAGGTGCCGCTCTACAGGGTCCAGCACGATGGTTTCGCGCACACCGCGTCCCTTGTAGGGCCGCCAGCGCCCCAGCGCCTGTGCCGCCAGCGCCAGGTCCGCCCCCAGCGCCTGCGCTACGGCAAGCGCGCCCAGACCGTTCATCGCAAAATGACGGCCAAGCGAGCCAATCTTGAACAACAGTGGCACATCATCGGCCTTTGCCTGTACAACCGTGACATTGCCCTGCGCCTGCACATCGCCAAGCACAAAGTTGCGCGCATGTTGACCAAACTCCACATCCCGCAGCTTGCAATCCAGAGCCTTGGCCATCAGAATCGCGGCATGCTCAATATCGGCGTTGATGACGGCCACGCCGCCGGGTTCCAATCCTTCAAAGACCGACGCCTTTTCCACCGCAATGCCTGCCACATCGTCAAATGCCTCAAGGTGGGCGGCGGCCACGGTGGTGACCATTGCCACATCCGGTTTGGCCAGCCGCGCCAGAGGCGCAATTTCGCCAGGATGGTTCATGCCAATTTCGACGATGGCAAATTGGGTATCGGCGGGCATCCGCGCCAGCGTCAGCGGCACTCCCCAATGGTTGTTATAGCTGGCAACCGACGCATGGGTCCGCCCCTGATCGGCCAGCATGCTCAGCAACATTTCCTTGGTCGAGGTCTTGCCCACGCTCCCGGTGATTGCTGCAACTTTTGCCTGCGTGCGCGCCCGCGCCGCCGCACCCAGCGCCTGTAGCCCGGCCAACACGTCCTCGACAATCAACAGGGGCGCATCCGCGCCAACCCCATCGGGGATGCGCGAAACCAGTGCCGCTGCGGCCCCTTTTTCAAGGGCCTGCGCAACAAATTCATGCCCGTCCCGAACATCTTTCA
>CAXBKL010000016.1:0-39221 GCA_963976125.1 uncultured Sulfitobacter sp. | reverse complement strand
AACTGCCCCTAAACTGCCCCTAAAGCCAAATTCTGCCCCTGATCCAAAAACCAAAAAAGCCCTCAAGTCTTTGCGACTTAAGGGCTTTTTATGGCTCCGGCGGTAGGGATCGAACCTACGACCAATTGATTAACAGTCAACTGCTCTACCGCTGAGCTACGCCGGAACGGTTTGGGCGATATAGCAGCGGGTATTTGGCACGTCCAGAGGCTTTCCGATGCTTTTTCGAATTTTTCGCATGCGGTCGTCAAAGGCGCCTGAAGGTGGCGTCGGCATGCAGATCGCCGATGGGTTCGATCTGATTGCGGACGGTCAGATCGATCAGGTGGGCCAGCACATTGCGGGTTGCCGCACCCCGCAGTTCGGGCGGTGTGTCGGTGTAAACCAAGGCGGCGATGGTCGCGGCGTCGGAGGGCCCGGAAGACAGAACATCGAGGATGGATGTCTCGCGTCCCAAACGGTGCGCCACAAGCCAGGACATTCGAGCTGCGGGGGTGGACACCGGCGCACCATGGCCCGGATAGAACACCCGCCAATCCCGTGTTTGCAGCCGTGCGCAGGAGGCCATGAAGTCGGTCAGATCGCCATCCGGTGGCGAGACCAGCGATGTCGCCCAGCCCATCACATGATCAGCGGTAAAACAGGCATCTTTCCACGCAAGGCAAAGATGGTTGCCGATGTGGCCCGGCGTGTGCAGCGCCTGCAGCTGCCAGCCGTCGCCCGAGATCACATCAAGATCGGCCACCTGATGGTCGGGGCTGAAATCCGTGTCGATGCCTTCGCCGCCGCGCATGTCTCCGGCCCGGGCCAGGTCACGCATGATGTCAGAGTGGCCAACGGTGCTGTCCCCGAAGGCAAAGACCGGTGCGCCGGAGCGTCCTGCCAGGGGCCGGGCGAGGGGGGAATGGTCGAGATGGGTATGGGTGACGACGATGTGGCTGATGCTTTGCCCCGGCTCCAGCGCGTCAAGGATCGCGTCAAGATGGGCCGGGTTCAGCGGACCGGGGTCGATCACACAAAGCTGTCGGGTGCCGATCAGATAGGTATTGGTCCCGCGGTACGTCATCGGCGATGGGTTGGGGGCCACAATGCGGCGCAGTCCCGGCTCGAGCACAACGGGCATGCCGACGGGCGGATTGAAGTCATCGGGTGGCAGCATCGTTTGACCTTTCGCGCGGCAAGTCGGCTGGCTAAGGTCTAGACATGTTTTTAAATTGGCTCAAACGATATATGCCGCGCGGAATTTATGGGCGGGCCGCCCTGATCCTGCTGTTGCCCGTGGTGTTCATTCAGCTTGTTGTGACGGTATTGTTTGCACAGCGCCATTTTGAAGGTGTGACCCATCAGATGACCGATGCGGTGTTGCGCGAACTGGCACTGGTATCGGAGATAGTCGAACAGGCCCCGGGCCGCATATCCGTGCCGAAAAACGTGCAGGCCCAGGTCGCGGCCCTTGAGATTGGGGTGATTCTGACTGAACAATCGGCCGTGCCAACCACAAATCCAATGCTTTGGTACGATTATTCGGGCCGGGTGCTGGCGCGGCGGTTGACAGAGCAGCTGCCCGGTTTTCTGGCCGTAGACCTGACCACCAAGGGGATTGTCCGCCTATTTGTTCAAAGCGACAAGGGATTGCTTGAATTGCAATTCGACCGTGAACGTATTTCGGCGTCAAACCCACATCAGCTATTTGTTTATACTGTATTCTTTGGCGTTGTGATGACGATCATCGCTTTTGTCTATCTGCGCAATCAACTGCGCCCGATCCGGCGATTGGCGCGCGCCGCCGAGGCGTTTGGCCGGGGACGTCACGTTCCGTATCACCCGGCGGGTGCCGTCGAAGTCCGCGCCGCCGGCAACGCCTTTGTCGACATGCGGGCGCGCATTGAACGCCAGATCGAACAGCGGACGTTGATGTTGTCGGGGGTCAGCCATGATTTGCGCACGCCTTTGACCCGGATGCGGTTATCGTTGTCGATGCTGGATGATGCAGAGGCCGAACCGCTGCTCGAGGATGTCGATGACATGCAGCGGATGCTGGACGAATTCCTCAGTTTCGCAAAAGGGGCGGGCGAAGGGCCGCCGGAGGCGGTGGAGCCCCATGCACTTCTTGAACAGATTGTTGAAGACGCGCAAAGGGCCGGGCGAGACGTTAAGTTGCTGACTCCCGAGGGCGGCGGCACCGGCAAAGTGATGCTGCGAAAGACGGCAATCAGGCGGGCGATCGACAACCTGATTTCCAATGCCGTCCGGTATGGGGGCAGGGCCGAAGTGTCGGTTATGCTCAGCGACAAGGTTTTCCGGGTCCGGGTCGAGGATGATGGGCCGGGCATCCCCCAAAGCCGCCGGGTCGAGGCCGCGCGCCCTTTCACGCGACTGGACCCTTCGCGCAACCAGGACAAGGGCGGCGGTGTTGGTCTTGGTCTTGCAATTGCAACCGATATTGCCCGCGCACACGGGGGCGTTCTGCGTCTTGGCGAATCGGCGCGTCTTGGGGGGCTGCGGGCCGACATCGTGATTGCACGATAGGGCGCGCATTTGTTGCGGATCCGACCCAGCGGAATGATTGCGCCGCTGCGTAGGCACTGGCAGGTTGTGGCAAATCACAATGGAGCCTGCCATGAATCCCTATGACATGATAAAAGCGCATCTCGACAGTGCCGTGCCTTTTGCGACGCTGGTCGGGGTCACGCTGCTGGAGATCGGCGATGGCACGGCGCGGGCTGAGCTGGAACAGCGCGAAGATGTGTCCAATCACATCCAATCCATGCATGCCGGTGCAATGTTCACCTTGGGAGAGGCCGCATCGGGCGCCGCCGTCGCAGGTGCGCTGGCGCCTGTAATCCTTGATATGCGGCCCGTTGCGGCCACCGGCCAGATTGCCTTCAGGAAAGTGGCACTTGGAACCTTGACTGCCCATGCGGCAACATCCCGCGACGGCGCGGCGCTGATGCAATCCATCAAGGATGATGGCAAGGTGGCCTTTGATGTGGCAGTGGATATTCAAGACGCCGAAGGCGACACGGTCGTTGAAATGACCGTCAACTGGTACGTCAGCGCCAAACGGTAGGGGCTGCTGGCGAAGCAAATCTCGCCCCCGGCCGATTCTGGCAGATATGGTAGGCCCGGCAGGACTTGAACCCGCAACCAAAGCGTTATGAGCGCTCTGCTCTAACCAATTGAGCTACAGGCCCGCCATGGCGATTGGGTATGCGGAGCGGACGGTTTCGTCAAGGCTTACCGTTGCGCAGATTGCCGTGATCGACTAACCCGTGCGCAGGCGCAAATTGTCGGCTCGGGGGACCAGATCATGAGCACACCCAGGAACGGGATCACTTACGCGGATGCGGGGGTGGATATTGATGCAGGCAATGACCTGATCGAGCGGATCAAACCGGCGGCAAAACGTACCGCCCGGCCTGGTACAATGGCCGGTCTTGGCGGCTTTGGCGCGCTGTTTGACCTCAAGGCGGCGGGGTTCACGGACCCGGTTCTGGTTGCCGCGACGGATGGGGTTGGTACCAAGCTGCGGATTGCGATTGATACCGGGAATGTCGACACGATCGGCATTGATCTGGTTGCGATGTGCGTGAACGATCTTGTCTGCCAAGGTGCGGAGCCGCTGTTTTTTCTGGATTATTTTGCTACCGGAAAGCTGGAACTGGATCAGGCGACCGCGATCATCGAGGGGATCGCCGAAGGCTGCGCGCTTTCCGGGTGCGCCTTGATCGGTGGCGAAACGGCAGAGATGCCGGGGATGTACCACGCCGGTGATTTCGATCTTGCGGGATTTGCCGTGGGGGCGATGGAACGTGGCACCGAACTGCCGCGACCGGTGGCGCAGGGCGACGTCCTGCTTGCGCTGCCCAGCGATGGTGTGCATTCGAATGGCTACAGCCTTGTGCGCCGTATTGTCGAATTGAGCGGTCTTGGATGGGATGATCCCTGCCCCTGGGCGGATGGGGCATTGGGCGCGGCGCTTTTGACGCCGACAAAGCTCTACGTCAAAGGGGCTGTGGCGGCGTTGCGTGCCGATGCAGTGAGCGCGCTGGCGCATATCACCGGTGGCGGGCTGACGGAAAACCTGCCACGGGTGCTGCCTGATGATTTGGGGGCCGAGATTAATCTTGATGCCTGGCAGCTGCCGCCAGTTTTCAAATGGTTGGCGCAGCAAGGCGGGATGGCGCAAGCCGAACTGCTCAAGACCTTCAACGCGGGGGTGGGAATGATTGCGGTCGTGCCCGCAGATCAGGTCACCGCCGCCCGCGACGCCTTTGCCAGCGACGGGCATGACGCCTTTGAGATAGGTCGTATCGTTGCCGGGTCGGGCGTGCGGTATTCCGGCGCATTGATTTGACCAAGGCGGTTGCGATCTTTGTCTCCGGCGGTGGCTCGAACATGCGGGCGCTTGTCGAAGACATGACCGGCGACCATCCGGCGCGGCCTGTTGTGGTTCTGTCCAACACTGCCGATGCGGGGGGCATCGCATGGGCCAGGGCGCGGGGCCTGGCGACGGAGGTTGTGGATCACCGCCCCTTCAAGGGCGACCGTGCGGCATTTGAAGCGGCACTGACCGCTGCCCTGACGCCCTATCACCCCGACATCATCTGTCTGGCTGGATTCATGCGCAAACTGACCGCTGGTTTCACGGATGCCTGGGCGGGGCGGATGATAAATATTCATCCGTCGCTGTTGCCCAGGTTCAAAGGTCTGGACACCCATGCACGGGCTTTGGCCGCCCAGGAGACCCAACATGGGTGCAGCGTGCATGAGGTAACGGCGGCGTTGGATGACGGTCCGATCCTCGGACAGGCGACGCTTGATATTGCGGCGGGCGACACGCCAGACAGCCTTGCCGCCCGCGTCCTTGAGTTGGAACATCGACTTTATCCGGCTGTGCTGCGCCGATTTGCGGCCGGAGACCGGACACCGGTGGTCTTGCGCGGCTGACTGGTCAAGTCCTGCAGCTTGCTGTAGCTGTTTTGCGATGAAGCTCTGGCTCCTATCTGTTGCAAAGCGAGACTATGAAAACAATTACAACCACAGACGATCTTGCCGCCTTTTGCGCGCAGGCCGCGCGGCATCCCTTCGTGACTGTAGACACCGAATTCCTGCGGGAACGGACCTATTATTCAAAGCTGTGCCTTGTCCAACTGGCGATGCCGGGAACCGAGGATCACAACGCGGTTCTTGTTGATCCGCTGGCCAAGGGCATTTCGCTGGAACCGCTGCATGCGCTGTTTCGCGATACAAATGTCGTCAAGGTCTTTCACGCGGCCCGGCAGGATCTCGAGATTTTCTTTGTCGATGCACAGGTCTTTCCAGAGCCGTTGTTTGATACCCAGGTGGCGGCGATGGTGTGCGGATTTGGCGAGCAGGTTGGCTATGAAACCCTTGTGCGCAAGATCACCCATGCCGGTGTCGACAAGTCGTCCCGCTTTACCGATTGGTCACGGCGCCCGTTGTCTGATGCGCAAAAGAAATATGCGCTCGCGGATGTGACACATCTTCGCCAGATATATGAATTCCTTTCCGCCAAGCTGGAAGAAACGGGCCGGGGCCGATGGGTCGGCGAGGAATTGCAGATACTGACCAATCCCGATACCTATATCACTGCCCCGCAGGACGCGTGGAAACGGATTAAGACCCGGACAAATTCGCCCAAATTTCTCAGCGTTGTGCGCGAGTTGGCCGCGTTTCGCGAGACCTATGCCCAGGATCGCAATGTTCCGCGCAATCGGGTCTACAAGGATGATGCGCTGGTCGAATTGGCCAGCTTGAAACCGGGGTCGATGGAAGAATTGGGCCGTGCACGGCTGCTGCTCAGAGAGGCGCGCAGGGGCGATATTGCCGATGGCATTCTCAAGGCGATTTCGGATGGGATTGCGTGCAATCCGTCAGACATGCCATCGCCCGATCGGTCCCGCGACAAGTTGCAGGTCAATCCGGCGCTTGCCGATTTGTTGCGTGTCTTGTTGAAGGCCAAGACCGAACAGGCCGGAGTGGCGGCCAAGCTGATTGCGCCCGCAGCCGATCTGGACGCGATTGCCGCGGGGCTGAGGGATTTGCCCGCGCTCAGGGGCTGGCGTCGGGAAGTTTTTGGCATTGATGCGTTGCGGCTGTGTGACGGGGAAATCGCGCTGACGGCCAAGGGCAACGACGTCAAGGTTGTCGAGGTCTGACACCGATAATTTCGCAACAGGAAAAGGAAGAGCGCAATGAGTGATATTCAGCGCACGCACACCAACGACCGGATGAGCCAGATCGTTGTGCATGGAAACACCGTCTATCTGGCCGGGCAGGTCGGCACCGCCGGAGCAAGCGTCGCCCAGCAGACTGCCGATTGTCTGGCAAATGTTGATGCCTTGCTGGCAGAGGTTGGATCAGACAAGACGCGACTCCTTCAAGCCGTCATATGGCTGGCGGATATGGCGGATTTTGACGAAATGAATGCGGTCTGGGACGCCTGGGTGGCAAAAGGCCATGCGCCCGCACGCGCCTGCGGCGAGGCCAAGCTGGCCCGGCCGGGCTTTACCGTCGAGATCATCGTGACGGCCGCCGTCTGAGTGTGGTGAAGAACCGAGAAGGCCCCGGACCCTGATCCGGGACTGGGTTGGAAAAGTGAGACCCGCGCGGGACGGAAGGCTTAGCGCCGCGCAACCTGAGCGTTTTGCAAACCTTCCACCCGAATGCTGCGGACGTCGCGCAGCTGACTGTCGGTGACACGCCGGGCGGCCGTGACTTCGCGGGTTGGTTGGGCGCCGACAGGGGTGGCTCTGGAGGGGCGCACACCTTCGAGCCGGTAGGTCAGAACACCATCAACCGGCGTCTCATCCTCGGTTGCCGGTGTCAGCTGCACCGAATAGATGCCTTGGCGTTCGGCCAATCCGGTCGCGCGGATGATCGCCCCGCCGGGAATACGGTCAATTTTCAATTGCGTAACCTGCTCGAACGGGCGCCCCACATACACCGCGTCCGTCTCTGCACGACGCTGGAAAAGACCGCTGCCTTTGGGGATCAGCGGGTTTGTGTTGACCTCTTGTTCGGTCGGTTCGGATTCGGACTGTCCAAACCAGTTGAACGGGTTGACCCGGCTGTCGCGTACATACCCGCATGCGGCCAATGTCAGGGAAGAAACCAGGAGAACTATGAGGGTCTTGCGCATGTTTGGCCTTTGGCGAATTGCTTTGTCTTTTCACTATCCTATCAGGTGGACCTTGGGAAGGGGGTGGACCTTTGGCGGCGGCGCTCCTAGGTCTGGCCCTGAATTGAGCGAGAGGACTGCAAAAGATGGCCACAGCCGCGTTTGAAGAGCTTGTTGAGGATTTCGAATTCCTGGAGGATTGGGAGGACCGTTATCGTCACGTGATCGATCAAGGCAAGGCGATGGTGGCCCTCGAAGAGGCCCTGCGGGTGCCTGCGACCAAGGTGGATGGCTGTGCCTCGCAGGTGTGGCTGCATGCACAGTTTGACGACGGGCGTCTGCATTTCGACGGGGCCAGCGACGCGATGATTGTCAGCGGCCTGATCGCGGTGCTGCGCACGCTTTACAACGGGTTGACGCCGCAAGAGGTTTTAGCCGTCGATGCCCGCGCCGAGATGGGGCGGCTGGGGCTGAATGACCACCTGTCGGCGCAACGCTCCAACGGGCTGCGCGCGATGATCGAGCGGATCAGGGAAACGGCAGCAGCGGTTTGAGCTTGCGCGCAGGGGCGGAGTGGGTCGTTTGAGCGCACTGCGGCTCCAAGCCGCAAGCAGAGCATTCGATACCTTTTGGCAGAGAGTGAACTTTCGTTGCACCAAACGCTAGAGGCCGCTGAGCCGGACGGAGTTGCCGTTAGAGCTTTTTACACCGATGCCCACCCCTGGACCTTTGCAGACGTCTGCGTTCGATCCTGCGAACTGCAGTTGCGGACCAGAAAAGCGCAGATTTCGCATAATCATAATCATAATCATAATCATAATCATGACCTTGCCCTAGCGGAAAGAAGGGCCGTGCGCCCACACCGTTAAGGAATGACGTTTCCCGCGCGTTACGGGCGTGATTTGGTGCAAGGCAAAGCTTGGAAAGATGCTGACGCAACCTTGGTCACGACTGGCCGCCAAGACCTGCGCACCTGGCATGACCTGCAAATCACCTCCCTCATAGGACCCCGGCTTGCTGAGTTGCAAAGCCAGCGTGAGTTTGCGCTGACGAGCGAGCGGCCCATCGCCAATATCGGAATGCCACGCAAAATGGCCACCTGAGGAGGCTCTGTAGGTCGCGACCTGCGGACTTTCAGCGAAGTCACGCAGATCAAAGCCAAACTGGTCGCTGTTCGACCTGCGCACAAGCTCGATCAGACGGTTCATGACCCAGCCCATGCCGTCAACGTTGTCCACCCAAACCAATTCCGCGCGGCGTTGGTTGTGATCGCGGGTCTTACCGACAAGCAGCGCCTCTTCCGCAGGTGACGACGCAACAGTGGCAATGATCCGGTCGCATTTCTAACCGACAAAGGCACAACGTGGCAGGTATTCGCCCGTCGCCCCTGTTATTTCCAAGCCCATAGCTTATGGGGGGTGGACCCAAAGGAGAACGCATGATGGACACCTCACAAAGCATACCCGAACTGGTGTCTGCAGCGCGGAACACCGCAAAGTCTTCCAAAGACCGGATGTCAGAGATTTTGGACCTTGCGGAGGGTCAACATCTGACGGATGCGCAAACCAAAAAGATGACGTCGGAAACGGTCGCGATTGAATTGGCCGCTGTGGATATTTTCGCGGTGTTTGAAGCGCGGATGCAGCGCCATTTCAAACGCGGCCCTCTGGCGCGCAAAGTGAAAACAGCCCTCTTGTCGGCTGGAAAACCAGACCTCGCCGACAGGCTCCACCAACATTATTTGGCGATCAATGTCTTGAAGCATGGAACAGGCGCGAGCCACCGAGAACTGTTGGGCAACACAAGTACGCTGTTTGTTGTTAGGAATGCCGCTGATGCGGAGGCCAACGCGCAAGGCGTGTCCACCGGGTTGATCGACGTGACAGCGCCCCACTTCTTTGACGGATTGGCTGAAACCATTCTCGAGACCTACCAATTTCTTGAAAACAGATAACCTACTGCGCTTTGCCCCCGGAGTAATGTCACGTTCCGGATCAAGTCCGAGGTTTCTCTATCATTTAGACGAATTGGATAATGGCCGCTCGAGATCAGGTTCGTCTGCTTACCACCCCTTTTCAGCCACCTTGGGCCTGGAGCCGACATTCGCGGCAGCCTGCAGGAATGGCGGCAAAGACCACAATACCTCCGGATCAACTGTCCTTGCCATCCCACCTTGCCGAGATCAACACAGACACCGCCCCCTTCAAAGCACCTTCAGGACCGATTCCAGATCACCGTATCCGGTGTAGCGCCGCTCGAACGCGAGGCCAAGTTGTGCGGCATGGTTGCGGGCCTTCGCGGTCAGGTCCGGATCATCGGTCTGGGCCTGATAGATCAGTTTTTCGTAATTGCCAAAATACATGTCGCGCAGTTCGGGGTGGCGGTCCAGGCCCATGGGCTTGATGATAAAGGCCTCAAACTGGCGCACCAGGAAATCGGTCAGGTAAAAGCTGGTGAATTCGGCGTCAGCTTTGGCAGCGAAAGCGTCATTGCCTTCGAAAAAGCTGTAGCAATGGGGGCCCGCGATCATCTGTACGCCCATCTCGTCACAGGCCGTCTGAAGCAGGCCGCCAGTGCCGCAATCGGCATAGACAATAAAGATGTCGTCATAGGCATGGCGGTGTTTGCATACTGCATCACGGACGGCCCCGGTGATCTTGTCGGGATAGAGGTGATATTTTGCGGGCAGGCAGGTCAGGTCCAGATGGGTCCAGCCATTTGCCGCTTTCAGGTCGAGGATTTCGCGCGCCAGCGCACCGCAGGCGATCAGCAGGATGCGGCCCTTGCGGGCCTCCAGAGGCAGTCCCGTTTCGGTCAGGCGGGTGTCAGAGGGGATCATCGGCACAACACCCTGATGGCGAGTGCGGCCAGCAGGACGGCGGGCAGGGCGGCAATTGTCACACCTGTGCCACCCATGGAAAACAGCCATACGGTCACTGCGCCAGCAAGAACGACCGCCGCCAGGATCGCGGCAAGATAGGTGAAAGGCATGAGCATTCTCCTCCGGTTGCCAACATAAGCACTTGGCCGGACGAAAAAAGGCCCCGCGCACGCGAGGCCCTTTCCATCACCCGGTCAGCGCCGTTTACGCGGATTTGGCGCTGTTGTGTTTGCGCGCCATCCATTCCTTGGCCGTCTCGACCGCCACCGCAGCATCGCGGCAATAGGCGTCGGCGCCGATGGCCTTGCCAAATTCTTCGTTCAGGGGCGCGCCGCCCACCAGCACAATGTAATCGTCGCGAATGCCCTGTTCGACCATCGTGTCGATCACGACCTTCATATAGGGCATCGTGGTGGTCAGCAGGGCAGACATGCCAAGAATGTCAGGCCCTTCCGTTTCCATCGCTTCAAGGTAGTTTTCCACCGGGTTGTTGATGCCCAGATCGACAACTTCGAAACCGGCACCTTCCATCATCATGCCGACGAGGTTTTTGCCGATGTCGTGAATGTCGCCCTTCACGGTGCCGATGACCATTTTACCCACACGTGGCGCACCGGTCTCGGCCAGCAGTGGTTTCAGAATGGCCATGCCGCCCTTCATCGCATTTGCGGCAAGCAGAACTTCTGGCACAAACAGGATGCCGTCGCGGAAATCCGCGCCCACAATGGTCATCCCGCCTACAAGCGACTTGGTCAGGATGTCGTAGGGTTCCCATTTGCGCTCAAGCAGGATATCGACAGCCTCTTCGATCTCTTCCTTCAGACCGTCGTAGAGATCGTCAAACATCTGTTGGACAAGCTCTTCGTCGTCGAGTTCGGACAGGATGATTTCGTCTTCGTCGGACATATTGGTTTCCTTCTGCCGGTCTTGCAGCTGTTTCGCAGTTGCGTCCTTTTGTCACGAATTACGTTTGCGTGGTGCGCGATTTGCGACATTGATCGGGTTTTGCGCGACGTAAATCAGTCGGTTTTACTATGGCGTTTTCGACAGTGCAGACAAGGGATTAGGCGTTATCAACTTGCACCACCTTGCAAATGTTCCGCATTTGTTCTATTCCCTTTCCATGAACAGGGAAGATAAGCGATATGTGGTCAAGGGGCGCGCGGCAAAAAGCAACCACGAGGGGCGCTTTGAACCCTATCAGAGAGAGGCCGTGTCAGATGGCTGGGACCGGGAGGATGACCTGCCGGTTCTGAGAACCCGGATCCGCATCGAGGTGCCGCGCCGGATGATTACCTACAACCGCTCGCCCGACTTGCCCTTTGACCGCTCGATCAATCCCTACCGGGGGTGTGAACATGGGTGCGTGTATTGTTTTGCGCGCCCAAGCCATGCCTATTTGGGCCTGTCGCCGGGGCTGGACTTTGAGACGCGGCTGATTGCCCGGCCAGAGGCCCCGGAAGTCTTGAGACGCGAATTGGCCGCCCGCAAATACCGGGTTGCCCCGATCGCCATCGGGACAAACACCGATCCGTACCAGCCCATCGAGAAAGATCATCAGATCATGCGCGCCTGTCTTGAGGTGCTTTCTGAGGCCGGTCATCCGGTGGCGATTGTCACCAAGGGCAGTTTGATTGAACGGGATCTGGATATTCTCGCTGACATGGCACGGCGCGGGCTGGTCCGGGTCGGCATTTCAGTGACCACTCTGGATCGAAAACTGAGCCGGCTGATGGAGCCACGCGCCCCAGCGCCCGCGCGGCGGTTGCAGATGATCCGCAGATTGTCCCAGGTCGGCGTCCCTGTCCGGATCATGGCCTCGCCGGTGATCCCCGCGCTGAGCGATCCCGAGTTGGAGGCAATATTGCAAGCCGGCAGGGACGCGGGGGCGCGGCATGCAAGCTGGATCATGTTGCGGTTGCCGCAGGAGGTGTCGCCGCTGGTGCAGGAATGGCTGGCGGAGCATTATCCGGACCGGGCAGAGCGGATCATGAACCGGATGCGTGAAATGCATGGGGGCAAGGACTACGACGCCCGGTGGCACCGCAGGATGCGCGGTGAAGGGCCTTATGCGGAGATGATCGCGTGCCGCTTTGAGGTGGCGGTCAAGCGTTTGGGGTTGGGCAGGGCGGCGCCGCCGATGCGGTGCGATCTGTTTCGGGCGCCGGTCCTGCCGGGGGGGCAATTGTCGATGCTGTAGCCGCGTTCCTGCACCATCGAAGGCTCAGGCGCGCCTGCGGCCCCGGCGCGGTGCACGTTTTGGGCCTGCATCATCGGTGCCGTCACTGGTTGACGAAAAATCGCCCAAGGTCGCTACGATTTCCGCCAGTTCAGGCGCGCTGCCTTTCGGGGTTGTGTCGAGGGCTTCGCGCATCGCTTCGAGATGGGCTGGCATGGTCCCGCAGCAGCCGCCGACAATCGACGCGCCGCAATTGCGCGCCATAACGGCGTAGTGACCCATCAGTTCCGGTGTACCGTCGTAGTGGATATGCCCGTCTACGTATTTTGGAATGCCGGCGTTGCCTTTGGCAATGATCGGCAAGCTGCCCTGTTTGCCCGTGAATCCAAGTACCGTGCGCAGCAGATCGGATGCCCCGGTACCGCAGTTGGCCCCATAGGCCAGTGGTTTGTTGTCCAACTCGTCTATCATTTCAACCATCGCCTCGGAGGTGAGACCCATCATGGTCCGTCCGGCCGTGTCAAAACTCATGGTGCCGCACCACGGCAGCCCGGCAAGCGCAAACCCTTCGGCAGCGGCGCGGTATTCTTCCGGGGCACTGATGGTTTCGAGCCATCCGACGTCCGCGCCCCCGGCCTTGAGACCGTCGGCGGTTTCGTGGAACATCTCTACCGCGATGGCATGGCTGAGCGTACCAACCGGTTCCATGATCTCGCCCGTTGGTCCGACCGATCCCGCAACAATAACCTTGCGGCCCGCGGTGTCGGCCACTTCGCGGCCAAGCTCGGCGGCGACCCGGCTCAGTTCATGGGCGCGCTTGGCCGCATCGTGCAATTTCAAACGGGAGGCATTGGCCCCGAAACTATTGGTCAGGAACAGATCACTGCCTGCATCCACGGCACCTTTGTACAAGGTGATGATCTTGTCCGGCGCATCCGTGTTCCAGAATTCGGGCGCATCACCGGACATCAACCCCATATTGAACAAATTGGTACCGGTCGCACCATCCGCAAGCAGCGTGCCTTTTTCAGCGAGCAATTCAGTCAGTAGGGATGTCATGGGGCACTCCGGGCATTGAGGAACATGCCCTGATGTCACGGGGCCAGCCGGGGCGCAAACTCATAATCTTCATCTTCATTATGAGCCACGTGACGGGACAGCGCCTGCCGCTGCACCGCCGATCCCATCAAACGCGCGCCTTTGCAGCATGTTCAATGATGTAAACCGCCTATTCCTGTTTTGTGGTCGCGGTGGATAGCCGCTTTGAGCGGCCCCATGTGTGATGGCCAACCTACCGGTTGCCGTTGTGCGGTTTCGCTCTGGTCTGCGTTGTGGATGCGAAGCGGATTCGCCCCGTCAGCAAAGCGATCTCGACACCGGACTGATTACAACGCCGGCAAAGAAACTGATCCCGTCAAAGTAATGCGACAAGAGAATACCTTGGAGATCTTGTCTGGACGTGTTTAGGTTTTCCGGGCGGGCACGTCGACCTGAGTTTGGGGTGAACGGTGCCCTGGTATTTGGAATGGCCGGTGGCCAATTGCATGGAGACGGAACATGACGGATATTTCGGTAATTGGCCTTGGAGCCATGGGCTCTGCTCTGGCTCGGGCGCAAATTGCGGCAGGCCGATCAGTTACGATCTGGAACCGGAGTCCGGAGAAAACCGCGCCGCTGGTGGCTGAAGGCGCAATCGCCGCCGCGACCGCATCCGAAGCGATCGCGGCCAGTCCTGTTACGGTAACTTGCGTAAAGTCGCATCCTCAGACAATGGCCATTCTTCAGAACGCCGCAAATGCGCTGCCGGGCAAGACGATCATCGAACTCTCAACCGGCGGTGCAACAGAGGCCGAAGATTTGGCGCATTTCTTGGAAGGCGCAGGGGCCGAATGGATGTTTGGTATTATCAACGCTTACCCCCACATGATTGGCAATGAAGATGTTGTGCTTTCGGTCGTTGGTACAGAAGAGCAATGGGTCTCGAATGGTCCAATAATCAAGACGATGGGTGGCGGTTCGGTCCATGTCGGCGATCAGGCGGGGATGCTGGCCGCTCTTTTTGCGGGGCTATTCACAGTTCGCCAAGGCTTCATGTGGGGCATGATTTACGGCGCGCTTGCGTGCAAGAAGGCAGGTATTTCCATGCAAGCCTTTTCTGATCTGGTGCCGATCTCGATGGGCATGATGAAGCCTTACTATGAATACTTCGCCGCAACCGCGCCAAACGCCACCTATGACGATCCTCCAGCGACCATGCAGACCTACGCTGCCGCACTTGAAGATGTTCTGGCGAGCTTCGAGGCCCTTGGTGCACGAGACGAGCTGCCGCGACTGTTCGTGGATATGGCTCACAAGGGCATGGCAGCCGGATATGAAGACAAAGCCCTTACGGCTGTCATCGACGTGTTGGCGCAGGGCGGCACTGAATAGCTACGCCACTTTGCTTCGCAGTCATACTCCGGCGATTTGACGTTCGAAGTCTCCAACGTCAAAGAAACCTCGGCAATGTTTGACGCGCATATCGCCGTCGAGTTCCCACTCGTGCCAGCCGGGCAGGGACACAAAGTTTCCAGTTTTCGCGTGATTGCCCTCGAGGGTCCAAATGAATACGGCTCTATCTCCGGCGTGACGTGTTTCGTGACATCGCACGACCAACCCCGGAAAGGTTGCCAACAATTCTAGGGCATTTCCCCCAATTTCGGCACGACCTACATGCGGCTCTCCACCGTTGACGGTGATTGATCCATTTTTTGCAAACAACCCTGCAATCTTGTCTGCGTCTCCCGCGTTCCAGGCGGCGGCGTGCTCCATTGCCATCCTTTCGACTCGTCTGGCTTTTTCAGTAGTCATTTGTTTCTCCAAATTCCAGTTACGCAGTGAATTCGTACCTCAGGGATATAGGATCGAAACAGGACTAGGGAACGGATCGGGCGGCCTCGCCGTCCCATTGACCGCGCCGGTCAGCCTTTATGACAAAAAACCCTTCGGTCTGTTTTCCAAACCACAGGGCCTTTGTGCTGACCTGCATCAGAGATCAGTCGTGTTCGTGCAGGATCTGCGATTTGGCCTCGGTCATCAGGCTTGCCATCTTGGCGCGAATCGTCGCCTCGTCGGCCTTGTCGCCCAGATCGCCTGAGACCTTGCGATAGACGTCCTCGTGTCCGGCTTCTTCGAAATCGGATTTCACGACTTCCTGAGCGTAGGCTGCGGCATCGTCGCCGGTTTTGCCCATCAGCTCCGCCGCCCAGAGCCCCAGTAATTTGTTGCGCCGGGCATCGGCCTTGAACTGCATTTCCGCGTCATGGGCAAACTTGCTCTCGAAAGCTCTTTCTCGGTCTGTGAAGGTGTTCATGGGGCGTCTCCTGGGGCTGCTGGTGTTTGTTCAAATATGCGGTGCCGCCCGCCGGGTTGCAAGATGCGCACGCACTTGCAGCCCTATGCCCCATCGACTAAGAGAAATGCAACCTGACCTGGGACGTCCCCCGGTCTTTTCGGAAAGGACGCCCATGGCCCGGCGCAAGAAGATTTACGAAGGCAAAGCCAAGATCCTTTACGAAGGTCCGGAGCCTGGCACCATCGTTCAATACTTCAAAGATGATGCAACTGCTTTCAATGCCCAGAAAAAAGACGTCATTGACGGCAAGGGTGTGCTCAACAACCGACTGTCCGAATATTTCATGACGGGGTTGAACCAGATCGGTGTGCCGACCCATTTCATCAAGCGTCTGAACATGCGCGAACAACTTGTACGCCAGGTGGAGATCGTGCCGCTGGAAGTCATAGTGCGCAATTATGCCGCAGGCACGATGTCCAAACGGCTGGGCATCGAAGAGGGAACGCAGCTGCCCCGTCCGATTGTCGAGTACAGTTACAAGGATGACAGCCTGGGCGATCCGCTTGTCACCGAAGAACATATCGCCGCCTTTGGCTGGGCCAGCCAGCAGGACATGGATGATATTCTGAGCCTTGCATTGCGGGTGAATGATTTCATGTGTGGCGTCATGTATGCGGTGGGTATTCGTCTGGTGGATTTCAAGATTGAGGTTGGCCGGGTCTATGATGGAGATTTCCAGCGGCTTATCGTTGCCGATGAGATCAGCCCAGACAGTTGCCGTCTTTGGGACATCGAAACCGGCCAGAAGCTGGACAAGGACGTGTTCCGCCGTGATCTGGGGTCGTTGACGGATGCCTATACCGAGGTTGCACGGCGGCTGGGCGTGATGCCGAAGACATCGACACCGATGACAAAGCCAACGTTGATCAACTGATGCCGGCGTCGGGATTGAGTTTATTTGGAAAGATGAAGCAGGGGAGTGTGGCGCGATGAAAGCTCGGGTGCATGTGATGCTGAAGAACGGGGTTCTGGATCCGCAAGGTGAAGCCGTGCGCCACGCGCTTGGTGCCTTGGGGTTTGACGGCGTGAAGGGCGTGAGGCAAGGCAAGGTGATCGAACTTGACCTTGAGGACGGCGCGACAAAGGCCGATGTGACCCGGATGTGCGAGAAACTGCTCGCCAACACGGTCATCGAAAGCTACTCGGTGGAGGTGGGTTGATGCGCGCAGCCGTTGTCGTTTTCCCCGGATCCAATTGTGATCGTGACCTTGCCGTTGCGTTTGAGGCGGCGGGGGCCGATGTGCAGATGGTCTGGCACAAGGACAGCGATTTGCCTGATGGCATTGATGTTGTGGGCATACCCGGTGGATTTTCCTATGGGGATTATCTGCGGTGCGGGGCCATTGCGGCACATTCGCCGATCTGCCGCAGTGTTGCCGCCCATGCGGCGCGGGGCGGTTATGTTCTGGGGATTTGTAACGGGTTTCAGGTCTTGACGGAGACCGGATTGCTGCCCGGTGCGCTGCTGCGCAACGCGGGGCTGAAATATATCTGCAAGACCGTGGGTCTGAAGGTCGCGACATCAGACAGCGACTTTACCGCAGGGTACGCAGCGGGTGATGTGATTGATATTCCGGTCGCCCACCATGACGGCAATTATTTTGCCGACGATGAGACGATTGCGCGGTTGCAGGACGAGGACCGCATTGCCTTTACCTATACCGACAATCCCAACGGCGCGCGCGCCGACATTGCGGGCATTGTGTCGGCCAACCGGCGGGTGTTGGGCATGATGCCGCACCCGGAACGGGCGGCGGATGCGGGCCATGGCGGGACGGATGGGGCGGCGCTCTTTCGCGCATTGGCGGGGGCGCTGACGACGGCGTGACTTGAGTGCGGGACGCGGCCTGCGTAGGATTGCTGTCATGAGTGGGTCGAACGACACCAATTACATACTGGCAATATCCTGGCGGGTGCGGCTTGCCATCGGCCTGGTGTTGATCCTGGCTGTGGCGGTCATTTCCGTCACCAACAAGTTGCTGACCGATCGTTTCACTGACAGCACCCGCAATCGCGCGGAACTGCGCATCGCACTTTACAGCGGCAATTTGCTGTCTGAACTGCGGCAGAATGCAATTGTGCCCCAGCTTCTGGGCCGGGATCCGGCGCTGATCACGGCGCTAGAATCGGGCGATTATTCCCTCTCAACACAGCGGTTGATTTCCTTCGTGAATGAAATCGGCGCAGCGTCCTTGATGCTTTATGATATTGACGGGCGGACCGTGGCGGCGACCGACCGGAACCAGCTGGGGTCGACCCATCGGTCCGAGCCCTATTTTGTTGACGCAATCCGGTCAAACGCCACGATTTTCACCACGATCAAAGGCGAGGCTGGCGGCTATCGCTTTGTCTATTCCCGGCGCATTCAGAACGCGGGCAGCACCTTGGGTGTAATTGCCGTCGATGTGGACCTGCAGAAATTCGAGCGTGCCTGGGCCGGCATTTCGGACGCGGTAATCGTGACCGACAGCAGCGGTGAGATTATTCTGGCGACCTCGCCTCGATGGCGCGGGCTGACGGAACCGCAGGCCCTTGCCGATACCACGCCGCAAACCGCCATCGAAAGGGCCATAAAGGCCACTGCCGATTGGAGCACCCTGCCACCCGACGCCTATTTGCAGGGCGAGGCGGTGATGCGGCTGGAAAGCAAGATACCGTTCCGGGGCTGGCGTATGGCCAGTTTCACCACTTATGCCAGCGTTCGGGAAAAGGTGAACGGGATGCTGGCGCTCGAAGTGATGGGATTTGCGATTCTTCTCGCCCTCACATTCTATTTCCTCAGCCGCCGCACCGCCGGGAGATTGGCGATATTCCAGCGGGAGTCGGCCAAACTTCGCGCATTGAATGCGGCCTTGCAGCGGGAAATCGCTGAACGCAAACGCGTGCAGGAGACACTTGCGGTGGCCGAACAGACGCTGGAACAGTCCAGCAAGCTGGCTGCATTGGGTGAGATGTCCGCCGCCGTCAGCCATGAGTTGAACCAGCCGCTTGCGGCGATGAAAACCTATCTGGCCGGGGCGCGGTTGCTGTTGCGGCGCAATCGCCCTGATGAGGCGCTTTCGTCCTTTGGGCGGATTGACGATCTGATCGAGCGTATGGGCGCGATCACCCGTCAGTTGAAGTCCTATGCACGCAAGGGGCAAGAGGCGTTTTCCCCTGTGGATATGGGCGCTGCCCTTGCGTCCTCCCTGTCGATGATGGAGCCGCAACTGCGTCAACGACATGTTCAGATCAGCCGGATATTGCCCGATGGCCCGGTGGTTGTGATGGGCGACCGGATGCGCATTGAACAGGTGATTGTAAACCTCTTGCGCAATGCCCTTGATGCCACCAAATCTGTACGGCACCCGGCGGTTGAGATCATTCTGTCGGTGGGCGAAACCGCAACTCTCACGGTGCGCGACAATGGCCCAGGCATCAGCGATCTCGATGCCCTGTTCGAGCCGTTCTACACGACCAAGCAGCCCGGTGACGGAGTAGGGCTGGGGCTTGCCATTTCGTCTGGGATCGTGAACGACCTTGGGGGGCGGCTCACGGCGCGCAATGGCCAACACGGCGGTGCGGTGTTTGAGATGCAACTGCCCATCATGGGCGAACAGACGAGCATGGAGGCGGCGGAGTAACCAGATGGCACAGGCAATGAAAATCGCGATTGTCGATGATGAGCAGGACATGCGCCAATCCATCAGCCAATGGCTGGCGCTATCGGGGTATGATACCGAAACCTTTGCCAGCGCCGAGGATGCGCTAAAGACCCTTGGGCCGGAATACCCCGGCATTGTGATTTCTGACATCAAGATGCCCGGCATGGACGGCATGCAGTTTCTGAAAAAGCTGATGGGCAGTGACAGTGCGCTGCCGGTTATCATGATTACCGGCCACGGCGATGTCCCGATGGCCGTCGAAGCGATGCGTGTGGGGGCCTTTGATTTTCTGGAAAAGCCCTTCAACCCTGACCGGATGAGCGAACTGGCCAGGAAAGCCACCAATGCGCGCCGTCTGGTGATGGACAATCGCGCATTGCGCCGGGAATTGTCCGATGGCGGGCAATTGATGAAAAAGCTGATCGGTCAGTCGCCGGTTATGGAACGGCTGCGCGAAGACATTCTTGATCTGGGTCAGGCGGACGGGCATGTGCTGATTGACGGAGAAACCGGGACCGGCAAGACGCTGGTGGCCCATGCGCTGCACGCGGTGGGGTCGCGGGCGGGCAAGAAGTTTGTTCTGGTCTCCTGCGGGGCCTTTGAAGAAGAAGCGCTCAGCAAGCGGCTGTTCGGCCCGATGCTGCCGGAAGATGCACGGTTACCTGCCATCGAAGAGGCACGCGGCGGCACGCTTGTTCTGGAGGATATTGAGGCGCTGAGCGAGACCTTGCAGGCGCGCCTGCTCAGTGTGATCAATGAACAGGGTACCCCGGCCGAGACCCGGATCGTGGCTATTTCGAACCTGCAAGAGGCGGGGCGCACGTCGGAGGACGCGTTGCGCAGCGATCTGTTCTACCGTCTGGCGGCTTTGCGTATCACTGTGCCGCCGCTGCGACAGCGGGGCGAGGATATTCTGACGCTGTTCACCCGGTTGTCAGAACAATTCGCAGATGAATATGGCTGTGATGCGCCGCAGGTCAGCGCCCAGGAGGCCGCGCAATTGTTGCAGGCGCCCTGGCCGGGCAACGTGCGCCAGTTGATAAATGTGGCCGAACGTGCGGTTTTGCAGTCGCGGCGCGGGTCGGGCACGATTGCGTCACTGCTGATGTCGGATCACGAGGAAATGCAGCCCGTGATGACCACCGAAGGCAAGCCGCTCAAGGAATATGTCGAGGCGTTCGAGCGCATGTTGATTGACAACACGATGCGGCGACACAAGGGGTCGATTGCGTCGGTGATGGATGAATTGTGCCTGCCGCGCCGGACGTTGAACGAAAAGATGGCGAAATACGGGTTACAGCGGTCGGATTACCTCTGACCGGAACGCGGTAGTTGCGGGGAGCTGATGCGGGGCGGGGAGAGCGTGGCTTTGACGCTGCCGGGAAATGCGCCTGAAACGAGATGCAAAAACAGGGCGCAAAAACGTCTGCATGGTCGGCTTCCTTCAAGTTTTCCGAGCCAACGGGCCGTGGTCGCGTGACGTGTTCCCAAGCCGCAATGGCTTGTCAAATTCAGCGCGCTGAAACCAGCATCCGAAGATGGTGATTTCAAGGGGCGAAAATCCCAATATATCAGATGCTTGAGACATCCAGCGAAGGTGAGCGTCCGTCATGAACATGTGCAGCCAAGATCAAGGATGGCGCGGGCAGGCATTCCTGTGTCTTTGGGATCAACTGCGGTGCGCCGCGGTGGTCAGACGGCAAGTCCGGTCAACCGGGTGAGGCAAGATCACCAAACCTGTCCCGAAGGCGCTTTCGGAGATTGTGACCCTTGCGTCGCCAGAAGTCATAGATTTCAACACGTTAAGTGATGATCTGGGAACCAGCAGTTTCGAGAGCTCCGCTAAATGGGTATTTGATGTAACGGTTTGTGGATTGCCCATTGTCATTTGAACAAGAAAACCCTTAATTAGGTAGAAGCGCGGTGATGCCAGTTGGCGTCTGCCGGGCTTTCAAAAGTTTCGCTGTTGGCGCCGGTCAGAGAATGACGCGCCAGGCAGACCGATTGGGCCAGAAATGGTCAACGAACCGCTGATGATTGGCAAGGTGCGCCTTTGGCCAGTTACAGTTAACAATGGATGGGGCGTTGCCCCATCGGAGAAAAACCGCGATGACGCGCGCAGAAGCTTTGAGCAGGCGATCAGAGGCCCATTTCGGCCCCGTCCTTGCCGCGTTCAACATTGCCCTGACAAGACACAGCCCACACTCAGAGGCCCCACCGGGGCCGCCCTTGCTTCGTGCGTTGTGCATATTGGAAACATGCCTAAAAAAATGCTTATCGATGCCACCCACGCGGAAGAGACCCGCGTTGTGGTGGTTGACGGAAACAAGGTTGAGGAATTTGACTTTGAATCCGAGAACAAACGCCAGCTTGCTGGCAACATCTATCTCGCCAAGGTAACACGGGTCGAGCCGTCCTTGCAGGCGGCCTTTGTCGACTATGGCGGGAACCGCCACGGTTTTCTGGCGTTTTCGGAAATCCACCCGGATTACTACCAGATCCCCGTCGCCGATCGTCAGGCGCTTTTGGAAGAAGAGCGCGCCTATGCCGAGGCACAGGCGGCCAAGGATGAGGACGAACCCAAACCCAAACGACGCTCGCGCAGCCGCAGCCGGTCCAAATCCAAGGCGGAAGAGGCCGTCAGCGACGATGCCAGGACGTCGACCGAGATCGAAGGTATGGAAACCGTCGACCTGACGGAAGAAGACGAAGTCGAAGTCAGCGCGGACGAAGCGTCCTCGCCGATGGAGCGGGTTCCCGAGACACCAGTTGAAACGCCTGAAACAGACGAAACCGACGCCGATTCAGACGACGCCGAGAGCGATGGCGACGACGAGGCCGATGAGGCTGGCGGGCCGGATGCTGCCGCCAAGGATGAGACCATCGAATCCGTTGCGGATGAGGACGATCAGGAAGACATCCGTCCGGTACGCAAACCGCGTCCGCGTCGGTACAAGATTCAGGAAGTCATCAAGGTCCGTCAAATTCTGCTGGTGCAGGTGGTCAAGGAAGAACGCGGCAACAAGGGTGCCGCCCTGACGACCTATCTCAGCCTTGCGGGCCGCTACTGCGTTCTGATGCCCAATACCGCACGTGGCGGTGGCATCAGCCGCAAGATCACCAATGCCGCCGACCGCAAGAAGCTCAAGGAAATCGCCTCCGAGATCAAGGTGCCTCAGGGCGCCGGATTGATCGTACGCACCGCCGGGGCCAAGCGGACCCGCGCCGAGATCAAACGCGATTATGAATACCTGCAACGCCTGTGGGAACAAATCCGCGAGTTGACGCTGAAATCCATCGCGCCGGCAAAAATCTATGAAGAGGGCGACCTTATCAAACGCTCGATCCGCGATTTGTATAACCGCGAGATCGACGAGGTCTTTGTCGAGGGCGAGCGCGGCTATCGCATCGCCAAGGACTTCATGAAGATGATAATGCCGTCGCACGCGAAGAACGTGAAACGGTATGAAGAAAACCTGCCGCTGTTTGCGCGCTATCAGGTCGAAAGCTATCTGAGTGCGATGTTCAATCCAACGGTGCAACTGCCGTCGGGCGGGTACATCGTGATTGGCGTGACCGAGGCGCTTGTGGCCATCGACGTCAACTCCGGTCGGGCGACAAAGGAAGGGTCGATCGAGCAAACCGCGCTCAAGACCAACCTGGAAGCTGCCGACGAAGTGGCGCGCCAACTGCGCCTGCGTGACCTTGCGGGTCTCATCGTCATCGACTTTATCGACATGGATGAGCGCAAGAACAACGCCTCCGTCGAAAAACGGATGAAGGACAAGCTCAAGACCGACCGCGCCCGCATTCAGGTGGGCCGCATTTCCGGCTTTGGCCTGATGGAGATGTCCCGCCAGCGCCTGCGCCCCGGCATGATCGAGGCGACGACGCAGCCGTGTCAGGCGTGCCACGGCACCGGGTTGATCCGGTCGGACGACAACCTTGCGCTGAACATTCTGCGCCAGATCGAGGAAGAAGGCACACGCCGCCGCAGCCGCGAGGTTCTGATCAAGGCACCGGTGGGGATTGCCAACTACCTGATGAACCAGAAGCGTGAACATATCGCACAGATCGAAGGGCGTTATGGATTGTCCGTGCGCATCGAAGGTGATCCGCATCTGGTCAGCCCCGATTTCAGCATGGAGAAGTTCAAGACGGCAACGCGCAATGTCGCGCCGGTTTCCGATGCTGTTGTGTCTGTCGATACGTCATTGATGGATCAGATTGACGAAAGCGAGGCTCAGGCCGCAAGTGCCGTCGAGGAAGCCGACGAGCCGCAGACCAACAACCGGTCCGCAGACAGCCCCCGGCCTGGCGACACTGAAGACAGCGACGGCAAGCCAAAGCGCCGCCGTCGTCGCCGTCGCAGCCGTGGGGGCCGGGGGCGTTCCGGTCCGGGTGACGATCAGCAAAACGGCACGGACACGGACACCGAAGAGGAGGCCGCAGCGGCACTGTCAGACGAGACTTCGGACGAGACGCGAGCGACCGATGCGGTCGCTGGCGTGCAGGTCCAGCCGGAAGAGACGGCACCGGTGGCTGATCCTGAACCAGCGAGCGTTGAGCCAGTTGGTGAGGAGCAAAAGGCTGAAGAAAAGCCGAAGGCGGCCAGAAAGCCGCCTGTCCGCAGATCAAGGGCGAAGGTTGAGGCGGAAACCGCAACGGACGAGGATGCGAAAGTGTCCGAGGAGGTGACTGACGCTGCCGGTGAACCTGCCGAGGCGGAAGAGAAACCAAAGCCCAAGCGCACCCGTGCTCCAAGGGCGAAGGCCGCGCCAAAGAAGAAGGCGGAAGCCGCTGAAGAAGCTGTAACCAACGCGGCGGATGCCACCGCTGAAGCAGAGCCGGAAGCGGCGGAAAAGCCCAAACGAAAGCGGGCCCCGGCAAAGCCAAAAGCGGCACCCAAGGCAAAACCGGCACCCCGCGCCAGAAAGGTCAAGGAACCCGAAGCCGACGCGGCACCTGCAGCGCCAGAGGCGGCTCCGGAACCGGCTGAGGCTCCGGTTGAAGCAGCTCCGGTGGCGGCGCCCTCTGAGGTTGCTCCGGTAGAAGCAGCAGTTGCCCAGGCGCCGGCGGAACCCGCTGTTGTCGAACCAAAAGCGGAAGAGACGAAAAAGTCCAAACGCCGTGGTTGGTGGTCATTGGGCCGCTAAGGGCAGACGACTTTGAAATTGACACAGCCCCGGCCCTGCGCCGGGGCTGTCTCGTTTTCGGGTCAGGTCTTTTTTCGGACCAGATAGCTTTGCACGCCGTCGCTCTGGGTGCTTTCAACAAGGACATGCCCGGTTTCTGCACAAAAATGCGGCACGTCGATTATGGCGGCAGGGTCATCGGCCAGAAGTCGGATATGATCCCCCGCCTGCACACCAGACAGGCGTTTGCGCAACTTCAGGACGGGCAGGGGGCAGAGCAACCCAATGGCATCTAGTTCATCAATCTTCATGCCCGCCACATAGGTCAGATGTTACATGTCGTCCACAGTCTTGTGACCACATGGCTGGTGACGTGGCAGAGCATCCCGACTAAGACGCGGGGTATGTTTGGTATCGAACTTATTGATGCGGGCTTGCTGCCTGCCATGTTGATCGCCCTCGTGGCAGGGGTTATCAGTTTTCTCAGCCCCTGCGTGTTGCCGATCGTGCCGCCCTATCTGGCCTACATGAGCGGCGTGTCTCTGGCGGACATGTCCGGCAAGGCAACCGCCCGGCGCAGGGCGGTGATTGCGGCATTATTCTTTGTGCTGGGGCTGAGCACGGTCTTTTTGATCCTTGGGTTCACCGCCTCGGCCTTTGGGGCGTTTTTCTTGCAAAATCAGGTGCTTTTTGCACAGATCTCCGGCGTTGTTGTCATTGTCTTTGGGTTGCATTTTCTGGGCGTTTTCCGCCTGGGTTTTCTGGATCAGGAGGCGCGGCTGGACGCAGGCGACAAGGGAGGGTCAAGCTTTGGCGCCTATATCCTTGGTCTTGCGTTCGCGTTTGGCTGGACGCCCTGCATCGGTCCACAGCTTGGCGCGATCCTGTCGCTGGCAGCCTCCGAGGCCTCGGTGGCGCGCGGCACGCTTCTTTTGGGGATTTATGCTGCTGGACTGGGGATTCCCTTCCTGCTTGCCGCGATGTTCATCACACGTGCGATGGGGTTCATGAACCGGATCAAACGCCATATGAAACTGATCGAACGGGTGATGGGCGGCTTGTTGTTGCTTGTGGGGCTGGCGATGCTGACGGGCGCTTTCACCTCGCTTGCCTTCTGGCTGTTGGAAACCTTCCCGGCGCTGGCCACCCTGGGATGAAGCAGACGCCTTACTCTTGCCCAAAATCAGCGGTATGATGGGCAAAAGAGGGCGCAATGGGCAAGAACAAGTCAGGACAGGTGAGCCGCCGCCGGGTATTTTACATCCCCGGCTATGATCCCATTCATCCGCGCCGCTACCGCGAACTCTACCGCAAAGAAGGCGCGTCACAGGCGGGTATTTCAGGCTATGATCTGGCCCTGACGCCCGGCAAGAGTGGGGGCAATTACGGCTGGCATGTCACTGCGCAGATAGACGGTGTCCAATCCGACGCCGACGTCGAGGTGCTGGTCTGGTCCGACATCGTGCGTGATTCAATGGAAAATTCAATCCCTGCAACCTATGTGCAGCTTGCCCGCACGGCCTGGGTTTACATTGCTTCTGGCACGTTGTGGCGGTTGATGAAGCTGCGCAAGGGGCCGGTGATCGCGGCGCTATACCCTATTGGGATGCTATTGTCGCAGTTGTTGATCGCGGTTCTTGTTGGTGTTCTGGTTTATAGCGGATTTGCTGCGCTGATGTCGCCCTATCTTGGCATCCTGGGCATCGGGTTGTCTCTGATTATGGGCTGTGGCGTGATGATCTGGCTTCTGACGTGGTTCAAACGCAAGGACGCCAAATTTTTTGCCTATTACCTGATGCATGACTATGCCTATTCGGCCCGGTCACGCGGGGCAAATCCACCCCAATTGGAAGCGCGCATGTCAGAATTCGAGGACGCGATTGCGAATGCGCTGACAACGGACGTCGATGAAATCCTGATCGTTGGGCATTCGTCAGGAGCGCATTTGGGGGTGTCCATTCTGGCGGACCTGATCCGCAAAGGGCGGGTACCGGTAGACGGTCCGGTCTTGTCCTTCCTGTCATTGGGACAGGTTGTTCCGATGGTGTCGTTCCTGTCGCAGGCGCACCGTTTGCGTGCGGACCTGAAATATCTCTCGGCGCGTGAAGAACTGACCTGGGTTGATGTGACGGCCCCCGGCGATGGTTGCGCCTTTGCGCTGTGTGATCCTGTGTCTGTGTCCGGTGTGGCACCAGTTGACAAGAAATGGCCGCTGGTCTTTTCCGCCGCCTTCACGCAGTCACTCAGCCCGGCCCGCTGGAAGGAATTGCGCTGGCGGTTCTTCCGGCTGCATTTTCAGTATCTTTGCGCTTTTGACCGGCCAAAGGATTACGATTATTTCCAGATCACCGCCGGCCCTATGACCCTTGGAACCCGCTATGCGGGCCGGGCACCGTCGCGGTCGCGCATTGACCATGCGGTCAGCAAATACACCTCCGTCGCGGCATGACCCTGCCGCCCAAACCACCCTCAAGACCGGACAAGGTGTCCCTCTGGCGCTATGTCCGGCTTTTTCGTCAGGACATCCTGTCGGCCCAGCCTGCGCGGCTTTACCGGGCGTGGATGGCCGAGTTCAAGACCCCGTTTTTTCGCAGCTATCTGATGAACCAACCTGAGCTGGTGAAAACGGTGCTCAAGGACCGCCCCGATGATTTTCCAAAATCAAACCGGATTGGCGAAGGGTTGCGGCCCCTGCTGGGCAATTCGGTTTTTTTGACCAATGGCGAGACATGGAAAAGGCAGCGCCGGATCATTGACCCTGCCTTTGAAGGGGGGCGCCTGCGCGAGACATTCCCGGCCATGTGGGCCGCGTCAGAGGCGGCGGCCAGCCGATTGGAGGGTCAGGACGGCAAGGTGGTCGAGATCGAGGCGGAGACCAGCCATGCGGCAGCGGACGTGATCTTTCGCACGCTGTTCTCGATCCCGATTGACCATCATCTGGCGCAGGCGGTGTTTGATGAATTCCGCACCTATCAACGCTCCCAGCCGATCCTGAACCTGGCGGCTTTCATTCCGATCCCCGGGTGGATGCCGCGGTTCTTCAACAAGAAAACCCGTCAGAGTGCGGCGAAGATTCGGGCGCTTATTACCCGGCTGACCCAAACCCGCATGGAAGAAATCGCCGCAGGCACCGCCCCTGACGATCTGGCAACCAAGATCATGACCACCGCGGATCCGGTAACCGGTGACAGGTTTGACGCCGACGAGATGGTTGACCAGGTCGCGATATTCTTTTTGGCAGGTCACGAGACCAGCGCCTCTGCTCTGGCTTGGACCCTGTATCTGATGGCCACCCATGAAGTCTGGCAGGACAGGGTTGCAGAGGAGGCAAAGGCGCTCAAACAGTGTGATTTTTCGGTCATGTCCAAGCTGCGGCTGAGCCGGGATGTGTTCCGAGAGGCGTTGCGGCTTTATCCGCCAGTGCCGATGATGGTGCGCGAGGCGGCCTGTCCGGAACGCTTTCGGGACCGAGCGGTGAGCAAGGGCTCGCAATTGGTGCTCAGCCCCTGGCATCTGCACCGTCATACCCGGTTGTGGGACAATCCCGACGGTTTTGACCCGACCAGATGGCAGACCGAGAATGGCCAGAAATGCCAGCGCGAGGCGTTCATGCCATTTTCTGCAGGCCCGCGGGTCTGTACGGGCGCCGGATTTGCCATGGTCGAAGGGCCGTTGATCCTGTCACGGATCCTGCGGGATTTCCGGGTGACAGCGGTGCCGGACCGCGTGCCAGTGCCGGTTGCCCATCTGACCGTCCGGTCGGACAAGGGGATATGGTTGCGGCTGGATCGGCGCTAGTTGCTATCATTGCCGATGGCTTTGGATTAGAAGATGCGCAAACGGAATCAACACGCAGATGGGGAAATCGCATGCCAATGAACGACGCACAAAAGGCGCAGATGCAAGCCGGAAAAGGTTTTATTGCGGCCTTGGATCAATCCGGTGGATCCACCCCCAAGGCGCTGAGCCTTTATGGTGTGATGCCGGACGATTATGACGGCGAGGCGGCGATGTTTCAGGCCATGCATGACATGCGGGCGCGCATTATACTGGCCGATGATTTTACCTCGCAAAAGGTGATAGGCGCGATCCTGTTTGAACGCACGATGGATGCCCAGATCAACGGCAAACCGGTGGCGCAGCTGCTGTGGGAAGATCGTGGTGTGGTGCCGTTCCTGAAAATCGACAAGGGATTGGAAGAGAAGGCGCAGGATGTGCAGTTGCTCAAGCCAATGCCGGATCTGGACACCCTGTTGGCACGCGCGGTGGAAAAAGGGATATTCGGCACCAAGGAACGGTCGGTGATCCATGAGGCCAATCAGGCGGGCATCGACGCGGTTGTTGCTCAGCAATTTGAGGTGGCCAAACAGGTCTGTGCCGCCGGATTGGTGCCAATTATTGAACCCGAGGTGAACATCCAGTCAGGCAGCAAGGCCGAGGCTGAAGAGATGCTGGCCAGATCGCTGCTGGCGCATACCGATACCTTGAACGCGGATCAGCAGGTGATGCTGAAACTGACCATCCCGGAGGAAGCAGGTCTATATGACGGGCTGTCCGGGCATGCGAATGTCCTGCGGGTGGTGGCGCTGTCGGGGGGGTATACCACGGACGAGGCCTGTGCGCGCTTGAGCCAAAACAGCCAGATGATCGCAAGTTTTTCGCGCGCATTGACCGAAGGGTTGAACGTGGCAATGGATGATGCGGCGTTCAACGCGGCGCTGGGGGCGAACATCGACAAGATATATCGCGCGTCGGTGGGGTGAGAGACTCTGGAGTTTTTCAAAACTCCAGAGTGTTTTCTTTGAACAAAACGGGAAACTTCGCGAGCCGCCAGAGAAACGAAGTCTTTAAAGACTTCGGATCGATTTTTTTGAAAAAATCGCGTGTGTCGCAATGCGTATCGGCTCCTGATTGCAGAAAATGACCAATTGGCCGGCATTCTCGACTGCGCTGTATCCGCGCCGATCCAACTCGCTCAAGAACGCGTCAAATCCGACGTATCGTTCAATATCGCGGATTTTTCTACGCACCACGCCGCCTTCACGCGCGGCTTTGGCGCTGAAGACCTGCAAGATCCAGTGTTCTGCGGTAAGCTCAATGGGAAGGGTCATGCCCAACCCTACCAATATCAGGGTAAACGATCCTTTAACGACTGAAGTACAAAAAGCCGGATCGCAGAGGCCAACCCCACCTCCATGCCGCGTGCTGCATCAATTTCGGTCACCAACGCGTTGATTGGCATGCCTTTTTGCGCAGATATGGCGCGAAACTCGGCCCAGAATTCATCCTCAAGCGATACCGACGTCCGATGTCCCCGCAGGGTGACGGAATGTTTGACCGGCCTGCCGCTCATGTCTCGCGTTTATGTGCTTCGAGTGTGCGGGCAATCTGTTTTGCCCGCGCCTTGAGCGCGTCTTTCTGCGCGCGGCTCTGACCAAAGGCGACAGAGTTTTCATCCGCGCGCGCTTTTCGCGAGGCGCGGTTGCGCTCTTTCTTCACCTTGTTGAGGTTGATGGGCGTGCTCATTTTGGTCCAATCATGTCTTCGGGCCGCACCACGCGGTCAAATGTCTCCGCATCCACAAATCCCAGCGCAATCGCTTCTTCCTTGAGGGTGGTGCCGTTCTTGTGTGCGGTCTTCGCAACTTTGGTCGCATTGTCATAGCCAATGGTGGGGGCCAAAGCCGTGACCAGCATCAGGCTTTCTTTCATCAGTTTATCAATCCGTGCCTCATTGGCCAGCGTTCCCACCACCATGTTGTCGGTAAAGCTGCCCGCCGCATCGCCCAGCAATTGCATGGACTGGATGACGTTGTAGCTCATCATCGGGTTGTAGACGTTCAATTCGAAATGCCCCTGCGAACCGGCAAAGCCAACGGCGGCGTCGTTGCCCATCACATGGGCACAGACCATGGTCAGCGCCTCGGCCTGCGTCGGGTTTACCTTGCCCGGCATGATCGACGAACCCGGCTCGTTTTCGGGTAGAATCAACTCGCCCAGACCGGAGCGGGGACCGGAGCCCAGCAAGCGCATGTCATTGGCAATCTTGAACATGGATGCGGCGGCGGTTTTCAGCGCACCGGAGAACATCACCATGGCGTCATGGGCGGCCAGCGCCTCGAACTTGTTGGGGGCGGTGACAAAGGGCAGGCCGGTGATTCTGGCGATCTCGGCGGCGACCTTTTCGGCAAAACCCTTGCGGGTGTTCAACCCGGTGCCAACGGCCGTGCCGCCTTGTGCCAATTCATAGATGTCGGGCAGACAGGCCTCGACCCGCGCGATGGCCTTGGCCATCTGATGCGCGTAACCACCAAATTCCTGACCCAGAGTCAGCGGCGTTGCATCCTGGGTATGGGTGCGGCCGATCTTGATGATGTCCTTGAATTCATCCGACTTTACAGCCAGGGCCGCGTGCAGCTTGCGCAGACCCGGCAACAGGGTATCGCGGGCCACCATGCCAATGGCGACATGCATGGCAGTCGGGAAAGTATCGTTGGACGACTGACCCATGTTGCAATGGTCGTTCGGATGCACCGGGCTTTTTGACGCCAGCGCACCGCCCAAAATTTCAATCGCCCGGTTTGAGATCACCTCGTTGGCGTTCATGTTGGATTGGGTGCCGGAGCCGGTTTGCCAGACAACGAGCGGGAAGTTGTCGTCAAACTTGCCGTCGATCACCTCTTGCGCGGCCTGCTGAATTGCCGGGGCAAGGGCCGCATCCAGATCCCCAAATCCCAAGTTCACCTCGGCGCAGGCTTTCTTGACCACGCCCAGGGCGCGCACGATGGCGACCGGCTGGCGTTCCCAGCCAATCGGGAAATTCATGATCGAGCGCTGCGTTTGCGCGCCCCAATACTTGTCTGCGGGAACTTCGAGGGGGCCAAAGCTGTCGGTCTCGGTGCGTGTGTTGGCCATGGTGCGGCTCCTGCTGTGAATTTTGGGTCAGGCAGGGTCTAGCGCCCCGCAAGATGAGGTGCAACAAATCGGTGGCGCTAACACGGACAAACCGGTCTATTTCCGGAAGGAATCCAATGAGACAACCTCGGCATCCTTGGGTTCGACCGAGACAATTTCCGCCCCGGCGTCGTTATTGGACGGGGCCAGATCCGCGCTGTCTTCATCCTCCGTCTCATCGGCATCAACGGGTTCTTGCTGTTCGAACCGCAGGCCGAATTCCACCGACGGATCAACAAAAGTCCGAATGGCATCATAGGGAATATAAAGCGGCTCCGGCGCGTCACCGAAATTGAGCGTGACGGCAAAACCGTCATCACCCACTTCGAGCTTGTCATACCAATGCTGCATCACAACGGTCATTTCACCGGGATACCGATCCGACAGCCAGTCGGCCAACTCGGCATCGGGATGGGCGGTGTCAAAGGTGATGAAGAAGTGGTGATTTCCCGGCAACCCATGGTCTGAGACATCCTGCAACACCTTGCGAATCAATCCTCGCATGGCGTCATGCATCAGGTTGCCATAGTCGATGTCGCGGCTCATCACACTCTCCGAAAAGCAGGCAGATGCGGATACCATAGCTGATTTGATCCGGTTGGAAAGGGGGGGCCGTCAGATCAGCCCAAGCAGTAGAGCGCCACCGCCAAGAACCGTCATTGAGGTGACAAAACCCCATCTCAAACCCAACATCAGGACGCCCGCAAGAGCGACAAAAATTGCGGCTGGCGGGTGAAAGGATGACCACTCCGGTGCGGGCAGGGCAAGGATGCGGGGGGGATTGACCTGATTGAACAGGACATGCAGCGCGAACCAGATCGACAGGTTCGCGATCACCCCCACCACCGCCGCGGTGATGGCCTCAAGCGCGCCTGACAACCGGGGCTGCGCCGAGATCCGTTCCAGATAGGGTCCGGCAAGGAATATCCACAAGAAACACGGGGTGAATGTGACCCAGAGCGCCACCAAACCCGCCGCTATTGCGCCCTGAACACCGGCCTGCGTAAATCCGGCAAGCAGCGCCACAAATTCAGTTACCAATATCAATGGACCCGGCGTCGTTTCCGCCAGACCCAGCGCGTCGATCATCTGATCGGTGGTGATCCATCCAAAATCCTGCACTACTGTTTGCGTCATATAGGCCAGAACCGCATAGGCCCCGCCAAAGGTGACAATTGCCAGCCTGGAAAAGAACAGGCCAAGCTGAAGAAGAAAAGTCTCGTTCATGGCCCACAGCACCAACAGCGGCGCGCTCCATAGCCCACCCCAGATCACGAAGGTTCGCAGGCTATTGGGGGCGCGGGCGCAGGCCGCGTTCACTGGGGCAGGTCGCGCGGTTCCCGAAACCAGACCCCAAAGACCTGCTACCAGAATGATCGAGGGGAAGGGCAGGCCCAGCACAAACAGCCCAAGGAACGACAGCAACGCCAGCGCCCACCCCTGCGAGCCATGCAGGGCCTTGCCCGCCACTTTGCGCAGGGCCTGAAAAACCACAACGATCACCGCAGCCTTGATGCCCAGAAAGGCCGCCTGAACCAGCGGCAGTTGACCATACGCGGCATAGCCAAGCGCCAGCAGTGCGATGACCAGCGCGCCGGGCACTACAAACAGCAGACCGGCCAACAATCCGCCGGGCACCCCGCGCATCCGCCAGCCTGCATAGGTGGCGAGCTGCATCGCTTCTGGGCCGGGCAGCAGCATGCAGAGCGACAGAGCCCGCAAAAAGGCGGCCTCCGTCAACCAGGGCCGTTGCTCAACCAGTTCGCGATGCATCAACGCGATTTGCGCGGCAGGTCCGCCAAAGGACAAAATGCCAATGCGCCCGAAAACGCGGGCCATTTCGGCCCAGGCCGGTGCGGTCATTGGGGTTCTCCGGCGGGCAGCTCAGGTTTTTCATCACCGCTGTCGGGTGCCCCAGGGCAGAGCGCGTCATACATCATCGGGATCTCGGGAAATATCGACGATTTGCGGCGCATTAGGGGCGCAGATCAAGCGCAGAAGTCTGGGAACGGTGATTTCGTCTGGGGCAGCCACGTCATGCATCCTTTTCTATTGGAAACATGTGAACCTCTGGCTTGCCCCTCGCGGGCGCGCATCCGTCTGCGTCCCCTGAGTGCGACACCACCACCCGGTTGCGGACCTGTCAAGGCGTGTCAGGCGGCGGCCCGTGCCTGTGCGTCGTCCTGGGCCAGATCGGCGGCGTCCCTTTTGGGGAGTGTCAGCGTGAACGTACTGCCCTTGCCCGGTATGCTGCTGGCGATCAGGTCGCCGCCATGCGCCCGCGCAATATCGCGCGAGATCGCCAGACCCAGACCGGTGCCGCCATATTGCCGGCCAGAGGTCGAATCGACCTGATGGAACGCCTCGAATACCTTGCTGATGTGTTCCTCGGGGATGCCGATGCCGGTGTCCGTCACCTCCAGAACCACAGTTTCGTCGCGTTCAAACACATTCACTGAAATGGCACCCTGTTCGGTAAACTTCGACGCATTACCGATAAGGTTAATCAGGATTTGTTGCAGCCGCTTGCTGTCGCCTGAAATCGCGATTTCGGCCGTGGTGATCTCAAGGGCAAGGCCTTTGTCCTCGACCATCGGACGCATCTGATCGGTCACGGGGGCGACAATTTCGTCGGTGGTGATGGGCGCCATATCCATATTCAACGTGCCAGAGTCGATCTTGGCAAAGTCAAGGATTTCGCTGATCAGGAACAACAGGTGATCGCCGGACCGCTCAAGCGCAGTCATCATCGTCACGATCTGATTGTGGACCGCATCCAGCCGGTCAACAACATCCTCGCCAAGGTCCGGGTGTTTTTCCATCTCCGCGACCAGTTTGCGATAGGCTGGCATGGCGCGAAAATTCTTCGCCAGGCGTGCATGTCCCAGAATGACCGTGAGCGGCGTGCGCAGTTCGTGGCTAAGAACACCCATGAAATCTGTCTTGGCCTTGTTGGCGGCCTCGGCGGCGATCTGGGCCTTTTTGAGGTCGGTAATGTCGATGCGCAAGCCAACGACGCTTCCGTCCTCCATCGGACGGTCATAGGCCCGTATCAGGCGTCCGTCCGCCAGAACCTGTTCGTTATCCGATGACTTGTCGGTCAGGCGTTTTGACCAGTTTTCGTACCATTCCTCTTCACGACCCACCGCGTCGGGGATCAATCCCTTGCGCAGGTTTGCCTTGACGATGTCTTCGTATCTTGCCCCAACCCGAACCATGCCCGACCCGCCGGCGAGTTGTTTGTATTTCTTGTTGAAGGCAACCAGCCGCCGATCAGGGTCAAACATGACAAACCCGTGATCCAGCGCCTCGAGACCAATCGACAGCTGCCGTTCTGCAAGGCGTCTGTTATGGGCCAACCGCAAGACGTAAAAGAGCACTGCAAGGCTGATGGTCATGAAAACAGACCGCTGTATCCAGCGCGATACATAGCCGGGCATGTGCTGTGGCCAGCCGCCATCGGTGGTTGCGGCCAATTGCCAACGCCCAAACGGAAAATTGAAGTCCATGACGATCGGATCGCGGTCCAGAACCCCCGGATCACCAAGCAGCACCTGTGGGTAGGGCACGTCATTGGCCTCGCGGATCACAATGTCATAGTCCCTTTCAATTTCAGGGATGTTCAGGTTCGTCATAAAACTGTCGTAATCAAGGACAACCGACACCAGACCCCAGGGCTCATTTGCCCCCAGGTCGTTCTGCGCAAAAACCGGTTTGCGCATGACCAGCCCGCGTCCGCCATCGGGCAGGCTCACCGGGCCGGTTATCAGACCTTCGCCAGTGCGTATTGCTTCGTCGATGCGGGCATTAAGTGCTGTGTCCTCACGGTAATCCACACCCATTTCCTGTACGCCGCGATGAAGCGGGAAGACCATTTTCACCACTTTGTCGGGCGCCGCCGAAATGTTGACCACACCGCTGTTGGCCAAAAGGAAATCCACCGCCTTGATGTTGAATTCCGTCTTGTTCATGTCGGGATTTTCGCCAACAATCGTGGCCAATTCATTCAGTGCCAGGATGCGTTCAAATATGTCGGCCTCGATCCGTTGGCGCACCTCGATCAATTTCACCGTCGAATCGAGTTTCTGATCGCGAACGTAATTCTGATAGGAGAGGTCCTCCAGCCGGTTGCTGAGGATCAGGATGATAGCGGCAAGAGACACCGCCAGGACACCATGAAACAGCACGCGCCCAATCTTTGAGAGCATCTTGAGCGATGCCTCTGAAGACACAGTCGGCTGGTCTGCGAATGCTGTCATGTCAGTCCCATTCCTTGATGTATTGGGCGTTCTCGGCAAAGGTATGACAGACAATTCTGCTAAATTTGGGGCAGTTTGGTGGAAAATGGGAAGCAATCTGGCCGCGCCGCGCGCTTTTGCCTTATTCGACGTATTCCGGCCTTTTATGGACTTTGACGGCTTCACCGCGGTCAGATAATCGCATAGGTTGTGGGCGTGTGGCGAAATTCTGACCGAAGTAAGGGGCTGGGTTCCGCAAAGCGGCACCGCAGGCACCTTTCGGGCATCATTTTGAAAACAAGGGGTAAAGTGCAGGTTTCTGTTGCCAGGTACCTGCGAACCCCGCCCAGAGCTGCAAAGCGCTGGGACTTAGATTTCAGTATCTCCGGTCGCTTACGCGGCCATTGCTACTGGAGCACGATTGTCATTTGCAATTGTACAAGTTTCGCCGATAACGGTGGCAGACAGCCGAAACAAAGCTAACCCCTTTAGACGTTCGTCGATCCTGTTTCGGCCCCGTGATCCCCAAATGAAGGATGTTGGTGGAGCCGCCGGGTACCGCCCCCGGGTCCGATCCGCTTATGACGAGCGCGTTTATGTTCATAGTCCCTAAGGACAAGTGCAACATAGGCCGTAACGGGGTCGAATTCAATGGCAAGGCTGCTACATTCTGAACCGCAGAATACCACCGCCTGATCGGTTCTTTGACAGCGCGATTTGACGGATGGTCCATTTGGCAACTGCCACCTTTGCGCGCGGCGCCAATGTGCGGTTGCGTCAGGCCATCACAGGTTAGTCTTTATCCCCATGCGCCAGGACAACGCGCTGATGCCGTTTTCGACCCACTTCCAATGGCATTGCCCCTTTTCACGACACCATTCAGATCAGATCAGATCAGGTCCGGGACAGCGGCCTGCGGTCCTGGCGTTCGCGTGCCTCGAACAACCCCCGCGCCAGCTTCTGGGTTTCATCTTCCAGCGCCTCCAGCCCCGCGCTGACCGAACGGTCATCTGAGGCTTCAAGCGCATCGGCAATGCGTTCATGCAGGGCAACGATGGCGCTGCGGTCGCGGGCGGTGAAGGTTATCATATTCATTAACGGCTGCATCGCCTCGACAGCCCCGGCCAATTGGTAGGACATCACCGGATTGCCCGCCCCATCCACCAACGCGCGGTGAAAGGCGACATCGGATGCACAGAACGCTTCATCCGTCAGCCCCGGTTGCCCCTGACGGTGGATTTCGGCGCGCATGGTCGCCAGATGATCGGCGCTGCGGCGTTTCGCGCTCAGCGGGGCGCAGGCGCGTTCGAGCGCAAAACGCGCCTCGCAGGCGGTCTCGAAGCTGACCGCGTTCATCGAGAGCAGCAGGGTGGAGGTGGTGATTTGCTGGGAATAGGCCTCTTCAAAGCTGAGACGGTTCACGAAGGCACCGCCTGTGGCCCCCCGTTGCGTTCGGATCAGGGACTGCGCCGCAAGCCGCTTCAACGCCTCGCGTACCGTTGTGCGCCCGACGTTGAATTGTTCGCACAGCTCTGCCTCTGACGGCAGGCGTTGATCGACGATCAACTGGCCCGAGACAATGGCATCACGAATGGCAGAGGCGATCTGAACGGACAGATCAGCGGGGTCGGCGGGATCAATTCTCATATGTCAGACATTTATTGTTTGCCGCTTTTCTAAATGTCTGACATTAAAAACGCAAACGTTGAGTCGGATGTTGCCATGAACCCTGTTGTACGGAGCACGCTGTGGTTGGCCTTTTTTGGCCTGGTGCTGGTGTCGTGGGGGATGATGTACACCATGGCGATGGACATGGATGTCGATCTTCTGGGGCGCCCCGGAGAGATCGGCAATCGGATGCGCTGGATGGATCCGAGCATGGGCATGTATATGCCGATGGCCAGTTTCGTCCCGCTCTTTGCGATGTGGGGGACGATGATGGCCGCGATGATGTTGCCGACCATGGTGCCCACCCTGCGCAGTTACGAAGACTTGATGGTCAGTGCCAATGGCACGCGGGCGGGGTGGATCGGCGTCATCTTGGGATATTTTGTTGTGTGGCTGCTCTTTGCCGCGCTTATCGCAAGTGTTCAACTTGCGCTGCTGTTTGGCGGTGTCATCGACATGCTGGGTATTGCCACGTCGCGCTGGTTTTCCGCAGCATTGCTGCTTGGTGTGGGCCTGTACCAATTTACCCGGACCAAGGAACTCTGCCATGGGGTGTGCCATTCGCCGATGATGTATTTTCTGGGCCACTGGCGGGACGGCTTTCGGGGCGGTCTGCGGATGGGTCTTGGTCTTGGTGTCTTTTGCGTCGGCTGCTGCTGGGGTTTCATGGCGCTGGGATTTGCAGGCGGCGTGATGAACCTTGCCTGGATGGGCCTGGCCACGCTGTTCATGGTCATCGAAAAACTGCCCCAGATCGGGCACTATGTGACGAAACCAATGGGCTTTGCCTTGATCCTCGGCGCGGGCGTCGTGGCGGTCGGGCCGTATTTAGCAGGAGGATAACATGCCACCAAAGAAGAGACCTGACGCGGATCGTTTACCGATTTCGCAACGTATTGACCAACGGATGCCGAACCCCGGCCGGCGGCAGATGAATCCGACGGAATGGGAAATCAAAGGAGAGCTGTTCATGAACTGCTCCTGCGAGGTGGTCTGTCCTTGCGGCATATCCCTTGGCCAACATCCGCCCACCTATGGCTATTGCCAGACCTGGTTTGCCATGCAGATTGATGAAGGCCACTTTGAGGGCGAGAGCTTGGCCGGGATCAACGTCGCCTTGCTGATTGATATTCCGGGGCGCATGGCGGAGGGCAACTGGAAAGTAGCGGCCTATATTGACGAGATCGCCAGCGGTAAAGCCTATAACGGATTGCTGCAAATCCTGTCGGGGGCGGCGGGCGGTAATACCGGCGTGTTCAATTTCCTTGTCTCGGAAATACTTGGCGCGGAGCGTGAAAAAGTGATCATTGAAAAGAACGGTCGCCGTCGCAAGATCACCGTGGGCCGCAAGATCCAAGGCGAGATCGAGATGATTCCGGGCAAAGACCCGGACGTGCCTGTCTCCATGGAAAATACCCAATACTGGATGGGCCCGACCATCTATCCGGCAATTGGTCTGCGCTCCAAGGTGCGCGATTATGGACGTGTCTGGGATTTTGAAGGCAAATCCGGTGACATCATTCCGGTGCACTGGACGGGGCCGGGGCGCAAATGATCGACCGAGCGTATGTTCTGACCATGGCGCGCTACAACGCCTGGCAGAACCTGCAACTGATCGACATCATCGCCGGGATGGATGACGCGGCGCTGGTCGAGGATCGCGGCGCCTTCTTTGGCTCTATCCTGGGGACGTTGAACCACCTGTTGTGGGGCGATACCTTGTGGATGAGCCGCTGGTGTGATGATGTGCTGGCCCCGGATGTGGGCATTCCGCACAGTCTGGCACTGACCACTTCGGCACAGGAGTGGATCACCGGGCGGCAAGCGCTGGATGGCCGGATCATGCTCTGGGCCGACGCGGTGGGGGACGCCGATTTGCAGGGCGATCTGACCTGGTATTCCGGCGCCGCCGAACGCCAGGTGACCAAATCTATGTCGGTTTGCACCACTCATTTGTTCACCTGGCGTTCGGCGGCGCCGGAATA
>CAXBKL010000015.1:0-39287 GCA_963976125.1 uncultured Sulfitobacter sp. | reverse complement strand
GATCATACCCGGACAAATCGCATTAACACGGATCTTGGGGCCAAATTCCTTGGCCATACCGCGTGTCATCGTCATAACGGCCCCTTTGGACGTGGCATAAGCAACCGCGCCCGGCCCGCCACCATCACGACCCGCCTGCGAGGCAAAGACGACGATGCTGCTGCTTTCCGGCATATGCGGTGTCGCCGCTTTGGCGAGGTGGAAAAATGAGGTGACGTTCAGGTCCATCACCGTATTCCAGTGGTCAACATCCATCTCGGGGAAGGTTTTGCGCGCAACAAGGCCACCGGTCACATGCATCAGCACATCGATGTTATCGCCAAACGCCGCGCGGGTCTCAGCGACCAGCTTTTCGACATCCGCAGGCTTGGTCATGTCCCCTTGCAACGCGAATGCTTTGCCACCTGCGGCGGTGATCTCGGCAACGGCAGAGTCCGCGCCCGCGCTGCTGGCGTGGTAGTTGATCGCAACCGATGCACCGTCCGCCGCAAGGCGCAGTGCGCAGGCGCGCCCGATGTCGCGCCCCCCGCCCGTTACAATCGCCGTTTTTCCGCTCAATGTCATGAATTTGCCCTCGAATGTTGGTTCAACGGGCAGTAGTTTGCCCTAAATCTAAGGCAACTGGTATGGTAGTATTGAGTTTCTGTCAACTCTGAGCATGTCAGTCTTCGAAAAAGTCGGGGTTATTCTGTGAGGCGCTGATCAATGTCGCGTCCAGATGGGCCAGATGAACGCGGGTTCTCGCCACGGCAGTTGCCTCGTCCCGCGCGCAGATGGCTTCGAAGATTCCGGTATGGCCTTCAAGCACCTCTTGCATCCCGATGGCATCATTCAATTCCAGGGTACAGGCGCGCTCCGTATGGGTCTTGTTCTCGGAGATGACTTTGAACGCTGGCAACCGATTCGCTGCCGCACAGATCAACCGGTGAAAGTCGTAATCCAGTGCTTTGAGGTGTGTCGCATCACCCGCCGCGACGGCTTTTTGCTGTTGTTCCAGATTTTCGGCAATTGCGTCCATGCTTTTCGCAGACGCTGCTTTGCAAGCGACGCGTACGACCTCTACTTCGACGGCGGCTCTGATGAACCGCGTGTCGCTTAGCTTTTGATGCGAAATCTTGCGCACACGGGTGGCGCGTTGCGGCCTGATTTCCAGCAGGTCCAGTTCCCCAAGGCGCATGAAGGCTTCACGGACAGGTTGCCGCGAAACATTGCAGGCCTTGGCCACTTCGACTTCGGAAATCTTGGCCCCCGGCTTGAGGCGCATGGAAATAATGTCGGACTTCAATTGCCGGAACACTTCTTCGGTAGTGGTCAGCCGTTTGGCATCTTGCGATGGGTCGAGCACATTCATTTCTAATCCGATACCTGTGTTTCTCTTCACCATATGCCGCTCCGCCTTTGGCCATAACGCATCTACTGCGAAAGCGGTGCCACATCAACATTTCCGCCTGAGGTGTGGCGACAGGCATTCTGCGCCCACCCGACCGCGGCATTCTATTGGTGAGTACACTAAATTACCATACTAGTCAGCATTTTTCTTGACGAACGGCGCAAGACCCGTTTATCTCAGTCAAGATTTTACAGAATCTGGCCGCCCAGACCTGAATATTGGGGGCCAACTCAATGTCTGGGAGGACGACGATGACATTTCTAAAGACTGTAACGAAGAAGGCCGCGCATCTGACGTTGGGTGTTGCCCTTGCGACTGGCCTCAGTGCGGCGTCAATGACCGCAGCCTATGCGCAGGACGTGACCCTGCGCGGCGCAAGCATGTTTGATGACAATCACGCCTTCACCAAAACAATGCGCAAGTTTGCCGAATTGGTTGAAGCGAACTATGACGGCAGCGTCGAATTCGACCTGCGCCTGAACGGCGAGCTGGGGGTTGAGAGTGACTACGTCAACTTCCTGCAACAGGGCGTCGCGATTGACTACACAATCATGGCACCATCCAACATGGCGAAATTTGCGCCTGCCATTCCGCTGATGGATATGCCGTTCCTGTTCCGCGATCTGGATCACTGGAACAAGGTGCTGGGCAGCGACGCATTTGGCCCGCTTGAAGCGGAGCTGGAGAAAAACGCAGACATCAAGATCATCGGCTACACCGGCGGCGGCGTGCGCAACCTTGTCTCAAGCGCGCCCATCGGCAACCTTGCAGAGCTCGGAGGCCACAAGATGCGCGTAATGGGGGCGCCGATCCAGGCCCAGACGTTCTCGGCTCTGACGGCGGCCCCTTCAGCCATCGCCTATAACGAAGTGTATAATGCCATCCAGTCCGGTGTGATTGCAGGGTTCGAGAATGAAGCGGCCAGCATCCAGAACCTCAAGTTCTACGAAGTCGCCCCCTATATCACGCTGACCAAGCATACGATCACCGTGCGTCCCATCGTGATGAGCGGCAAGGCCTTCCGCAAGCTGCCCGAGGCCTTGCAAGCCGCTGTTCTGAAAGCTGGCAAAGAGGCTGGGGCCTTTGGCCGCGAACTGGAATCGCGCGAGGACGGTCTGAAATTGCAAGAGATGATCGACGCAGACCAGATCAAAGTGCAGGAATTCGAGGGCCGCGAAAAGCTGCTCGAGATGGTGGTCCCCGTGCAAGACGCCTTTGCCGCCGAGATCAACGCGACCGAACTGCTTGCGAACGTACGCGGCATGTGATGCGACTTAGGGGGCACCTCACCGGGTGCCCCTTTTTTCACTTGGAGTGCAAAGCTCCACAGAATTAGAGCGAACGCATCATGGTTGGCCAACTCCTCGAAACCTTTTGCGGTGGTTTGCGCATCTTGCTGGGCTGCCTCATGGCATCCCTCGCAATACCTGTAAGTATGCAGGTGATTTCGCGCTATACAGGCATCATCCCGACTTATCTTTGGACCGAAGAACTGGCCACCTTCATATTCGTTTGGGTGGTCATGATTGGTTCCATGGTAGCCGTCTGGGACGGAACACACTTTGACGTCGTCATCACAGCCGACGCCAGGAGCCCGCTGGGCACGCTGATTCAGAAATCAACCGTCTACCTGTTCGTGATGGTCTTTGCCGCCTTGTTTGCGTGGTACGGCATCGAATACGCCAAGGTTGGGTCCATCCAAAGTTCGGTAATGATGCGGGCAAATCTGCTTTGGATCTATGTCTCGGTCCCTCTTGCGGGGGCCATCTGGGCAGTGTTCAGCAGTTACCGTCTTTATGAAGCATTCGCGATCTACCGCACCAGCAAGAAGGCAACACAATGATCATCTCAACTGGTGTTGCCTCCGCCATTCTGGTTGGTGGGTTCTTGCTTCTTATTCTGATCCGGGTGCCTGTCGCTTTTGCTCTTGGGATCGCTACGATTCCAATTGTCGTGCTGGATATTCGGCTCACCCCGTTCATTATTCTGGATCGGATGTTCCAGTCCTATAACTCTTTCATTTTGCTTGCTGTGCCGTTCTTCTTGCTGGCCGCAAACCTGATGAATTCGGGAAAGATCACCACCAAGCTGATTGATCTTGCGCGCGTCCTTACCGGCTGGATGCCCGGCGGCTTGGGGCATGTGAATGTTGCCGTGTCGATGCTGTTTGCCGGCATTTCAGGATCTTCCACTGCGGACGCTGCCGGGTGCGGCAAAATCCTGATCCCCGCAATGGTCAAAGAGGGATATGACACTCGTTTTGCCATCGCGATCACCGCCTGTTCGTCCGTCATGGGGGTGATCATTCCACCCAGTATTTTGATGGTCGTCTGGGGTGGTGTGATGCAGATTTCGGTGGGCGCGTTGTTCTTGGCGGGGGCCATTCCCGGTCTGTTGATCGGCGGCGCGCTGATGGCTACCGTCTATGGCTACGCAAAAGTCTACAACTACCCCATCGCGCTGAAACCGACATTTGCCCAATTCTGGCATGCCTTCAAAGGGGCGGCCTTGGCTTTGCTGACGCCCATCCTTGTCATTGGTGGCATTGTCGGGGGCATCGTGACCCCCACTGAAAGCGCGATTATCGCGGCGGGTTATGCGCTGGTTCTTGGCGTATTTGTCTACCGCACGGTGACCGTCAGGGATTTGGGTCATATCTTTTATGACACGGGCCGTTTCGCCTCTATCTCGCTGTTTGCTATTGGCACCGCCTCTGCCTTTGGCTGGATGCTGGCATTCTACAACGTACCACGCTTGATTGTGGACACTTTGACAGCCTACGAACTCGGCATGATCGGTACGTCCCTGATCATCGCAGCGCTCTTTTTATTCTTCGGCCTGTTCATCGACGCCATTCCCACCATCATCATTTTGGGCACTGTTCTGTTACCAGTCGCAACGGCGGCTGACATTCACCCGATCGCATTTGCAATCATCGGCATCATCTCCCTGGCGTTTGGCCTGGTCACGCCCCCTTACGGCTTATGTCTGCTCATTTCTGCAGCAATTGGCGGCATGAACGTGGTCCGCGTGATGAGAGACGTCTGCATCATTCTCGCACCAATGTTGCTGATCCTGCTCTTGATTATCGCATTTCCGGAGATAGCCCTTTGGTTGCCCCGCACACTGATGCCGATGACATTCAAATGAGCGACCTATTCCAAATCTGGAGCGGACACGCTCCCCTCACGCCGTCCCACGTACCGGACGGTTATTGTCGATATTGAAAATCATCCCGTCCAGCAATTCTTCAAGATCGGGGCGTGACGCGGGACCGTTGGAAATATCCACCAACATCAACGTGCCGTCGGGACGCATGGCAAAGGTACCGGGCTCGGCAAAGCGGGTGTTCGTCTCGGCCTCGGACAGCGGGTCGGATACATATAGCCCCAAATCGCGCATCTGTGCCTCGGTCATGCCGTAGCACAGATCGAAAGACCAGCCAAACTCTTCGCGATCCGCCAGCGCCTTCTCCTGCGTATCCGCCGAGACCACGATCACGTCCATCTTGGCGGTCCATCCCGCCAATGCCGCGTCCAATTTGTTGAGGTAGCGTTTGCAGCGCGGGCAGTGTTTGCCGCGATAGACAAACAGGATGCTCCAGCGGTCCTTGGTGCCGCCAATCTCGCGGGTGCCGCCGTCAACATGGGCGAAACTTGCGGGCGTGACAGCGACACCGACCTTTGGTTTTGAGTCAGTCATGGATCGTCCTTTCGAGGGCGTTTTGCGCAGACTAGACCGGAGCAGCGGGCGGCGTCACCCCCTTAAAAAGAATCGCCTGTTTGCGCGCCGCATCCTGGCGGCAGCGCTCGAAATCATCGGGGTGCAATCTGCCCTTCGGCGGTCCTGCGACTTCGAAGTGGTCAAAATCATCCTGCCCCGCGACCAGGGCCACCAGTGATTTTTCCCCGTTCTGCTGCTTCATCGAGGGTTTGATATAGCGGATCGCGGCCCCGATCCGGCGGTCATCCATGAGGTTCGGGCCAGAGCTGTGAAACAGATGTCCGTGGTGCATGGAGGCCTGCCCCGCGTTGAGTGCTGCGGGCACCGCGTCAGCCTCATCCACATCAACAGCGATCTCCTGCCCGCGAGTTAACAGGTTGTTTTCGCTGAAGGTATCGACATGCGGCACAATGCGTTTTTTGTGACTTCCCGGCACAAACTTCATGCACCCGCTTTGCACCGATGCGTGCGATACCGCGACCCAACAGGTGGTTTCCTCGGCATCATCCAGCCCCCAATAGGTCAGATCCTGATGCCAGGACACAATCTTGGGCGAACGGGCTTCTTTGATAAACAAGCTGCCACTCCATACCATCAAGTCGGGGCCTAAGACGGCGCTGGCGGCAGCGATCAGTTTAGGGTGGCGGATCAGTGTGTCGAAACTCGGCAGCAGACGGTCAGGGTAGCCATAAAGCAGCTTCAGCCTGGCAGGATCATCCGCCAATTCGGCCTCTGCCGCTTCAAAGTCATCGCGCAATCTGCGGGCCTCGTCCGTCGACAAAATATCAATCGGGGCGACGAAACCTTTCTTGGCATATATCGTCGCTGTCTCATTCTCGGTCTGCCCCATATCGCCTCCTCTAAAAGGTCACTTGCACCTTCATCGCTTGACTGCGGTCACTGGCAATCTCAAACGCCTCCAACGCCGCCCCAATTTCAAAACTGTGGGTGATCAACGGATCAACCACAATCAACCCGTTTTGCATCATCTGCACCGCAGTGGCGAATTCGGAATGAAAGCGGAACGAGCCGCGTAAGGTGATCTCTTTTGCGGTCATTGCCTGCATCGGCACGGTCATGTCACCGCCCAGCCCAAGCTGTACAATCGTCCCACCGGGTCGCGAACACGCGACACCTGACGCCAGCGCAGGGGCCGCACCGGAGCATTCCAGATGAACGTCGATCTGGCCTTTGTCCGTGTGAAACGGGGTCAGCGCATCAGGGTCCGTCTTTGTGTTCAACACCCGGTCCGCCCCGCAGGTCTGTGCCATCTTCAACGTGTAATCCGACAGGTCCGTCGCAATGATCGTCGCCGCGCCAGCCCGGCGCGCCGCCAGAATGCTCAAACATCCGATAGGACCGCACCCGGTCACCAGCACCGTTTTGCCCACCAGACCGCCCGCCTGTTTGATCGCGTGCAAACAGACCGCCAGCGGCTCCGCCATCGCCGCCTGCCTTGCCGTCAAACCATCCGCTGGCACACATTGGCTGGCCAGCGCCACAAGCTGTTGCTGGAACGCGCCTTGAATATGCGGGAACGGCATCGCGCTGCCGTAGAACCGCATGTCAAGGCAATGGTTCTGCTGACCGCGCAGACAATAGTCGCAGGAATGGCACGGCCGCGAGGGCGAAACGGCAACAAGCTGGCCGACCTTCAATCCCTGCACATCTGCGGACAAACCGGCAACCTTCCCCGAAACCTCATGGCCCAGCACCATCGGCTCACGCAGCTGGATCGGACCAAAGCCGCCGTGGTTATAGTAGTGCAGATCAGAGCCGCAAATGCCGCCCGCCTGCATCGCAACCAGAACCTCGCCGTGACCCGGCGTTGGCACATCGCGCGGCTCGACCCGCAAATCGCGGGCGGCGTGGATGACAATTGACTGATTGGGGGCCGTCATTGGCGATTTCTCCGCTATACAAGTTTGCCCAGGGTACGGATAGTTGACCGCAACCACCAAAGGATTTTTACCATGACCCTCGAAATGTTTAACCTCACTGGATTGCGCGCCCTGATCACCGGGTCCAGCCAAGGCATCGGCTTTGCGCTGGCCCGTGGGTTGTCGGGTGCAGGGGCAGACCTTGTGCTGAACGGGCGCGATCCGGCCAAGCTCGCGGATGCGGCAGTCGACTTGGAAGCGGGCGGCGCGGTTGTGCATCAGTTGGCCTTTGATGTGACGGATCATGAGGGTGTCAAAACGGCGGTCGACGGGTTCGAAGAGACGCACGGCCCTATCGACATTCTGATCAACAATGCCGGCATGCAGCATCGCGGACCTTTGGAGGAATTTCCGGCAGACGCTTTTGAACGGTTGTTGCAGACCAATGTCGCATCGGTCTTTCACGTTGGCCAAGCGGTCGCGCGGCATATGATCGGGCGCGGGCGCGGCAAGATCATCAACATCGCTTCTGTGCAAACCTCCCTCGCCCGCCCCGGCATCGCGCCTTACACGGCGACGAAGGGCGCGGTGGGCAACCTCACCAAAGGCATGGCGACCGATTGGGCGCAGCACGGGTTGAACTGCAACGCGATTGCGCCGGGATATTTCGACACGCCACTGAATGCGGCGTTGGTTGCCGACCCCGATTTCACGACGTGGCTGTCCAGGCGCACCCCGGCGGGGCGTTGGGGCAATGTCGAAGAATTGGTCGGGGCCGCCATATTTCTGTCCTCTGCCGCGTCGAGTTTTGTGAACGGGCATACGCTTTATGTGGATGGCGGGATCACCGCATCGCTTTGACGGTTTAGCCGCAAGGCTTCAGCCAGTTTGACGTCTGATCGGTTGGCTTTGATGGTGTGTACGCCACGCCGAGAGGGGCGGTATGGCCAAGCTGCATCGTCTTTCCGCTCACAAATGCTTGCATTCGGGCACGGCACTAATCACGCTGCCGTCTTTGAGATGTTGCAACAGGTTATCCACCGTCAGCCCGCCCATTGCGGCACGGGTTTCGACGGTTGCACTGCCGACGTGAGGGAGCAGGACCGTGTTGGGTAGGTCGCGCAGCGCCTGTGGTACTGCGGGTTCGGCCTCGAATACGTCCAATCCGGCCCAACCCAACTTACCGGACTGCAGCGCGTCGATCATCGCGGTTTCATCCACAACAGAGCCACGGCTGACGTTGATCAAGGTGCCTTGCGGACCCAGCGCTTCCATCACCTCGGCGTTGACGATCTTGTTGGTCGACGGGCCACCGGGCGTGATGCAAATCAGCACGTCGCAGTCCTTCGCCATCGTGGTCAGATTGTCATAATAGGTGTATGCGACATCCTTCCGGTTGCGCGAATGATAGACGATCTTGCTCTTCCAAGGCGCAAGCTTATCCGCGATTGCCTGGCCAATCCGGCCAAGGCCAAGGATGCCCACGGTCTGGTTGTCAGCCGAGCGGGTCAAGGGCGCGTTGCCCTTCGCCTGCCAGTCGCCGGAGCGCAAGTAGGCGTCATCGCGCAGCACTTCGCGGTAGCAGGACAGCATCAGGAGCAGCGCCGTTGTTGCAACTTCTTCGTTCAAGACGTCGGGCGTGTGGGTCACGATAATGCCGCGCCGCGCGGCCTCGTTTGCGTCAACTGCATCGTAGCCTACGCCATAACCGCTGATCACCTTCAGGTTGCTTAGCGAGGCCATCAGATCGGGGTTCACACCGTCGTGGCCATTTGTCACGACATGGGTGATTTTATCGGGGTCGAAGTTATCCAACTGGTGAATGGTGAACGCTGCCTCAAGTCGATCGCGCATCGCATCGGTGATGCCCCCGATTTGCAGAAGATCAGGCATCTTGACCGACCAACTGGCGCTGATGGCCCAATCCCTGGATGGTCAGGTCCATCACATCACCCTTCTTGAGAAAAACCGGTACCGGTTTCATACCCACGGCGACACCCGGCGGGGTTCCCGTGGTGATGACGTCACCGGGATGCAATGTCATCAGGCCGCTCAGATGTTCGATGATTTCAGCCACATCAAAGATCATCGTGGCGGTGTTGCCGGTCTGTCGCCGTTCCCCGTTTACATCAAGGCTCATGGCCAGGTTTTGCGGGTCGGGTACCTCGTCCCGCGTGACCAGCCAGGGACCGGTCGGCCCAAAAGTGTCGCAGGACTTGCCCTTGGTCCATTGCCCGGTGAGGTGGTTCTGGAAATGCCGTTCGGACACGTCATTGACGATGCAATAGCCCGCAACATGGTCCAATGCCTCCTCTTTGGAGACGTATTTTGCTGCCTTGCCGATTACCACGCCCAATTCGACCTCCCAGTCGGTGCTGGTGGACCCGCGTGGCATCACAACATCGTCGTAGGGCCCGACGATGGCGGAGTTTGCCTTGAAGAACAGGATCGGATGTTCAGGGATAGCCGCCCCTGTTTCGGCGGCATGATCGGAATAGTTCAGCCCAATGCAGAGGAATTTGCCGATATTGCCGACACAGGCGCCGATGCGCTGTTCGCCTTCGACAATCGGCAGACTGGCAGGATCAAGGGCGCGCAAGCGGTCAAGCGTGGCGTCGTCCAGCATCGCCCCGGTGATGTCGCTTACATGGTCCGACAGATCGCGCAGCAATCCAGCCGCATCCAACAGGCCAGGTTTTTCGGCACCTGGTGCGCCATAGCGGAGAAGTTTCATAAGATTTCCCTTTGGTATTAGTGGTTGTCACGCGGCATGAATTTGCGCGCGATGTCTTGGTATTTGTCGGCACCGTCCAGCGTCATACCGTGGTCAAGCCGCCCGACTTTCTCTCGGAACAAGTCCTGCCAGGGTGTCTGACTTGCCGGCATGTCATACCCGCCGTTTGCGGCCAATGCGCGCGCACGCTCGTTCAGTTCGTTCAGCGGCACCAACATGTCCGCCGTCCCCTTGCCCAGATCAATGCGCACCCGGTCGCCGGTTTGCAGCAGCGCCAGACCGCCCCCATCCGCCGCTTCGGGAGAGGCATTCAGGATCGATGGTGAGCCGGAGGTGCCCGATTGCCGACCGTCACCGATGCACGGCAGCGCCTCAACCCCCTGTTTGATGAGATAAGAAGGGGGCCGCATGTTCACGACCTCCGCCGCACCCGGATAGCCCTTTGGCCCGGCACCGCGCATGAACAGCACACAGGTCGGGTCGATGTTTTCGGATGGATCGTCGATACGGTGGTGGAAATCCTCAGGCCCTTCAAAGACCACCGCGCGGCCTTCGAATGCCTCCGGATCATCGGGATTGGACAGGTAGGTCGCGCGGAACGCAGGCGAGATCACGGATGTTTTCATGATCGCGCTCTCAAACAGGTTGCCGGACAGGTTCAGGAACCCCGCCTGTTCCTTCATCGGATCGGTGGTGGGTTTGATGACATCCGCGTTCCTGCTGCGATGGTCCTGGCAATTGGTGCCCATGCTCTTGCCGTTGGCGGTCAACGCATCCGGATGCGGCAGTAAACCACCCGCGATGAGTTCCCCGACAACCGCAGGGACGCCTCCCGCATGCTGATAATCTTCGCCCAGATAGTCGCCCGCAGGCTGCATGTTGACCAGCAGCGGAATGTCGTGGCCGTGCTTCTGCCAATCATCGTTGTCGAGCGGCACCCCCAGATGCCGCGCAATCGCGTTCAGGTGAATGGGCGCGTTGGTGGACCCGCCGATGGCAGAGTTGATGACGATGGCGTTCTCAAAGGCGGCGCGTGTCATGATGTCCGTCGGGCGCATGTCTTCCCACACCATGTCAACGATGCGCTTGCCGGTTTCATAGCTGATCTGTCCGCGCTCGCGGTAGGGCGCGGGGATGGCGGCCGCACCGGGCAGTTGCATGCCCAGGGCTTCGGCCAGCGAATTCATCGTCGTAGCCGTACCCATGGTATTGCAATACCCCACAGAGGGGGCAGATGCGGCAGCGATTTCCATGAATTCATCGGTGTCGATGGCGCCTGCGGCCAATTGCTCGCGCGCTTTCCAGATCACGGTACCGGAGCCGGCGCGTTCCCCTTTCCACCAGCCATTCAGCATCGGGCCAACGCTTAACGCAATCGCCGGTATGTTCACAGTGGCCGCTGCCATCAGCAGAGCCGGAGTTGTCTTGTCACAGCCGATGTTGAGAACAACCCCGTCCAGCGGATAGCCAAAAAGCGTCTCCACCAGGGATAAATAGGCAAGGTTGCGGTCCAGCGAAGCAGTGGGACGCTTGCCGGTTTCCTGAATGGGATGCACCGGCACCTCGATACAGGTGCCGCCCGCCGCGATGATGCCGTCGCGCACCCGTTTGGTCAGCTCAATATGGTGGCGGTTGCACGGCGACAGGTCGCTGCCGGTCTGCGCAATCGCAATGATCGGCTTGCCCGACTGCAATTCCTCGCGCGTCAGCCCGTAGTTCAGATAGCGTTCCAGATAAAGCGCTGTCATCTCGAGGTTGTCGGGGTTCATGAACCATTTGCGGGATCGCAGGTCGTCCTTTGTGATCTTTTTCATTGGCCTGACCAGCCTCCGTCAATGATGTGTGTATGCCCTGTGGTGAACCCGCTCTCGTCACTGCCAAGGTAGACAACAAGGGCGGCTATTTCCTCGGCGCTGGCGACCCGTCCCATCGGTTGGCGTGCGACAAATTGGGCCAGCGCCTCATCGTAGCTGCCCAATTGTTCCCCCAGGGCTGTCACACGGTCATGCCAACTTGGGCTCTCCACGGTGCCGGGGCAAATGCAGTTACAGCGGATCCCCTGTTTGATGTAGTCGACTGCTACGGACTTGGTCATGCCAACCACCGCGGCTTTGGTCGTGCCATAGATGAAGCGGTTGGGTGCCCCGATGATCGACCCTGCCGCCGAGGACATGTTGATGATCGACCCCGCGCCGCGCGCGATCATGCCGGGCAAAACGGCGCGGACGGTACGCACCATGGAACGGACATTGAGATCGAAAGCGAAGTCCCATTCATCATCCGTCGCCTCCAGAATTGCGCCGTGATGCACAAAGCCCGCGCAGTTGAACAAAACATCCGGCGCCGACCTGGCAACCCCTGCTGAAACACTATCCGTATCGCGCACATCAAGTTCGAAAATTTCGATATTTTCGAGATTCGCCTCGCGAATCGTAGATAGCGCATCCATGTTCACATCCGTGGCAAACACCTGCGCCCCTTCGCGCGCCATGGCAATCGCACTGGCACGCCCGATCCCCTGACCCGCAGCAGTAACCAAAACACGCTTTCCGCTAAGTCTTTGTCCAACCACGTTTTTCCACCCTGACTATACACTCTGTTTCGCCCGTCTATTGCCCATTGGCCCCCACCTTCTTCGCGCAAATCCAGCACAAATCAAACAGGGCCGCTGGCGCTTTTCGACGGATAGGTTAGCGTATGTCAGAGATTTGGATTTGACCATAACCCCCCCCGCGTTTCTGATGCGAAAGGACCAGCCCCATGACTGAAAAGCGCAAGATTACCCTGATCGGCACCGGTCTTATGGGCGTGCCGATGTCGCGCAATCTGATGCGGGCCGGGCATGATCTGACCGTGTGGAACCGCAGCGCGCAGCGCGCCGCACCTTTGATTGACGAAGGGGCAAAAACCGCCCCGACAGCTGCCGAAGCAATTGCCGGGGCGGCGGTGATTATCACGATGCTGTCGGATGGGTATGCGACGCAGGCGTTGCTGGCGAATGATACGTTTCGCGCGGCGTTGGCGACCGGGATGATCTGGATTGATATGTCGAGCGCCAAACCGGAGCATGCGCGGGAACAATCGGCGCAACTGGCTGCGATGGGTGTGGCCCATTTGGACGCGCCCGTTTCGGGCGGTACGAAGGGTGCCGAGGCCGGATCGCTTGCGATCATGGCAGGCGGTGATGCGCAAGTTTTCGAGGACGTGCGCGGTGTATTTGAAGCAATGGGCCGCCCTGTGCATGTCGGGCCATCGGGCGCGGGGCAATTGTGCAAACTGGCGAACCAAACGATTGTCGCGGTGACAATTGCCGCCGTGGCCGAGGCAACATTGCTGGCGGAGAAAGGCGGCGCTGATCCGGCTGCGTTGCGGGCAGCGCTCAGGGGCGGGTTCGCCGACAGCGTGATACTGCAACAGCACGGGGAGCGGATGTCGACGCGGAACTTCGCGCCCGGAGGGTTGTCGAAGTTACAGGTCAAAGACCTTGATAACACGCTGGCCGAGGCGGGATCGCTTGGCCTTGAGCTCCCCGCGACCCAAGCGGTCCGCGACCGGTTTGTGCATTTCTGCGAGGAATTGGGCGGCGCCGATCTGGACCATTCAGGGCTGTATCTGGAACTCAGGCAACGGAACGATCTGACATGAGGAAAATTCTCATCCTTGGTGGCGGCGGCATGATCGGTCAGAAGCTGGCACAGCGGATCACCGGTGCGACTTTCATGCCCGACGCCGAAGTCACGCTCTTTGATCGTGCCTTTCCGCCCGCTGGTGTGGCCGCGAAAACCATGACCGGCGATGTCTCAAGTCCGGCAATGGCCAAGACGCTGGTCGCCAACCGCCCTGATGTAATCTTCCACCTTGCCGCAATTGTGTCCGGTCAGGCGGAGGCGGAATTCGACCTTGGGTGGGAGGTCAACATGATGGCGATGTGGCATCTGCTGAATGCGCTCAAGGACGAACATGATGGTTCGGGCGGCACCTACCGTCCGCGTGTGGTGTTCACCTCTTCGATTGCCGTGTTTGGTGGCCCCTACCCCGACAAGATCGGTGATGAATTCCTCTGTGCCCCACAAACCAGCTATGGTGCTCAAAAGGCGGCCTGCGAATTGATGGTCAGCGATTTCAGCCGCAAGGGTTTCATCGACGGGCTGTCCCTGCGCCTGCCCACGATCTGCGTGCGTCCGGGAAAGGCGAATGCCGCGGCTTCCTCGTTTTTCTCGGGCATCATCCGCGAGCCGTTGAACGGGGTTGAGGCGATTTTGCCCGTTGCGGAAACCGTACGCCACTGGCATGCCAGCCCGCGCGCGGCGGCGCGGTTCCTGACAGACGCGGCGGCACTTGACACCGATTTGCTGGAAGGGCGGCGGGCGCTGAACCTACCGGGCTTTAGCTGCACGGTTGAGGAACAGATCGAGGCGCTGCGCCGTGCGGCCGGGCAGAAGGTTGTCGATCTGATCAAACCTGTGCCGGATGAAACGATCATGCGAATGGTGAACGGCTGGCCACGTAATTTTGCGCCAGAGCGGGCGATTGCCTTGGGGTTCGAGGCGGAGCAGAGTTTTGACGAGATCATCGGCGTTTACATGCAGGATGATCTACATGCCTGACCTTCGCCCCCCTTTAGCCATCAAGCGTTGTGCCGGTCAAATGCCGCGCGAGGTGGTCGTGGATTTTCGTGCGCGTCAGGTCTTCGTCACCCGACAAAGCCGCATCCAGAATTTCGGCATGGTGCTGGATGTTCTCAGAGATAAAATCGAAACGGCGGTCGGCGACCATCAACTGCTGGCGGAATTGCGCATAGATGCGGCTGTGGGTCTGGGTCAGCACTTCTGATCCGCAGGCGGAAATCAGCGTCTGGTGGAATTCGTTCTCGGAGTTGAACCAGATGTCCACCAACTCCGACGCGTCATCCATTGCGTGGATACGCTTTTCAATATGGCTGAGTTTGTGGTGCGTAGCGGTCAGCCGCGCCTCCCATGCCACACCGCCGTTCCGGATCGACATGACCGTTCCTTCGCTCTCCAGCAACACGCGCAGATGGGTCAACTCGATCAGTTTTTTCGGCGAGCGGTCCGGCACGCGAAATCCGCGTTGTTCCTGAAAATGTACCAGCCCGACGGTCGACAGCCGGAACAGCGCCTCGCGCACAGTGCTGGCCGAACAGTTGAACTCTTCGCGCAGAACTTCGGCACGCAGTTTGGCCCCGTGTTCAAAACCATTCGAGGTCAGGCGTTTCTCAAGTTCTTGGTAAAGGTCATTTTCTTTCGGCATGCTGGTGCTTTTACGGTGGTTACATAAGACAAAGATAGGGGAAATATTTTTGTGAATACACAAAAATCTCGAAATTCTGCAAAATTTCATTTTTTTCTTGTTGTACTCGATTCGTCAGCCTAACCTTCGGGCAGCGTCATTCGAGCGGGGGCGGATCGACCCCCGAAAACACACGCTCAACGTCTGGGAGGACAACATGAAACTATTGAAGACAGCGGCCTCAGTGGCCGTCGCCGCAGCTATGGTTGCCGGCACCGCAATGGCCGATGGCCACGCGACAACCAAGTTGCGCATTCAAACGCACTTCTCGCCCGAGACCCTGTCCGGCAAGATGGCGGCAAAGTACATCGACGATATTCAAGTCATGTCGAACGGCGAGATCGCGGTCGAGATGTTCTATTCCTCATCCGTTGTGAAATCCGTCGAAACATTCGACGCGGCGGCCACGGGTATTCTTGATTGCGACATGACGGGTGGTGCTTACCAGACCGGCAAGAACCCTGCCTTCCAGTTCGCCGGCGACTTGATGGGCGGTTACCAGAATCCATACCAACAGATGGCATGGTTGCTGCATGGCGATGGCCGTGCGGCGTTGAACAAGCTCTACAACGGCTATGACATGGAGTTCGTCGGCTGGTGGATCCCCGGCCCTGAATCTCTGGCCTCTACGTCGCCAATCCGCAATGCGGATGACTTCAAGGACTGGAAATTCCGCTCCCCTCCCGGCCTGGCGACAAAAGTCTTTGCAGCCATGGGTGCCTCGCCAATCGTGATGGATTTCAACGAAATCTTTACCGCACTTGAGACAGGCATCATTGACGGTGCCGATGCCGCGAACCTGACCAACAACGTCGGTCTGGGTCTCTATGACATCGCCAAGCACACCAACTATCCGGGCTTCCACTCCATGCCCGCGGACCACCTTGCCTGCCGCAAGGACGTTTGGGACGCGATGCCGGAAAGCCACAAGCGTATCATGACGGTCGCAATGGACAGTCTCGCACTGCACAACGCTACCATCAACGAAGTCCAGAACGAGCAGACCGCCAAGGACCTGCGCGCCAAGGGCGTAAACTTGTATGAGTGGACACCGGAAGATCTGCAGAAGTACCGCGATGCGGTGCAGGTTGGCTGGACAGAGTTTGCGACAACACCAGAAGCCAAAGATCTGCTGGCAAGCCACATCGCCTTCCTTCAGCAGATGGGCGCGATGAAGTAATCAGCAACATTTGCTGTACCAAAGTCACGCGGCAAGGCTGTTCTCTGATGGCCTTGCCGTTTTACCCTCTGACCCCCGGACCCCTATGAAAGTCACCCGCATCATCAGCCATGTGTTGTCTTACGATATGCCCGAAATGCTGGGCTATTCGCAGCAATACTACGCCAAGCGCTCTGCGCATCTGGTCGAAGTGCAAACGGATGAAGGCGTGACGGGATGGGGTGAATGTTTCGGGCCGGGCATGGTGGCGGTTGCCAACAAGGGGATCGTGGAAAAGGTGATCCAGCCGATGGTCCTGGGGATGGACCCGATGGATCGGGACGTGATTTGGCACAAGGTCTATAACCTTCTGCGAGACCACGGGCAAAAGGGCATGTCGATGCAATCTTTGTCCGGCGTTGACATCGCGCTGTGGGACATTGCAGGCAAGGTCGCGGGTCTGCCCTTGCACAAGCTGATCGGCGGTGCGCACCGCACAGAGGTGCCATGCTACGGCTACGGCATGATGCTGCGGGATGAGCCGGTGGAGAAACTGGCCGTACGGTTTGAGGATGAGGCCGCAGCGATCAAAGACATGGGGTTTGTGGCGACAAAGATGAAGGTGGGCTTTGGCCCGAAGCCGGACGTGAAACTATGCCAGGCAGTGCGGCGCGGTGTTGGCGATGATTTCCGGTTTATGGTCGATGCGAACCACTGCTACACAACCTCTGATGCCTTTCATGTTGGTCGCGCCTTGGAAGACCTCGGCGCCTATTGGTTCGAAGAACCCATCGCGCCCGAAGACCTCGATGGCTACCGCGAGTTGCGGGCTGGTTTAAAGGTGAATATCTCGGGTGGCGAAGCCGAGTTCAACCGCTGGGGCTGGCGCAATATCCTTGAGAACCGTGGGTTAGATATAGCGCAACCGGAGGTCTGCGCATTGGGCGGGATCAGCGAATACCTGCGCGTCCTCGCCCTGTGCCACGCGCATTTCACACCCGTCATCAACCACGTCTGGGGCAGCGCGATTGCGGTGGCGGCCAACCTGCAACTGCTCGCCGCGATGCCGCCGCTGCCGGGTGGTTTGCACCCGTGGGAACCGATGCTGGAGTTCGACACCACCGACAACAAATTTCGCGACAACCTGCTGTCAGAGCCATTGGACATTCAGGGCCAAGTCAAAGCGAACAACGGTCGGGTCACTATTCCGACGGGTGACGGCATCGGCGTAGAACCGGACCGCGATTTCATCAAACACTACACACTCGACGCGTAACGCAAAGGGACGTCCCATGCAGACAAGATCAGGCGGCATCGCAGAATGGCTCATTCCACTGGCCTTTGTCGGCACGACAGCGTGGCTGATCTGGCATCTGCCCGCGTTCATGCTCGACTGGATACCCTATACTTCCGACAGCTTGCGGGCACAGGTCGAGGCGATTTACTTGCGCGCCGACGTGACCCCGAACATGGGCGGCATCTTTGGCGGGCATATAGATCTTCTTGACATTGCCGCCTTGGTCCTGACACCAATCCTGGCCTTCTTTGGCGCCCGTTCGGTCCGGCATGCAGGAATGGAACATGGCGACGCCAGCACGGTCGACCGCATCGCCCTGTTCATTGGCCGCGTCACGATGATGATGATCGCGATCATGACGATCATCATGCTCTATGAGGTTTTCATGCGCTACATCATGGAGAAACCCACCGAATGGGCCAACGAGATGACCCTGTGGTTCGCCAGTTTTGTGTTCCTGACATCGGGCTTTTACGCGATGCAGCAACGCTGCCATATCCGTATTTTTCTGATCTACGACATGATGCCACGCTGGGTGCAGCGGGCGTTTGATAGTTTCTCCTGCCTGCTTATCGTGACCTTCGCTTTCGCGCTCGTCTACGGCAGTTACAAGCAAGTATTTGTGAACAAGCTCTACAAATGGGAGCTGTATGGCTCTGCCTTCAACCCGCCAATCCCGGCGACGTTGCAGCCGATGGTGTTGATCATGATCAGCCTTGTCGCCGCCCAGGCGGTGCTGAACCTGATCGCAGATTGGAACAAGGAACCGGAAATTCACACCGATGAGCCGGATGCCGAGGAAATTGAAATGCTGAAACGCGCTGTGGGGCAAGACTGATGGATATTGGAACGATCTCACTGGTCTTGATGCTGGCGCTCATCGCGCTGCTTGCCATTGGAATGCCGCTTGGTTTTGCGTCTGCATCGCTGGCCGTTCTGGTGTTGGTGATGAAGTTTGAACCGGCACTGCTCTGGAATCCGCTCACCTTTGGCGATGGTGTTCTGACAGGTAGGCCCGGCACCGGGCCGCTCTATATATTGGCGCAAAAGATATACGGGCTATTAACGGATTACGTCCTCATATCCATTCCGCTGTTCATCTTCATGGCGTCCCTGCTGGAGCGTTCCGGCATTGCCAAAGACATGTATTCTTCCCTCAACGTCTGGCTGTCGGGCACCCGTGGCGGCATTGCGATTGTGACCTCGATCATGGCGGTTATCATGGCGGCGATGTCTGGCATCATCGGCGGTGAAGTTGTGCTACTCGGTCTCATCGCACTGCCGCAGATGCTGCGCCTTGGCTACAACCAGAACCTTGCGATTGGTGTGATCTGTGCGTCTGGCTCGCTTGGCACAATGATACCGCCGTCCATCGTCCTGATCATCTACGGCCTCATCACCGAAACCTCGATCAAGGCACTGTTCACGGCTTCCTTCATCCCTGGTTTCATGCTCGCCTCAATGTTTATCCTTTATATCATTGTACGCACAAACCTGCGTCCCGAAGACGCGCCGCTGCCCGAAGAAGACCCTAATGACCCGCCACGCGGCGAAAAGCGTCTTCTGTTCCTGGCGTTCCTCTCCATCGTCATCGCGGGTTTTTCTACCTTCCTGTTCGCCCGTGCGGCTTTTTTTGAACTCTCCGGCTCCAATGCCGCAAGTGACGGCGATCCGGCCCGCTTTGGCACCGCAGCACACATGCCGTGGCTTGCGGGCATTATCCTCGTGGCGCTGGTGTTGATCTTCTTTGTCTTTGGCAAGGAACGCTCCAGAACCGGCTGGAACATGGGCAAAGGACTGGTCGCACCCATCGTCGTGATCGGGGTTGTCATGGGGTCGATCTATGGCGGTATCACTGGCATCACGGAGGCCGCCGGCATGGGCGCCGCCGCCGTGCTGATCATCGCCATCCTGCGCGGTGAGGGGTCGTTTGCCTTGGTCTGGGAAAGCCTGATGCGCACGTTGCGCTCTACCGGCACGATCATCTGGGTGACCATTGGTGCGGCGTCGCTTGCGGGGGCCTACACCATCGCGGGCGGTCCGCAGTACGTCGCGGCCCTGATCGTGGGCAAGGATCTGCCAACCATGGGTGTGATCCTCGCCATGATGCTGATCTTGTTGTTCATGGGAGCGTTCATGGATTGGGTCGGCATTGTCTTGCTGATCATTCCCGTGTTCCTGCCCATCGTGCTGCGCCTGCCTCTCGACGAGATCGGCTTTATCGGCCAGCTTGAGCCAAGCCATGTGGCGATCTGGTTTGGCGTGGTGTTTTGTATGAACATGCAGGTCAGCTTCCTTTCACCGCCCTTTGGCCCCGCCGCGTTCTACCTCAAATCAGTGGCCCCGCCGCACATCAGCCTGACGGATATATTCAAAGGGTTCCTGCCCTTCATCGGCATCCAACTGGTCGCGCTTTCGGTCCTGCTGATCTGGCCCAACATCATCGCGATCCTGCTATAATGTTGTCGCAAGCGCAGATCACGCAGTTTCAGACGGAAGGCTATCTGGTTGTGCCTGACATCATCCCCGCTGGCATCTTGGAGCGTGTAAAGGCGGAATACGCGGCACTGCTCGATGGCCTCTATGCCGGTTGGTTCGCGGAAGGTCTGGTTGAAATACCGCCCGAAACCCTCGATTTCTGGGGCAAGCTGCTCAGTGCTTATCAAGCGGGTTGTGACTATTTTCAGCCACTGGACATCTCGCTGCCGGGTGATCGTATCACGGCCAGCACCCCATTCCACATCGGTCCCGCCGTATTCGACATGCTGACCGCAGCCCCTTTGCTCGATGCGATGGAGCAACTCCTCGGTCCCGAGTTGACCAGCAACCCGATCCAGCACGTGCGCATCAAACCGCCCGCGACCAAACTTACCGGCCACGAAATCCGCGCCCATATCACGGCAACCGACTGGCATCAGGACCGCGCCGTGGCGCTGGAAGACGCGGACCAGACCGACATGGTCACCGTATGGATCGCCATCACGGATGCCACGGTCGAGAATGGCTGCCTGCAAGTCCAGCCACTGACCAAAGATCAAGCGATCCTGCCCCATTGTCCGCGCACCCAAACCGGTATCGCGGACGGCTTCATCAATGAGAACGGCGCGATCCCCCTGCCCGTTCCCGCTGGCGGCGCAGTGCTGTTCCATCCGCTGACGCCTCATGCGTCGCTGGCCAATCACACTGACGGTTTCCGCTGGTCCTTTGACATCCGCTTCAACGCCACGGGCCAGCCCACCGGACGCAGCCACTTTCCCGATTTTATTGCCCGCTCGCGCGCCGCCCCTGAAACAGAATTGCGCGACTGGCAAGCCTGCAAGAGCCTCTGGGAGGACGCCCGCGCGCGCCTGTCCCACGCCCCGCATATCGACATTCACCGCTGGTCCTCAGACGCGCCTTACTGCGCCTGAGCATCGCCTCCTGAAAGAAGACACTATGAATTTTGTACGTCTGGACCGCGCCGACACGGTGGTCATCGCCACCCGTGCTTTGGAGGTTGGCGTGGCGATTGAGGATGTGGTGACGACGGCGCTGATCCCTTCGGGGCACAAGATTGCGATGGTGGCGATGAAGGCGGGTGATCCCGTGTACAAATACGCGCAACTGATCGGCTACGCCTCGCAGGATATTGCCACCGGCGACCACGTCCATGTGCATAACGTCGAATTCCGCAACACCGACATGGCGTATGAATTCTCGACCGATCTGCGCCGTGTCACCCCCGCCAAAACCCAGGACACGTTTCTAGGCTACCGCCGCGAAAACGGCCGCGTCGGCACACGCAATTACATTGCGATCGTGACCTCGGTGAACTGCTCGGCCACCGCCGCGCGGATGATCGCGGACCACTTCACCCAAACGGTTCTGGCGGACTATCCCAATGTCGACGGCGTGGTGGCCTTCGTGCATGGCACCGGTTGCGGCATGGCCGATAACGGCGACGGGTTCGAAGCGCTGCAACGGGTGATGTGGGGGTATGCCAAACACCCCAATCATGCGGGCGTGTTGATGGTGGGTCTGGGTTGCGAGATGAACCAGATCGACTGGTTACTAGAGGCTTACGGGTTGAGACAAGGCCCGACATTCCAGACGATGAACATTCAAAACGTCGCGGGTCTACGCCGGACCGTTGAACTGGGTATCGAAAAGATCAAAGCGATGTTGCCGATTGCGAACGAAGCGACACGCACTGAATGCCCTGTATCCGACTTGATGGTCGCCTTGCAATGTGGCGGATCGGATGCGTGGTCTGGCGTCACGGCAAACCCTGCATTGGGGTATGCCTGTGATCTGTTGACGGCGCAGGGGGCGACGGGCGTCCTGGCCGAAACCCCCGAGATCTACGGAGCAGAACACCTGCTGACCCGCCGTGCGGTGGATCACGCGACAGGCGACAAGCTGATCGGTCTGATCACATGGTGGGAGGATTATACCGCCCGAAACAAAGGCTCGATGGACAACAACCCAAGCCCCGGCAACAAGAAGGGGGGGCTGACCACGATCCTTGAAAAATCGTTGGGCGCTGCGGCGAAGGGCGGGACATCACCACTGACCGGCGTCTACAAATATGCAGAGCCTGTTACAGCCAAGGGGTTCACCTTCATGGACTCGCCCGGATACGACCCCGCGTCGGTCACTGGACAAATTGCCGGCGGCTGCAATCTGGTGTGTTTCACCACCGGTCGCGGCTCTGCTTTCGGCTCGAAACCTGCGCCAACTGTCAAAATTGCGACGAACACAGAAATGGCCAAGCGCATGTCCGAAGACATGGACATCGACGCCGGCGAGATTTTGTCGAAGGGCGTCAGTATCGAAGAAAAGGGCCGGGAGATTTACGAGATGTTTCTGCGTGTGGCCTCGGGTGAGGAAACCAAATCCGAAGCGCAGGGTTTGGGCGATTACGAATTCGTTCCCTGGCAAATCGGAGCGGTCATGTGAAACGTATTCTTGTTGTCGGCGGTGGGCTGATCGGCATCCGCCATGTGCAGGCGGTGCGGGAAAACCCGAACTGCACCCTCGTCGGCCTTGCTGACCCCGATATGACAATCCAGCCTGACATCACGCGATACGCTGCGATGGGCGAGGTGCAGAGCCCCGTCGACGGCGTCATCATCGCCACCCCTACTCATCTTCATGCAGCCCACGCCAAGGAGGCCGCCCAACGTGGCTGGCATATGCTGATCGAGAAACCGGTGGCGGGAACCTTGCAGGACGCACAAGACCTTGAGGCCACTCTAAGCACCAAAAACACCCGTTCCCTCGTTGGCCACCACCGCCGCCATCACGCGTGTGCCCAACAGCTCAAAACCTTGATCGCAGAGGGTACCATCGGACAAGTCGTCACCGCCTCACTCCTCTGGGCTATGCGCAAACCCGACACCTATTTTGACGGTAACTGGCGCACGGCGGGCGGCAGCCCTGTGATGATAAACCTTGTCCACGACATTGATCTTTTGCGCTTTTGCATCGGCGAAATCACCGAGACCGCTGCCCTGCGCGGAACCTCACTTCGTGGCACCAACCGGATCGAAAGCGGCGCAGTTGTGCTTGGATTCGACAACGGCGGGACGGGCACGATCAGTTTTGCCGACACCGCGCCGTCCCCGTGGGGGTTCGAGGCGGGCACGGGCGAGAACCCCAATATCGGGACGACGCACCAGGACATGCTGTGGATTACTGGCACCAAAGGGGCGATCAGTTTTCCGTCGATGACCCTTTGGCAGGGAAGCGATTGGGGCACGGCCGCCACGCGCGTCCCGCTGACACCTGCCGAAAACACCCGGACACCGCTTGACGCGCAGCTGTGCCACTTTATCGACGTCATGGATGGCACCGCACCGATGATCGACGTCGCTGATGCGACCCGCACCCTGGCCGTTGCCACCAAGATCGAAGCACAACTCACGGCCCAGACACCGGCCCAAACCCGACACATCAAAACGGCATGACCTGCCGTTTCCATACATCTCGAGAGGATAATTCATGAGCAAACCAACAATCGGATTTATCGGCCTTGGCCTGATGGGCGGCGCAATGGTGGGCCGTTTGCAGGACGTCGGCTATAGCGTGACCGTGCTCGGCAACCGGGACCGCACCTATCTGGACGCCGCGATTGCACGGGGTGCTGTCGAGGCCGCAGACGCCAAAGCGGTAGCCGAAGCGAGCGATATTGTGATGCTTTGCATGGGCACGTCTGATCACGTCGAGGCACGGATGCGCGGCAGTGACGGCGTGATCGCGGGCCTGCGTACAGGCGCGACTGTCGTGGATTTTGGCACCTCGTTGCCGGGCAGCAGCCGTGCTTTGTCGGAAGAAGTGGCGGCAGCGGGCGGCACTTTCCTTGACGCGCCTTTGGGCCGCACGCCGGGACATGCCAAAGACGGATTACTCAACATCATGGCGTCTGGCGACAAGGCGGCCTTCGACGCCATTGAGCCGGTGCTGAATGACCTGGGCGAAAACGTTTTCCACCTTGGCGCGATTGGCTCCGGCCACACGATCAAACTGATCAACAACTTCTTTGGCATGACCGTCGCCAATGCCATGGCCGAAGCATTCGCAATGGCGGACGGCGCAGGTGTGGACCGCGAGCAGCTCTATAATGTGATGGCCGCAGGTCCGTTGCATTCCGGCATGATGGACTTTGTCAAAGCCTATGGCGTCGACAAGGACCCCACCATGCTGGCCTTCGCGATCAAGAACGCGGCCAAGGATCTGGGGTATTACGACCGCATGGCAAGTGACGCAGGCACCGAAAGCATCATGGTCAAAGCACCGCTCGCCGCCCTTGAGGACGCGCGGGACAATGGCCAGGCCGATGATATGGTCAGCCAGATGGTCGACTATTACGCCCGCAAGCTGAACGGCTGATCGATGGCCGTCGTTGCCCAATCCAACGCGGACCTGCCGCGCCTCGGCATCTTGATGATGCTCGCGGCGTGGCTATTCTTTTCCGTGGTGGACACGGGTGCGAAATGGCTGGCCGTGGCGGGGATACCGGCGTTCCAGTTGGCGTTCATGCGCTATGCCAGCCATTTTGTGATCTCGATCGGGGTGATCGCCATTGGTGGCTTTGACGTGGACCGGTTCAAGACGGACCATATGTGGCAAGTCGTCAGCCGCGCACTTTTGCTGACCTCGGCAACCCTGTCGAACTTCTATGCGCTAAAATACCTGCCGCTCACAGTGGTCTCCGCCATCATGTTTTCCAGCCCTGTCATCGTGTGTTTTCTTTCGGTCTCGGTGCTACGCGAACAGGTCGGCCCTTGGCGCTGGGGTGCGATTTTGCTGGGTTTTATAGGCGTATTGATTGTGGTGCGCCCCTTTGGCGCCACCTTCCACCCCGCAATGTTGCTCATCATCTATAATGCGACGGCGCTGGCGTTTTACTCCATTATGACGCGAAAACTGTCGGGCATTGTGGCCGTTGATACGATGCAGTTCTACATGGGGCTGGTCGGCACATCGGTCTTGCTGCCTTTTGCCCTCATGACATGGGTGACACCCGAAACCACATGGGGGATGGTCGTGCTTGTCGGCCTTGGCTGTATGGGTTGGGCGGGACACCAATTCCTGACCACGGCACACCGCTTTGGTACTGCGAACCAATTGATGCCCTTCACCTATTCCTTCCTGATTTATGTGGCGATCTGGGGCTATCTGTTGTTTGGCACCGTACCCGATGGTGGCACATTGATGGGCGCGGTTGTGATCATGGGCGCAGGTCTAATCATCTGGAAACGGGAGAAAACATAATGCGGATTGCCTGTATCGGTGAGGCCATGATCGAGTTGTCGATGGCCGGTGAAGACACGCAAGTCGGGGTTGCCGGTGATACGCTGAACACCGCCATTTATCTGCACCGGACGGCCCCTGCGCTGAGTGTCGATTACCTGACCTGTTTGGGGGATGACCCCTTTTCGAAACGCATCCTTGATTTCATTGCGAACCAGGGCGTCGGCACCGCGCCGGTGCGCCAGATTGCGGGTGCGTCTCCTGGTCTCTATGCCATCACCACGACCCCCGAAGGTGAGCGCAGCTTCACGTATTGGCGCAGCGCGGCCGCCGCGCGGCAGCTGTTTACGGATGGAGGTTTCAGCATTTTAGAGGGGTATGACGCTGTCTATCTGTCGGGGATTTCGATGGCGATCCTACCGCATTCCGTGCGGCTGGCGTTCATTGAATGGCTCACCACGGCGCCGATCAAGGTCATCTACGACAGCAATTATCGGCCCCGCCTTTGGGACAGTGTTGAACACGCCCGCCAGATCACGGCAGCGCTATGGGCGCGGGCAGATATTGCGCTTCCGTCGATTGACGACGAGATGCTGCTTTTTGGCGAAACTGCCGCTGAAGTCACTGCAAGATTTGCCAAACATCGCGGTATCGGTGCGTTGAAACGTGGTGAAGAGGGGCCGTTTTCCTTGGGCCAAAAGGTGCAGCAAAGCTATCCCCCTGCTGGCAAGGTCGTCGATACCACCGCCGCCGGAGACAGCTTTAACGGCGGCTACCTCGGCGCGTTCCTTTCAGGGCAAAACCAGTCTGAGGCGCTGATGGCAGGTCACACCCTGGCAGCGGCCGTCGTTCAGCATCGCGGCGCGATCATGCCAGACGGATAAGGGGCAACAGGTCCGCCGCCCCGACGATTGTCAACAGCGACGCATCGGAGTTGTCCCCACAAACTGCGCATCGGCCAATCGCGACGCGGTCCGGCAAAGTTTTCGTTCTCGGAAAACCAAGCCGGATCGCAATGCCCATGCGGCGAAGCAATCGGCAGGTCGTTGATACCCTGGTACAAGGCCACGCTCTCACCATTCAACTGCCCGCCCATCTTGGCCTCCCGTTGCGCCCGCACCTTTTTTGCAGCTTGCATCCTGGTGCCGCAAAGCACCAAAATGGAGGCCATCGCTATGGGGGGCAATTTGACCCTCACAACGACCATCCGTTTGACAAAGGAGCGCAAAGGTGAAGCAATGTTGGCGTTGGTTTGGCCCCGAAGACCCCATTGCTTTGACCGATCTGCATCAGGTGGGTGTACAGGGGATCGTGACGGCCCTACACAAGTTTGCGCCGGGAGTGGCATGGGATCGCCAAAGCATTCAGAACCGGCAATCTCTCTTGAAATCAAACGGTTACGCATGGGATGTGGTCGAAAGCCTGCCCGTGTCCGAGGCCATCAAAACCCAGAGCGCTGACATGGCCGCGCATATCGATGCTTATAAAGCCAGTCTGCACGCGTTGGCGGCGCAGGGGATCGAAGTGATCTGTTACAACTTCATGCCGATCCTTGACTGGACCCGCACGTCGCTGCGTGCGCGCCAATCGCATGGCGGAGCGGCCATGTTGTTCGATCTGGTGGAATTTGCGACGTTTGACCTGCATATTCTGGAACGCCGGGCCGCCGCTGAGGAATATAGCGAAGAGGTCATCGCCAAGGCAAAAGCCCGCTTTGACCAGATGACAACAGATGACAAAGCCACGTTGCAACATAACATCACTGCCGGGCTGCCAGGTGCGAATGGTCAGTGGAGCCTGACCGACGTGCAGGAGCTATTGCACAGTTACACCGATATTACGGCAGAGCGATTGCGGGCAAATCTGATCGACTTCCTGAGCGAAGTTGCACCGCTGGCCCAAAACCTTGGCCTACGGTTGTGCTGTCATCCTGATGATCCACCGTTTCCGCTGTTAGGGTTGCCGCGTGTGATGTCCTCCACTGATGACTATGGCAAGGTTCTGGCCGATGTCGATCTGCCCGCGAACGGAGCCACACTGTGTACCGGATCGCTGGGGGTGGCGGCTGATTTCGATGGACCTGAATTCGTAAGACAACACGGGCCGCGCATCCATTTCGCACATCTTCGCAACACCATGCGGATGGCAGGAACCGACCCTCACAAACCTGATTTTCATGAAGCGCCGCATTTGGAGGGCGACACGGATATGGTCGGCACGGTGCGTGCGTTGATGGCAGAGCAGGCAAGGCGAAAGACCGAAGGGCGTGCCGATTTGCAAATCCCGATGCGTCCGGATCATGGTCAGGAATTACTGAGCGATCTTGGCGGGCATAGCACACCCGGCTATCCGCTGATCGGGCGGATGCGTGGTCTTGCGGAGTTGCGCGGGATCATGGCGGCGTGCGAATGACACCGCGTCAAAGTTGGTTCGCGGCCTCCAGTTTCGCCCAGTCGAAAATAACCCCTGTCCCCGCCACATCCGGCGCAACAGCAAGGTGGTTATCGACCACCAAAGGTCGGGTGGTATAATGTTCAATCGGGAAAGAATGCACCTCAATCCAGCCTGCGTTTTGTTGCGCTGAAACGAGGCTTACATGTAATTCTTGCATACCGTGGCTACAGATCGGTACGCCAGCCGCGTGAGCACGTTCCGCAACCTCCAAAAAGCCCGTGATCCCACCACAGTTGGACGCGTCCGGCTGGATATAGCTGAGCTTGGATTGCGCAAGAGCATATTCGAATTCGTGGACCGTATGGAGGTTTTCACCCATGGCGAGCGGCATGCCCGTGGCGTCCGAAATCTGACCGTATCCGGCGTAATCATCAGGGATCGTCGGTTCTTCGAACCACAGCAGATCAAAGGGGGCAAATGCCTTGGCAGCCACAATCGCCTGCTCAACGCTCATCGAATAGTTGGCGTCCACCATGAAGGCGATGTCGGGGCCTATCAAGTCGCGTACCGCTTTGATCCGTGCGATGTCTTCTTCAAGCGATGGTTGCCCAATCTTGATTTTCACTCCGTTGAAACCGCGATCGAGGTAACCTTGAACACTGCGCAGAAGTTTTGGCAGATCAAAGCCCAGATCAATACCGCCGCAGTAAGCCTTGCAGGATCTGGCAGCCCCACCCGCCATTTGCCACAACGGTTGGTCGCGCCGTTTGCCACGCAGATCCCAGAGCGCGATATCAACCGCTGAGATGGCAAAAGAAGCGATGCCGCCGCGGGCCACGTAATGCACATGCCACTGCATGGCGTCATAGAGCGCTTCTATGTTATCCGCGTTCTTGCCGACAAGAAACGGTACCAGATCATATTCGATCATAGCCTTTATCGCATGCCCGCCCTTGCCACCCGTATAGGTATAGCCCGTGCCGGTTGAACCGTCCGCAAGATGGATCGTCGCGGTGATCAGTTCAAAGAAGTGGTGATCACCGTGTTTGGCATCTACGAGCACCTCCGCCAGCGGGATGTGAAACAGGCGGACTTCGATAGATGCGATGGTGCTCATATATTTGCCTTTACGTCCGGACCATTGGATGAATCCCGATCCAGTTCCGGTTTTCGATGCATTTGGGTTAGATCTTGTGCCGAAAGGCCGATCTGAACTGATCCAATTCTTACCTCAGTGCGCGTTCGGTTATCAAGCGCAGCGTGTTGGGCCGCGTAAACAATCGGGAAACGGTTTAGAACCAGCCGGTGCAGGTGACAATGACGCGGAATGGCCCGGTTCAAAGCTGCCGTCCTGATCGCGCGGCTTGGCTATAGGAGGCTCCCCGTCTTGGCCCTTCAGGCGGGGCCGATCGCGGTTTCTCTGCCACTTCTCCCCAATACATCTGGCCAATCCTGTCAAAGCCACCTTGCTGGTGAATGGTTCCGGCGCGCTGATTTCTCAGGCCCGGTCAGACGCGCCATGGTGACATCAAGCAAACGGGCCAAGCCGGAAAACTTCCAGCGGGTTCTGTATCCCCTTGAGCTGGAATTCACCTGTCGCAACAGCCTCGAAATCGTCTTCGACAGCGATGTGGGCGCGGGGGCTCAGCAATATCTCGCCATCCTCCGCCATGTCGCACAGACGCGCCGCCAAATTAACCGCCGTCCCGGAGGCGGTATAGTCATAGCGGCCCTCATAGCCCACCATGCCCACAGTGGCATAGCCCAGCGAAACCCCGACGCCAAAACCCAGCCTGTGGCCCATGCGCTTCCAGCCTTTGCACAGCTCGACCATGCGCGCACGCATCGCAACAGCCAGCCGCACCGCGTCGCCCGCCGGATCGTCACAGGGCAAGGGGTCGTTGAACAGCACCATGATCCCATCGCCCATGCGGTGATCCACTCCGGCCCCGTGTTCGGCAATCAGGCGACCCATCTCCTGATGGTAGGTTTGCAGCACCTCGATGGTTTCCTCCGGCTCTGCGGTCTCGCAAAACGCCGTGAACCCGCGAATGTCGCAGAACAGCACGCCCAGCAAAGCGCGGTGGCTCGACAGCATCTTGTCCGCGCCCTGGCTGATGACGGTATCAACAACGGCGGCCGGCAGGAACCGTTTGAGGCGGCCCATGCGTTCGATCTCGCCCACCTGCTCGGCCACGCGGTCGCCCAATTCAGCGTTCAAGCTCTCAAGCGCCTTGAACTGGCGCACATTTTCGATGGCGATGACAGCCTGTTCGGCAAAGGTTTCGACAAGCGCAATCTCATCATCGGCAAAGGGGTTCTGTTCGGTCCGACTCATTGTCATATTGCCAAAGGCGACGCCGTCCTTGACCAACGGGACCGAGACTTGCGTCCTCACACCTTCCACATCAACCAATTGCCGCCGACCCGCATGGCCTTCGCGGTATAGCGGGGAATCCTTGAGGTCTTTCATGTGGACCACCCGGGCTTCGCGAACGGCGATACACATGCCCAGAGGTTCGGCCAGATCAAATTCCTCGCCGATCCCAAAGCTGCTCTTGTCATCGCCCGATCCGACCACATAATACAAATGTGTGCGCGCCTCGTTGACCAGTTGCAGGCCACTGGCCTGCGCGCGGCAGAGCCGTTGGGCCCGTTCCAGAATGGCCCGGAAAACCGGCAATTCGTCGTCTCGGCTTTGGCTGATGACCTGTAGCACCTCGCGTGTTGCGGCCTCACGGTCCAGACGAGTCTGAACCTCGCGGAACTGGCGCACGTTTTCGATGGCAATGACCGCTTGCGTGGCAAAGGTTTCAACAAGGGCGATTTCGTCGGATGTGTAGGGTTTGACCTCCTTGCGGAACAAGATCAGCGCGCCAATGCCGCCCTTTGCCGTCATCAGGGGGACAAACAGGTTGGTGCGGATCCCGCTGTCCTCCACCACCGAGCGGAAATGTACAATGCCACCGCGATAGCCATCGGTGTCGGCCATGTCCCTGATGTGGATCACCTGACCCGTCAGGATCGCCTTGGCGGCAAGAGAGGTGTCCGGGTCCATGCTCACCTGTCCGTCATCATAGACCTGCACCGTTGCCGGATCGACGTCATAGGAGGCCGCCATGCGCTGCGCTGCATCCTCTTTGGTGCCCATCGCCAGCGCCGCCGCAAAGGCACCGCACAGCTCGGCCGATTTCCGCAGGATCACATCAAAGACAGGCTGTTCGTTGTCCCGGCTCCGGCTTATGACCTCAAGCACTTCACGGGTTGCCGCCTCGCGTTCCAGACGGGTCTGTACCTCGCGGAACTGGCGCACGTTTTCGATGGCGATGACCGCCTGTGCGGCAAAGGCTTCGACCAGTTCCTGATCGGCTTGGGTGAAGGGTCTCGGGTCGCGCCGGATAAGGCCAAGACAACCAATGGCCCGCCCCTCGTGCACAAGCGGCACGGTCATGAAACTGCGGATGCCATCCTTGTCGACATGCATTACGCGTACCGGATCACCGCGCCGATAGGCGTCGGTATCTTTCAGGTCATCAATGCGCAGGGCGCGTTGATCCAGTATTGTCCGCCCCATGAGCGAATTGCCATCAAGCGCCCAGCTTTGCGCCCCTACCTTGGATGACGCAAGATCGGGCCCATGCGAGGCGACATAGACCAATTCGGTTTCGTCGGCGTTGACAAGATTGAGCGCGGCATAGGGCGATGCACAGAGATTTGCCGCCTGCTCAAGGATCGCGTCAAAGACCGGCGCTTCATCCTCGCGGTTGTCGCGGATGATCTCCAGTACGCGGCAAAGCGCGGTCGCCATGCTGTCCATGCTGCTGCCGCTCACTCTTTGGTCCCCGACCATGCCATTCAATATCCTCACGATTGCGCATTGTCGCGCCATACGCACGCGATTTTTGAACCGGGCGCAGGGGCGGTTTATTGGTCCTCAAAAACCCGTTTGGCGACACGGAAACATTCCAGCGCCTGCGGCACCCCGCAATAGATGCCGATCACATGGATGATGGCGCGGATTTCCTCGCGCGACACGCCGTTTGTGATGGCCCCCCGACAATGGATTTCCCATTCGGTCATCTTGCCCAGCGCACCGATCATCGACAGGTTCATCATCGACCGGGTCTTGGCGTCGATCACATCATCGCCCCAGCCAAAACCCCAGCACCAGGCGGTCATCGCCTCCTGAAAAGGCCGGGTGAAATCATCAGCGGCGGCAAGGTTCTTTTCCACATACTCTGCGCCCAAAGTGGCCTTGCGCTGTTCCAGCCCTTTCAAAAACAGGTCTTCGTCGAATGTGCTCATGGGGTGGCCTTTCTATGTGATGGTCGGTTTTGATGGCGTCGGTTGTTCTATGGCACAACCCTATGCTCTTTTCACCCCGCCGCCATCCGGGATCAATCGGGGCGGCCCATTTTTGAAGCGGCTTGGGCGAAATCCGCGATCAATGGCAGGACGGGGGCGTCAGCGGTCGATCGCCTCTTTCATCCAGCGTTGCAGATACATGACCGGGTGTTCCGAGTTCACGCCGCCATTGGGATCCACCACAAGCGGTCCGGGCCGATAACCGCGCGACTGCAACCCGCGTTGCACCGATTCAACCAGATGAATGTCCTCTTCCACGGTCGTCGCCCGGTCCTGACGCGCCAGTTGTCTCACGGTGGCGTCTTCCTTGCCGCCAATGGAGTACCATCCGCGCCAGACCACCACCCGGCCCGCATCCACCGCGCGCCAGTGATAGGTATTCAGCACATTGCCGGGATAGACCTGGAAACTGAACATCGGCCACAGAAACCAGCTTGAATATTCATTCTGGTGGGCAAAACCGGAACGGATGTCGTAGGTCATCCTGTCCAGGCTTTGACATTGGGTCGTGTGGCGCAGGCAATGCCCCTGCGGTTGAATATCGTAGGTTTCAGGTTTGACAACACCGTTGGCAAAGGTCGGATGGTTCAGCGTGCAATGGTAGCATTCGGAATAGTTTTCCACCGAAACCTTCCAGTTGCAGTTTTCGGGGATTTCCACCCATTCGAGCGGTTGCAGATCAGCCCAGTGGGGAAGCCATTCTTGCAGTTCCGCCCGCGCCGCCGGGAACCAGTCGTCCATCGGGGCGGCCTCGGGATCAAGGTTCACAAAGAGAAAGCCGAGGAATTCTTCGCACGGTACTTCAGTCAGACAGACACTGGCCTTGTCAAAACCCTCAACCGCGCCAAGGTTCGGACCTGCCCGCAATTCTCCGGTCAGTTCATAGGTCCAGGCGTGATAGGGGCACACCACCACGCGGGTGCGCCCCCTGCCCGAAACCAGCTGATGCGCGCGGTGTTGACAGACGTTGTAAAAAACGCGGATTTCATCATCGCGGCCCCGGATCGCAAAAAGGCTCTCCCCCGCGATGTCAAAGGTTGTATAGGCCCCCGGTTCGGTCAGGTCCGACAGATGGCAGCCAAATTGCCATGTTCGGGCCAAAAGCCCCGCCTGTTCGATCTCGAACACCTGTGGATCCGTGTAATAGCGCGCCGCCAGTGATCTGAGGGGATCAGCCATCGCTGTCACCCTGATAGATCCCCAGATCATGCCGACGCCGGTGAAAGGTCTCGACCCGTGTGACAATTTCGTCGCTGGCCACGGCGATGACAAAGGACAACGGGGTCTCAAGCAGGGCAATCGTGCTGACCGAGGACGGAAAGAATTGTGGCGTTTCCGCGCTGAGCACAAAGCCGTGGTCGGCACTGCGGATGATCGGGCTGGCAAGGCTGTCGGACAAGGCAATGATCGTCATGCCCTGATCGCGGGCGGTGTGCACCGCCTCCACAACTTCGGCGCGGTAGGGTTTGCACGTGATGGCAATCAGCACATCGCGGGCATCGGCCCAGGCCAGATCGTCAATGGCAGTTGATCCGGCACGCGGGATGGCGTGAAACTGGACCATCCCGGTCGAGGCCAGATAGGTGAAATTGCGCGCGTTTGCGTTGTTCACCCCTACGCCAAGGGCAAAGACATTGCGCGACGCCCAGATCGCCTCGGCTGCGGATTTCAGGTCTTCGGCAGTGATACCGGCAAAGGACTCCTCAATGTTGCGCAGCGCACCCTGCACCATGTCGGCGTAAAGCCCTCCCAGATCGCCGGATTTGCGAATGTCCTGCAACCAGCGCACCCGATCCGGGAAATCGGCGGCCCCGCGGCGGATGGCATCCCGGAACGGGGCGCGGAAGTCTTCATAGCCTTCAAAGCCAACCTGCCGGGCCATACGGACAATGGTATTGGGCTTCACACTGGCCGCCTGGGCAATTTCGCGAACGGTGCACACGCCCACATCCCGGGGGTTTTCGAGAACATAGGTCGCCGCCTTGCGGGCTTCGGGCGTGAGGTCCGGCAATTCGTCAGCCAACCGGGCCAGAATTCGAGATGATACATTTGTGCCATTCATGATTGACGATGGTATATATGTGCGATTAACCTGTCGAGACCTTTTTGGAGCGCAATGCAGATGGCCGAACAGGATTTTCCAACCCAGGCGCGGGTTGTCATTGTGGGCGGCGGCATCATGGGATGCGGCCTTGCCTATCACCTGACGCGGGAAGGCTGGCGCGACGTGGTTCTGCTGGAAAAGGCGGAATTGACCAGCGGGTCAACCTGGCACGCGGCGGGTCAGATCACCCATTCAACAAGCTCTTTCGGGCTTGGAAAATGTGTGGATTACAACATTGGACTTTATGCCGGATTGCTCGAAGCGGAAACCGGGCAATCGGTCACCTGGCATGGCTGCGGGTCATTTCGTCTGGCCTATACGCCGGATGAAATGGACTGGTTGCGCCATACGCTGTCTGTTGGACGCGCCCTTGGGTTCAACATCGAACTCGTGGGGCCGGAGCGGGTCGCACAAGTGCATCCTTTCTACAATCTGGACGGGGTTCTGGGGGCCTTGCACACCCCTGATGATGGCCATGTGGACCCGACCAACGTGACCATGGCGCTGGCCGCGGGTGCCCGGCAGATGGGCGCGCGGATCATCCGGCGGTGCAGGGCAACCAACATCACACAGGCCCACGACGGAGATTGGGCTGTCGAGACCGAAAAGGGCACGATCCGTTGTGAACATGTCGTCAACGCAGGCGGAACATATGCGCGGCAGATGGGCGAATGGTCCGGCCTGCAACTGCCGATGACCTCCATGACGCACCACTATTTTGTCACCGACACCGTCCCCGAATTCGAGACCCTCGCGCAGGAATTGCCGGTCATCCGGGACGACAGAAAAGTATCCGGCTACATCCGCATGGAGCAGAACAAAGGGCTGATCGGCATCTACGAAAAGTCCGGCCCGAATTCCGTCTGGCATGACGCATGTCCCTGGGATTACGAGAACTGGCTCTTTGATGCGGATTATGATCGGGTGATGCCCTGGTTGGCGGAAAGCCTGAACCGGATGCCGGTCCTCGCCGATCTGGGGATAACCCGAGACGTTCATGGCGCAATCTCGCATCCGCCGGATGGCAACCCGCTGATTGGCCCTGCGCCGGGGGTGCGCAATTACTGGTGTTGCTGCGGAACACAGATCGGCATCGGCTGGGGGCCGGGGCTGACCCGTGAATTGGCCCGCTGGATGGTGCATGGCGCGGCGGATATTTCGATGCGCGACTATGATCCGCGCCGTTTTGGCAGCTATGCCACAAAAGATTGGCAGGTCGTCAAGGCAGAGGAGGACTACTGCCTGCGCCACGAGGTTCCGTTTCCGCATTTCAACCGTTTGGCTGGACGCCCGGTCAAGCCATCGCCGCTGCATGACCTGCTCAATTCCCAGGGGGCTGTGCATGAAGAAGTCTACGGATTTGAACGCCCGCGCTGGTTTGCCAGGGGTGATGTGGGTCAACACGATCACTATTCCTTTCGCCGGACCGCCGTGCACGACATGATCGGGGCCGAAGTACGCGCCGTGCGGCAGGCGGTCGGGATCATGGATGTGACCGCCTTTGCCAAGGTGCAAGTCGACGGCCCCGGTGCGCATGACCTGTTGGACAGGTTGACCGCAAACCGGATGCCGCAAAAGATTGGCGCGATCGGCTTGGCGCATATGCTGAACCGGCGCGGCCGGATCGAATTGGAAACCACTATCGTCAAGATGAGCGAAAGCCGGTACTACCTTGTTTGCGCCGCTTTTTTTGAGCAACGCCTGCTGGATCACCTGACCCACAACCGGGCCGGAGAAGATGTGACGGTGACCGCTCTGTCCGACCGCTGGTCGGCGCTGTCATTGAACGGTCCGCGTGCGCGCGATGTCCTGACGGCCTGTACGGACGCGCTGCTCGACAATGGGTCTTTCCCGTGGCTTTCGGGCCGGGAAATCACGGTTGCAGATCACCGGGTCTGGGCGTTTCGGATGTCCTACGCCGGGGAACTGGGGTGGGAGCTGCACATGCCCAATGCCGCCTGCGTCGATGTTTACACTGCTCTATGGGCGGCGGGGGCCGCGCATGGGATTGCCAACTACGGATCCTTTGCAATGAATGTGATGCGGATGGAAAAGGCCTTCAAGGGGGCCGGAGAGCTGACCAATGAAGTCACCCTGCCGGAAGCGGATGTGATGCGTTTTGTCAGGACCGACAAGGCATACCTTGGCCGTGAACAATCCCTGGCAAACGCGGAAAACCTGCGGTGGGTCTGTGCCTATCTCGCTATCGAACCCGATGGGGTCGATGACGGCCACGGCGGCGAGGCCGTCTTGCTGAACGGCAAGGTGGTCGGATCAACCGCATCTGTGGCTTACGGGCATACGGTTGGCACGATCCTCGCCTTTGCCTACCTCAAGCCCCATGCGGCGACCCCCGGCACGGCTCTGGAGGTGATCATCGCCGGGCAGCCCCGCGCCGCCCTTGTGCTGAACGAGCCAGCCTATGACCCACAGAGCCTGAAACCCCGCAGTGATGTGCAAATGGAGATCGCCGATGACTTTGCCTGAAACGATGCGCGCAATGGTGACGATGGGCCATGGTGGATTGGAGCAGATGGTACTGCACACCGATTGGCCCAGGCCCGATCCGGGGCCGGGCGAGGTGTTGATCCGGGTGCGCGCCTGCGGCCTGAACAACACCGATGTGAACACCCGGTCGGGGTGGTATTCCAAGGCGGTCAGCAGCGCGACCACCGGCGACGGGTTTGAAACGGTCAACGAGGATGATCCGACATGGGGCGGCGCGCCGATCACCTTTCCCCGCATTCAGGGCGCTGACGTCTGTGGTGAGATCGTGGCCATCGGCGAGGGTGTCGCGGCGGCCCGGATTGGCGAACGGATCATCACCGACAATTGGCTGCGCGACCCGGACGACCCCGACAACAAGGACAAGACCGGCTATTACGGCTCGGAACGAGATGGCGGGTTCGCAGAATACACCACGATCCCCGCGCAGAACGCATTGGCCGTCAATTCGCCGCTGTCCGATGCGGAGCTTGCGACATTTTCGTGTTCCTATTCCACCGCCGAAGGCATGTTGACCCGCGCAAATGTATCGGCACGGGACACCGTGCTGGTGCCGGGGGCCTCAGGCGGCGTCGGCGGGGCGCTGGTGCAACTGGCCAAGCGGCGCGGCGCCCGTGTCATCGCGATGGCATCGGAGGCAAAACAGGCCGATGTGCGCACCCTTGGACCGGACCGGATCATCGGGCGAAACCCGGCGAACCTGCGCGAGAGCCTTGCCGGGGAGCGCGTCACCGTTGTGGCAGACGTTGTCGGGGGCGCGTATTGGCCCAGCCTGATCGACATTCTCGAACGCGGCGGGCGGTATACCTGTTCGGGCGCAATAGCCGGCCCGATGGTGGAACTGGATCTGCGCACCTTCTATCTGCGTGACCTGACCTTCCTGGGATCCACCGTGATCCCGCCCGAGGTCACGCGAAACCTGATCGGGTACATCGAAGCCGGCGCAATCCAGCCGGCCCTTGCCGCGACCTATCCGCTGGATGATCTGCACGCCGCTCAGGCGGCCTTTATCCGCAAGCAACACACCGGCAATATCGTGGTATGCCCATGAAGATCACCCGCATCACTGTTTATCACGTCGATTTGCCGCTTGAGCACCCCTATTGGTTGTCCGGCGGGCGGCTCAGGTTCGAGGTACTGGACGCAACCTTTGTCAAGATCGAGACCGACGCCGGGTTCACCGGCTGGGGCGAAGGAACGCCCTGGGGGCATACCTATGTCCCCGCCCATGGTCCGGGCATCCGCGCAGGTATCGAAACCATGGCGCCTTTTCTCCTGGGGCTTGATCCGCGCCGGGTATTGGAGGTGGAGCGTGTAATGGACATCGCCCTGCCCGGCCATCTTTATGCCAAGTCCCCCATCGACATGGCCTGCTGGGACATTGCCGGTCAGGCGGCGGGAATGCCGATTGCGGACCTGATGGGAGGGGGATCGCGAACACCGCGACCGATTGCATCATCGGTGGGTGCCAAGACAATCGAAGAAACGCGCGAGGTCATCGACCGCTACCGGGCGCGGGGCTATGTGGCCCACTCGGTCAAGATCGGCGGCGATGTGGCGCGCGACATTGCCCGCATCCGCGACGTGGAAAGCATCCGAAACCCCGGCGAAATCGTTCTGTATGACGTGAACCGGGGCTGGACACGGGCGCAGGCACTGCACGTCATGAGCGCGACCGAAGACCTGAACGTGATGTTTGAACAGCCCTGCGAAACCCTCGATGACATTGCCGCCATCAGTGGCAAACACGCCGCCCCGGTATCGGTGGACGAGACCCTTGTGACCTTGCAGGACGCCACCCGCATTGCCCGCGACGGGCTTGCAGAGGTGTTTGGCATCAAGCTCAACCGGGTTGGCGGGTTGACGCGGGCGGCCCGGTTGCGGGATGTGGCGCTGGCGCACGGCATCGACATGTTTGTGATGGCAACCGGGGGGTCCGTGCTTGCCGATGCAGAGGCCCTGCATCTGGCCGCCACCATTCCCGATGCGCATTGTCATGCTGTCTGGGCCTGTCAGGACATGCTGACCCGCGACATCGCCGGCGGACGCGGCCCGCGAAATACGCAGGGGCATCTGCACCTGCCCGAAACACCCGGTCTTGGGGTGCATCCCGACGAAGACGCGCTTGGCCGGCCCTGCGCGGTGTACGGATGAAAATCAGCCGGCTGTCCCTTTGGCATGTGCCGCTGACCAGCCACGCCACCTATTATATGGCCGACGGCAAGACCTGCGATACCGTGGAGACGGTTGTGCTGAAGGTTGAAACCGACACTGGTATGACCGGGTGGGGCGAGGTTTGTCCGATCCCGCATTATCTGCCCGCCTATGCCCGAGGCGTTGGGCCGGCCCTGACCGAAATGGCGCCGGTTTTGCTGGGATCCGATCCGCGCGGTGTTGAGGCGCTGATGGCCCGTGCGGATGCGTTTCTGCATGGCCATGCCTATGCCAAATCGGCCCTGGATATTGCCCTGTGGGATCTGACGGCAAAATCAGCAGCGATGCCGCTTTGCATGATGCTGGGCGGACAGCGTCAGGCCGACATGCCGCTGTACCATTCAATCACCTGCATCGCGCCCGAAGAAATGGCGCGAATTGCGCGGGACGTTCATCAACAGGGCATCACCCAAATTCAGGTGAAGTTGGGGGCCGATCAGAATTGGGAGGCCGATGTTGCAAGGCTGGTTCAGGTCCG
>CAXBKL010000014.1:0-39538 GCA_963976125.1 uncultured Sulfitobacter sp. | reverse complement strand
TGCGGCGGCGCTCGGCGTAGGCCCCGGAGTAGCCCCTGGGCCAGTCCAGATCGGGAGTGGCGGCGGCGCCTGTCGAGGCGGTTTGCATCATCAGGTCGCGAAAGGCGTCCGTGGCGGCACCTTTGGTGATCGTGGCCTGCCAGGGCTGCGCGTTGCACCACGATGGCACGTGGCGGGCGGCTGCGATCACCTTGGTGATGTCCGCATCCGGCACCGGGTCAGGACGGAAGGCCCGGCACGAATGGCGCGCGGTCAGGAGGTCGGTGAGCATATCATAGGATGTCATTGCTGTGCCAATATGTAACCTGCGGTTCCGGCGGCGATCAGCCCCAGCACCACGGCGATGGTGATCTTGATGGCCGAATAGGGGCGTGCGCCCTCCACCCGGCCGCTGCGTCCGTTGACGACAAAACGGTAGGTCTTGCCACGGTATTTGTAGGCCGCCAGCCAGACCGGCAGCAGGATATGCTTGAAGGTGAGCGCGCTGAGATCGGTGTCAATGGCGTGGATACGCTGGCGGTCACCGCCGATGTCAAATTTCACGTCACGTTCGATGACCCGGTCCATATGGGCGCGGGCCTGGGCGAATCCGTCCTCCAGACTGACGCCGTAGCTTTCGGCGCGAAATCCGGCGAGATATTCGGGCGCATAGGGTTCAAGGGCGGACAGATCCCAGGGTTCAAGCGCATCGGTGTAGCGTTTGGGCAGCGAGGTTGAGGCCAGCACCAGAACATCGTCAAAAAACCGCGCCACCCGTCCAGAGGCAGCGCGCCAGCGGACCTTGGGCACCTGCCGGGTCGCGGGCTTGCCGTTGCGCATGACCTTTTGAGTGACATAATAGACCGTGCCGCGCTGGCCGGTATAGGACGACCGGGTGTCGGCGTCGAAGGTCCAGTAGGGGACATATATGCCCTGCATCCGGCGGCCCTTGCGGGCGTAGTCCTGAAGCCCGTTGGGCGCAAACCACAACTGGCCCAGCCAGGTCTTCATCGCGTCGCGGGCGGCGGTCTCGCTCAGGGCAAAGGGCAGGACCGCGCGCGGCTTGATATGGCGGTTCACCCCGGTGTCCACCACCACAGGCGTCGCGCAGAAGGCACATTCGGTGGCGTGTTTGCCGGGCAGGAATTCCACCTCTGCGGCGCAGTTGGGGCATTGCGTGACACGGGTTTCCTCCATATCCGCCGCGTCGAGATCCGCCGCGAGGCCGTCGCTCAGGTCCAGCTCGGCGATGGGACGCATGCGATAGCCGCTGCCGTCTATGCCGACGGTGTTGCCACAGAAATCACATTTCAGCCGCGCCGACACCGGGTCATACCGCAGATCCGAGCCGCAGGTTTCACAGGGGAAACGATGCTCCTGGGTGGGGGTATCCGGGGTCAGATCAACGTCAGTGGGCATGTGAGACAGACCTGGGGTTTGATGCAGGAAGGAGGTGGGAAGGTCGGAGGGCCGGACGGAGCCGGCCCAAAGGGATTACGCACCCGGCGGCGGCGGCGGCAGGACGGTGAACAGCTGGGCCAGTTCGGCGACATCTTCGGCCTTTTGCCAACCGTCCTGTCCGGGGGTCCAGACAAATGTTTCACGGGTCAGGCTGCCGTCGGTTGCCTTGCGGCCCATGGCGGCCTTGGAAAAGGGCCCCGACGTTTCGCCGCTCACGGCAATATGCCAGACATGTTCTACCGGCGGCGGGGGTGGCGGTGCCATCTGAGGCTGCACAGGAGCGGAGGCCTGTGGACGCGCGCCCCAGGGGCCTGCCGCCGCCGTGGCCTGTCCGATTTGCATGCCAAGTCCCGCGCCCAGTCCGGTTTGCAACGCGGCGGCACCGGCACCATCCCGGCCCAGGGCCTCGGCCGCCTGAAACTGCATGTATTCGGTGAGGTTGCCGATCACGCCCATGGATGAGCGTTTGTCCATGACCGCCTCGACGGCTGGCGGCAGCGAGATGTTTTCGATATAGAGTTCGGGCATCGACAGGCCATAATCGGCCAGCTGGCCTGCGATTTCGGTGCCGACCAACTTGCCCAGTTCGCGGGTATTGGCGGCCATGTCCAGCACCGGGATCTGTGCACGCGCAAGGGTGCGGGAGAATTCCTGTACGATGATGTTACGGATCTGATAGCTGATCTCGTCCATTGTGAATTCACCATCGGTGCCGACAATTTCCGTCAGGAACCGCGCCGGGTCGCTGACCCGGACTGAATAGGTCCCATAGGCGCGCAGGCGCACCGGGCCGAATTCAGGATCGCGCACGATGATCGGGTTCTTGGTGCCCCATTTCAGATCGTTGAAGCGGGCGGTGTTGACGTAGTAGATTTCGGATTTGAACGGGCTTTTGAAGCCATGATCCCAATGCTGTAGTGTGGTCAGGACGGGCATGTTGTTGGTCTCAAGCATATAAAGACCGGGGGTAAACACATCCGCCAGCTGGCCCTCGTGGACAAACACCGCCGCCTGACCCTCGCGTACGGTCAGTTTGGCGCCGTATTTGATCTCATGGTCTTCGCGTTCAAAGCGCCAGACCATCGTGTCACGGGTGTCATCGGTCCAGTGGATAACGTCAATGAATTCACCTGAGAGGAAATCGAAAATGCCCATGAGCTTGGTTCCTATGATTGCGTCGTGTCTTTTTGGGTTACAGCGGTCCGGTCGTCAATTCCCGCGCGATGATGCGGGTCAGGGGGGCGGCCTGGGCGGCGGTCATGCCGGGCTTCAGGCGGGGATCATAAAGCATCTGCAAGAGCAATTCGTCATGTCGCGTCAGCAGGGCAAATTCGTCGTCGTCGTTGAAGATGGACGGGCGCGCGGCCGGGCTGTCGTTGGCAAGGCCCAGCCCCTGGGCCAGTTCCTCGTGAATGCACGACAGGCGCAGCAGGTCGGGGTTTTCAGCGCGGATGACCGCAACGGCGGCGGTGTAGACATTGCGGTCCGGCCCCAGCGCATAGGCGGCCACGGCACAATAGGTGTCGCGGCGCATGTCCCGCAGGGCCCGCAGGCTGGCCGGGGTAATGCCGGGAATACGGGCGGCGGCCTGGGTCAAAAGGGCGGCGCGGTCATCTTCGGATGCCACGATGACAAGAAAATTCGGAGGCCCGAAGGTTGAGATCGGATGGCCCGTTACACTGGACAGCCGTTTTGCGTAATTGCGCACCTCGGCGGTGTCGTTGCGCCGTTGCGACGGGGGGACACCGGGGCCAAAGATCGCCTCCATCCTCACCGGGCTTTCCCAGCGCCGCAGCGGGCTTGCGCCGCCGCGTCCGGTAAAGTCGCTGTCGTATTCATTATAGAACGCGATCTGCTCAAAATTGCGCGCCAGGACATTGGCAGAGAACGGCGTGTCGGGCCCGCCGCCGTCTTCCCGCAGCAGTCCCTGGCCGAGCTGCGCCTGCTGCACCTCGTTCAGATAGCGCCGCAAAAGCGCGCTTTTCTGCGAGGTAGGCTGTGCGACCTGGGGGGTGGGCAAGGCCGCGGTTGGCCGTGCCTGGGGTTTCAGGGACGGCGCAACCGGCATGGTACAGGACAGCAGAAAAACGCCAAGTGCGGCGAGCGCGCCTGCGTTTCGTGTCCTATGCCAAAACCGCCGGTCCATTCAGGTTGGCACAGCGCCGGAGGCAGCGTCGCCCAGACCCGTTTTCCTGGCCTTGGCCGAGGCAAGGGTATCGCGCAGCTTGGCTTCCATTTCCTGAAGCTCCTTTTCGGCGGCGGCGCGCTTGGCCTTGCCTTCGTCGGCAATGGCAAGGCTTTCCTCGATGGTGCCGATCAGGTCGGCGTTGGCCTGCTTGACCGCCTCGATGTCAAAGACCCCGCGTTCCATTTCCTGGCGGATCATCTTGTTGCTTTCGCGCAGGTTCTTCGCGTTCGAGGTCAGTAATTCATTGGTCAGGTCATTGGCGTCCCGCACCGCAGCGGCGGCTTCGGCGGAGCGTTGGATGGTCACGGCCTGGGCCAGTTGTGTTTCCCAGAGCGGAACAGTGTTGACCAGGGTCGAGTTGATCTTGGTGACCAGTGATTTGTCGTTTTCCTGTACAAGCCGGATCGACGGCAGCGACTGCATGGTCACCTGCCGGGTCAGTTTCAGGTCGTGCACCCGGCGTTCAAGGTCGTCGCGGGCGGCTCGGATGTCCCGCAGTTCCTGGGCCACCATCACCTGATCGCCTTCGGCAGCGGCCTGGACCTCGGTCTCTTTTGCGGGGATTGTTGTCGCATCCAGGTCGTTGATCTTGGCCTCGCCGGCGGCAATATAGAGCGCCAGCTCATCATAAAACTGAAGCGTCTTTTCATAGAGCATATCAAGCGATTTGATGTCCTTGAGCAGGGTGTGTTCATGGCCAAGAAGGTCATCGGTGACGCGGTCGATCTGGCTTTGGACCTTTTCGAAATTAGCGGTGAACTGGGCAAAGGGAGCGGCGCGGCCCAACAGCCTTTCCCACCAGCTGCGCTTGCGGCGCACGTCGAGCTCGGACACGGAAAAGCCCCGGATGGTGCTGACGATGGTGCGCAGGGAATCCCCCGCCGGGCCTACGTCCTTGTTGCGCACATCAGCAAGCATGGCCTGGCTGATTTCCTGCAACTCGGCCTGTGCGGCGGACCCGAAGGCGACGATGGACCGGGTATCGCTCATGTCCAACTCGGCCATGCGGCGCTTAATCTCGGCACCCAGCGGCTTGTCTGCTTCTGCAAGGGGAACAATTGCATTGGCGTCGGCGGGCTCAGGCAGGACAAGCGCGGTCACTTCTTCGACAAGGGCCAGAGATTGAGCGGCTTTTTCACGTACTGTTTCAGACATTTACATGTGTTCCTTAATGTTTTGAATGAAAGACCGCGTCATTCCGGGCGCAGGCCTTCACGGGACAGCCGCTCGCGCAGCACTTCTATTTCGACAGTCAGATCGCTGCGGTCATCCAGCAGTGATTTTTGAGTTCGGGCGGCAAAATTCTGGTCCAGGTCGTCAAGCAGTTCCAGATAATCGCTGCGCGCCTGGGCGTCTTGGGTCCGGGCATAGATGTCGGCAAACTTGATCGTCGCATCGCGGGCGCCGCGCAGATAGACGCCCAGGTACTTGCGCGCCGCCGTCAGGTCGCGCGGATCTTCTTCGACCGTGCGGATCAGGGTGCGCGCGGTTTGCTGGAAAACACTCAACCTTTCCTGAGCTTGGCGGTCCCTGGCGCGTTTGATGGCGTCGGTCATGGCGTCGAGCAGTTTTTCAGCTTCATCCACCACACGGGCAACGCGGTCCTGCTGAAATGTGTCGATGCCTTCCATGCCCTTGGAGGACAGCGGGTCGAGACCAAAGGCGGCAAGGTGCAGCGCGCCGGTGCTCAGACCGAACAGAAGCGGAGATAGCCATGCAGCCGGAGTGTCCAGATGGGCATAGACCGCCGTTGCACCGCCCAGCCCGGCGAGGGCCGCCGCAAATATCTTGCGCGGGATCGCGGGGCGACGTGCCACTTTGCGGGCGTTGTAGGCCGCCTCGGCCAAAACACCTTCGCGCAAGAGCCAGGCGGCAAGCGCCAAAAGTCCCGCCCCCACAAGTCCTGTCGTCAGGCTGCGTGCGCCATCGCTGAATGTTGTGACCAGTAGAATGACGGGGGGGACAAACATCACATTGATGCGTGCGCCAACCGGGTCCACCTCGACCCGCTGACGCGGGGGGGCGCGTCCTTCGGGATCCTCGTCAGGGCTGTATTTGCCTCCGTATCTTCTGGCCATGAATCAGAGCCCCCCAAGCCAGCCGGACGTCACCCCAAAGAGCACGACGATCAGTGCCACAAAGGCCACTTTCTGAAATCCGCTGGGCGCCATCATGCCATCCTTGTCGGTGTTAAAATAAGGGCGCAGGCTACGGGCGCCCGCGGTGACGGCAGAATTCCAGATTGAAACCAGAATCGCAACAATGGCAACAAAAACGGCTGCCAATACGACAATAAGAAACAATCGGGCCATACACCGCTCCTTTGTGCAAACATAGGGTGTCTTGCCTTCATCTGCTAGTGACGCGCGCCGGTGCGGCGTTCGGCGTTCAGTTTGCGGGTATAGCCCGACTGGATGAGTTCGACGGCCACGAGCACAAGAACCGAGAAATAGAAGGTGGTCTTGGACATCGGGATCACCTCGTATCCGAAAAAGCGCAAGGCAAGTTCGGGGTCATGCATCGCATGGGATGCGGCTTGCCCGGCTTCGCCCAGAAGCACCACGCCGACGATCAGCAGGATGAACAGACCCAGCACTTCATACATGCGGTTGGCTTCGAGAAACCGTGTGACACTGTCGGCCAGAACCAGCATCGCGACGCCCGACAGCAGGATCGCGGTGGCCAGCAGGATAAACACATCCGTGATCGCCAGCGCCGACAGCACGGAATCAAACGAGAAGATCAGATTCATGAAGACGATCAGCATCACAACCTGTGCGGCCGACTTTCCGGGCTTTCCGGACAGGTCCGTGTCCAGATGCTCAACAGACAGCATATGCCCGATCTCCTTGACGGCGGTGTAGATGATGAAGATGCCGCCGATGATGAAAACAACCGTGGCAAAGTTGACCCCCCCGGTGATCACACCATCCCAGTTCATCACAAAGAACGGCTCGGCCATCGCATCAATCAAGCGGATCATCGCGAAAAGCAGGACAATGCGCAGCGCCACCGCAATGATGATGCCCCAGCGGCGCACGGCGGCCTGCTGGGCCACCGGCGCCCGTTGGCTTTCGATGCTGATGTAGAGCAGGTTGTCGAAGCCCAGCACCGCCTGCAGGAAGATGAGCATTACCAGGTTGCCCAAGTTTTCGAGTGTAAAAAGGTCGGCCATGATGTCCCCGCAGCGCTATTTCATTCGTGTGTAGGGCGATACAGGGACAATGTGAATTGGCCGTGACGGGGAATTTTTGCGCAATGAACCCGGAGGGGCGCGGAATTTTCAAAAATTCCGGCCCGATTTCTTTGAAGAAATCGGCGTGTTCAGCGGCGGGGTTTGTCAGGCCGCTTGCGCGGCGCGCGCTGAACCGTCCTTGGTTTTGCCTTGGCGGTGCCGCTGTCATCCTCAAGGGTGATCCCCAATTGATCGCGCACGATTTTCCGGCGGATTTCCTCGACTTCGCCGGGTTTGAGTTCGCCCAGTTGAAACGGTCCATAGCTGATGCGGATCAGCCGGTTGACGCTGAGGTTCACCGCATCCATCGCGCGGCGGATTTCGCGGTTCTTGCCTTCACGCAAGCCGATTGTCAGCCAGGCGTTTGCCCCTTGCTGACGGTCCAGCGTCACGGTCATGGGCTGAAACCGTTCCCCGTCGATGGTGATGCCCTGGCGCAGCGGTTCCAGGGCGGCATCGGACGGGCGTCCGTTCACCCGCACCCGGTAGCGGCGCAGCCAGCCGGTGCTGGGCAGCTCCAGTTTGCGTTTCACACCGCCGTCATTGGTCAGCAGCAACAACCCCTCGGAGTTCAAGTCGAGGCGCCCCACCGACATCACACGGGGCAGGTCTTCGGGCAGGGTGTCATAGATCGTGCCGCGCCCCTTTTCGTCGCGCGTGGTGGTCACCAACCCGGTGGGTTTGTGATAGAGCCAGATGCGCGGCGGTTCGGGTTCCGAGATCGGTTTGCCGTCTACGGCGATCTGATCCGAAGGGGTGACGTTCAGCGCCGGGGAGAGAATCTGTGCGCCGTTCACCCGCACACGGCCCGCTTCGATCATCCGTTCGGCCTCGCGGCGCGAGGCGACGCCGGCACGTGACAGGACTTTGGCGATGCGGTCGCCTTTGGGTTGTTCGGGGGGGGGTGTGGTGTTCATGGCTGTCCCCTAACGCGTTTGCGAGGCTTGCGAAAGGGTGGCAATTGCGGCCATCTGGGGGAATGACATTTCGCTCCTACATGGATCTTGCGCTGGACCAGGCGCGTGCGGCGGCCCGGCGCGGAGAAGTGCCGGTGGGGGCGGTGATTATTTCACCTGCCGCTGAGGTGGTGGCGCGGGCGGGCAACCGCACACGGGAATTGAACGATCCCACGGCACATGCCGAGGTGTTGGCGATCCGGGCGGCCTGTGCGGCGGCGGGGTCGGAGAGGTTGGAGGGGCATGCGCTTTATGTCACGCTTGAGCCTTGCGCGATGTGCGCCGGGGCCATCGCCGCGGCACGGCTGGCGCGGGTGGTCTATGGCGCGGCAGACCCCAAATCAGGCGGGGTCGCCCATGGTGCACGGGTGTTTTCGCATGCCCAGTGTCACCACGTGCCGGAAATCATTGACGGAATTGCCGGGGGTGCGGCGGAAGAGATGTTGAGATCGTTTTTTGCAGAAAGAAGAGGGAAACGTCAGCCAGGCCCTGACCACCTCGGGCTGGGCCGCGTCAGAAGTGCGCGAGGCGCTGGATGCCTGGGCCGAGACGCCTTTTTCGCCCCCGATCCCGCGCCCGCAGACGACGGTTTCGGCGCGGGATTTCTTTGTCTACACGCTGACATTTGGTGTGATGATCTTTGGCGCAGTCTGTGTGGTACAGCTGTTTCATGCGCTGATTGATGTGTGGATGAACGACAGTCAATACCGCGCCAGCAGCCGGATCCGCTGGGCGATGGCGGTGTTGATCGTGACAACGCCGGTGTTCATTTGGCTGACGTTTCGGGAGCGGGCCAAACTGGCGGCGGACCCGGCGCTTTATCGTTCGGCGATCCGTAAATGGCTGATCTATCTGACGCTGCTGGCGTCGGCGGCGGTTCTGCTGGGGGATCTGATTGCGGTGGTCTATGCGTTCCTGAGTGGCGATTTCACGGTGCAGTTTCTTCTCAAGGGGCTGGTGGTGGCCGTGGTGGCCGGGTTCATATTTGTCTATTATCTGGGTGACATACGCAAAGGGGATGCGCTGTGAACCGGCTGCTCTTGGCGCTGCTCATCGCCGGGGTTGGGGCTGGTCTCATTGCGGGGTTCATGGCCGTGGGCGGGCCGGGGTATGCCCGCAAGGAGCGTAACGATGAAACGCGGGCGTCGGACCTGCGTATCCTGGGCGCTTATTACCGCTGTCAGGGGGATGGTTTTCACGATGACAGCACTGTGGTCGATCGGTGCAACGGACAGGGCCGCAAGCCTGATCCGGTCGACCCGGTCACGGGGGCGGCCTATGTGGTGATCGGGCCGACCGGGACGAGGTTGGAGATCTGTGCGGAGTTTGAGACCCGCAAGCTGATGGGCCGCACAAACGGATTGAGTGCGTTGTTTTTTGACGGGCAGACCGGATGTGTCCGCTATGCCCGCAAGGATCCAACCGACAGCTGGGTCTTGCAGTAGGTTCAGAGCTCAATCGGGTGCAGAACCTCCGGTTCGATCACCGCCACACCCGGCAGACCCGCGGCCAGCACCTGAGCGGATTGTTCGAGCAGCTCGAAGGTGCGGTAGTGACAGGGGATTACCGTCTTGAAATTGAAATAGCGTTTGGCGGCATAGGCGGCTTCGGCCATGCCCATGGTGAAATGGCCGCCCGCCGACAGGATGCCGATGTCGGGCTGATAATAATCTCCGATCCAGTCCATGTCCGCCATGATCCCGGTGTCGCCGGAAACATAGATCGTCTGGCCTTCGCCCTTGAGAACAAAGCCGCTTTCGGTGCCGACGTGGCGGGTGATGTCGTCCACCGTGGTCGAGGAGGAATGGGAGGCCGGCACCATGCTGGCCGTGACCCTGTCGCCCAGTGAGATCGTGCCGCCCATGTTGAAGGCCATGCCTTCGACCGCGCCATTGCCGGTCAGAAACTGCGCCAGTTCGTACATGCCGGAGACCGGGGCGCCAGTGACCCTGGAGATGTCGACCACGTCGGTGATGTGGTCAAAATGGCCGTGTGTCACCAAGATATGCGTGGCCCCCTGGATGGCGGCGTCGTGCTGGTCTTGCGGCATCATCGGATTGCCGTTCAGCCAGGGGTCGATCAACAGGACCTGGTCTTCGATTTCGATGCGGAACGAGCCGTGGCCAAGCCAGATGATGTTCATGTGTGTCTCCTTGTTTGCCGCAAACCTTAGCGCATTTCGCAGATTTGGGGAGCCTCCGGCGGGAGTTTATTTGGAAAGATGAAGCAGGGGCGGTGACCTGCCCTTGCGAGGCTCGGCGCATCGGCGTAAACCCGCGCGCAACGGAATGGAGTGGCGTCATGTCGATTGATGAAAACACAGCAGCACAGGTGGCAAAACTGGCCCGGATCAAGGTGGAGCCTGAGGCGCTGCCGGGGTTGGCGCAGGAGTTCAACACGATCCTTGGATTCATCGAGCAATTGGGTGAAGTGGACGTCGAGGGGGTCGAGCCGATGACATCCGTCACGCCGCAGCGGCTCAAGCGGCGCGCGGATGTGGTCACCGATGGAGACCAACAGGCCAGGGTGCTGGCCAATGCGCCCGATGCGCGTGAAGGGTTTTTTGCCGTGCCAAAGGTGGTTGAATAATGACTGAGCTGAACAAACTGGGATTGGCAGAGGCCCGCGATGCGCTGCGTGCCGGGGAAACCACGTCCAAGGAGCTGACGCAGGCCTGTTTGACGGCCATCGAAGGGGCCGGGGCGTTGAATGCCTTTGTGCACCACACGCCTGAGATCGCGCTGGCGCAGGCCGGGGCGGCGGATGTGCGGATCAAGGCGGGCGATGCGCCTGCGATGTGCGGGTTGCCGGTGGGGATCAAGGATCTGTTTTGCACCAGGGGGGTGCCGTCACAGGCGGGGTCGCGCATTCTTCAGGGGTTTCTGCCTGAATATGAAAGCACGGTCAGCCAGAACCTGTTTGATTCGGGTGCGGTGATGCTGGGCAAGCTGAACATGGATGAATTTGCCATGGGGTCGTCCAATGAAACCTCCGTTTACGGCGACGCGGTGAACCCCTGGCGACGCGGCAATGACGATGCGGCGCTGACACCGGGTGGATCGTCGGGCGGGTCGGCGGCGGCGGTGGCGGCGGATCTGTGTCTGGCGGCGACCGGGACCGACACTGGCGGGTCGATCCGACAGCCAGCGGCTTTCACCGGGATTACGGGGATCAAGCCAACCTATGGACGGTGTTCGCGCTGGGGCATCGTGGCCTTTGCCTCGTCGCTGGATCAGGCCGGGCCGATGACCAAATCGGTGCGCGATGCGGCGATCATGCTGGAGGCGATGTGCGGCCATGACGCGAAGGATTCGACCTCTGCGGATCTGGCGGTGCCGGATTTCGAGGCGGCGCTGACCGGCGATGTGCGCGGCAAGAAGATCGGTATTCCGCGTGAATACCGCATGGACGGGATGCCCGAAGAAATCGAGACTCTGTGGCAGGACGGCATTGCCATGATGAAGGACGCGGGCGCGCAGATTGTCGACATTTCCCTGCCGCACACCAAATATGCCCTGCCAGCCTATTATGTAATTGCGCCAGCCGAAGCCTCCAGCAACCTTGCCCGGTATGACGGTGTGCGATATGGCCACCGCGCCACGCTCGAGGCGGGGGACGGCATCACCGAGATGTACGAAAAGACCCGTGCCGAAGGGTTCGGGCCGGAGGTGCAGCGCCGCGTGATGATCGGCACCTATGTCTTGTCTGCCGGGTTCTACGACGCCTATTACAACCGCGCGCGCAGGGTGCGGACCCTTATCAAGAAGGACTTTGAAGATGTCTTTGCCCAGGGCATCGACAGCATCCTGACACCGGCCACGCCGTCGGCGGCCTTTGGGCTGGGCGAGATGACAGATGCCGATCCGGTGGCGATGTATCTCAACGATGTCTTTACCGTCACCGTGAACCTTGCCGGATTGCCCGGTATCGCGGTGCCGACGGGGATGGACCGAAAGGGGCTGCCGCTGGGGCTGCAACTGATCGGGCGTCCATGGGAAGAGGCGGATTTGCTGTCTTCCGCCTATGCGCTGGAGCAGGCAGCAGGTTTTGTAGCCAAACCGGAAAAATGGTGGTAAGTAAGCGGCCATAAATCAGTCGGAAAAGACAAAGCAGGTCGAATGTTCACACGTGTACTTATTGTAGCCGCCCTTGGTGCGGCACTTGCGGCTTGTCAGCCCGCGATACCTGAATCCGGGCGTGGAGTGGGGTTTGATGACACCTTTGAACAGCAAAAACGCGCCCGTGATGCGCAGTTGACCGGTGCAGCGGTGCCCGCGCCTGCGGATGTTCAGGCAATACCGTTGACCGCGGGCGGAGACGGGTCGCCACAGGCCACGGCGGCGCAGACTACCCGCGTTCTGGAGGCGACCCGGCCCGGCGGGCTGGGCAATGATCCGGCCACAAATTCGGGGCAGGAGCCGTTGAACGCCAGTCCCTCAAACCCGCCGCCTGCGGTGGTGAACACGGCGGGCATCTCGAACGAAAACAACTTTGATGCCGTTTCAGGCCAGCGCAGCATTGAAGGTGATGCCGCGCGGCTGGCGGCGAAGCGGGCGCAGTATGAGGTGATCCAGCCTGAGGCGCTGCCGGACCGGACCAATACAGGCCCCAACATCGTGGCCTATGCGTTGCAGACGACTCATCCGCGCGGCACGCAGATTTACCGCCGCATCGGTCTGAACAAGGCGGCCAAATACGAACGCGCCTGTGCAAAGTTCAGCACGCCCGATCAGGCCCAGATTGCGTTTTTGTCCCAGGGTGGGCCGAACCGGGATCGGCTGGGCGTTGACCCGGATGGCGACGGGTTTGCCTGTACGTGGGATCCAACGCCGTTCCGCAGCGCCGCCAAGGGTTAGGCGTGGCGGGTCGCGGGATTGTCCAGCATCCCTCGCCCAATTGCGGCCCGCGCCGGGACGGGTTGAGCCCCTGCCTTGTGGTCATCCATTTTACGGCCATGCAAACCACGCAGGCGGCGCTGGAGCGTCTGTGTGATCCTGCGGCCGAAGTATCCGCGCATTATCTGATCTCCGGCACCGGAGAGATCATTCAGATGGTCGATGAGGCCGCGCGCGCATGGCATGCCGGGGCAGGGGAGTGGCGTGGCCTGAGGGACATCAATTCCCGCTCGATCGGGATCGAGTTGGACAATCGCGGCGATCATCCGTTTGCGGAGCCGCAGATGGCGGCGCTTGAGACCTTGTTGCGTGGGATCATGGCGCGTTGGGGGATCGGCGCGCGGGGGGTGATCGGGCATTCGGACATGGCGCCGGGGCGCAAGAGTGATCCGGGGCGCAGGTTCGATTGGGCGCGGCTGGCGTGGCAGGGGTTGGCGATCCCAGCGGGTGCGCCAATCCTTGTGCATTCTGTCACAGGGCAGACGTTTCTGGATGCCGCGCGGAAGGCCGGGTTCACGGCGGATGTACCCCTTGAGGTGTTGCTTGAAGCGACCCGCGCGCGCTTTGCGCCATGGCGGAAGGGGCCGCTTTGTGCTGATGACTATGCTCTGGGCAGGTCTTGAGTTCTGGCCCCATTGACCGCCCCTTGGGTTCCGCGCTACGTGCACCCTTGCGCGGAAGGCTGGATGACCGCGGTGCCAGCAATGGTGTCGAGGAAAGTCCGGACTCCAAAAAGTAACGGTGCCGGGTAATGCCCGGGCGGGGTGACCCGACGGAGAGCGCCACAGAAAACAGACCGCCCCGGCAACATTGCGCTGCATTGCGCCGGGGTAAGGGTGAAACGGTGGGGTAAGAGCCCACCGCGCCGCTGGCAACAGGGGCGGCACGGCAAGCCCCACCGGGAGCAATGCCAAATAGGGACCGCGTGCCGCGAGGCGGGGCCGCTTTTGCCCCAGCAGGTCCGGGTTGGCAGCTAAAGCCCGCGCTGCAAGGTGCGGGTCAGATGAATGGTCATCCAACCCCGGATTTCGGTCCGGGGGGGACAAAATCCGGCTTACAGGCTTTCCGCGCGCCTTTTTGACGGCTGGTCGTTTGGTGCAAAACGGTGGCGAATCCCCGTGATTTTCCGATGCCACGGCGGCGATGAAACCCGGCGGAAAACGCCGGTTTTTCGGTGTCCCGTCGCGGCGGGAGGGGAATTCACTTTGACGGTGGTTTCGCGGGTGGCGCTTGGGCGTTTTGCGGTTGACACGCCACCGCATCCGGGTAAAAGCCGGGGTTCAGAATTCACGCGTCCTGAACGGTTATCAGAGGCGCAGCAGGAGATGACAAAATGGCGAAGCCAACCACGATCAAGATCCGTCTGAACTCGTCCGCGGGCACAGGCCATTTCTACGTAACCAAGAAAAACGCACGTACCATGACCGAAAAGATGGTTGTGCGGAAGTATGACCCCGTTGCGCGCAAGCACGTGGAATACAAGGAAGGCAAGATCAAGTAAGATCAAGCCGTTACCCGGATGCAATGGCCGCGCAATTTGCGCGGCTTTTTGCGTTTTGGCAGGCGGGGGCGTCCTGCTTGCACTTGGCCAGTCAAGCGGTGATAGTCGGGGGGTTCTCCAGCTGCAAGGAACGCCACATGCCGCGTCTGATGATTGCCACAATGGGCCTTTTGGGTCTGCTCGCCGCCTGCACGGGCGGGTCTACTGAAAATTACATGCCGATGATGGATTCGGCCTATTCCAATAGCATCGGGTTTACCGGGCTCGGTGACGAACCCTTTTGATCTTTCGACGCCGGGGGATCATCCGCATTGGACTCAACATTGAACCGGGGAGGGTTTCGTATGGCCACAACATCTATTCCACATCTGGACGAGGCGGACCTGGAAGGGTTGAACGTGACCGCGACCCAGATCATCGACATGCTGGATCAGGTCATTCTGGACAGTCGGTCGGGAAAGGTCTGGGCCGCGCCCAAGGCCACGGTGCTGCCGCCTGATGGACGCTATATCATGGCGACCCTGGCCGCGATGGACAATCCGCCGTTGGTGGCGACCAAGTCGCTTGTCCTGAACGCCCGGAATTCCGACATCGGGCTGCCGCAGATCAACGGCATCGTCACGCTTTTGCAAGGTCAGACGGGTGTTCCGCTGGCCACAGTTGACGGCAACTGGATCACGGCGGTGCGGACGGCGGGGTTGAGTGCGCTGGCGGCCAAATATATGGCCAACCCCGATGCGACATCCCTTGGCTTTGTCGGCACAGGGACACAGGCGCGCAGCCATCTGCGGTTGTTTCAGCAGATGTTCCCCCTGGAACGCATCAAGATTTCTGGCCGGGGGCAGGCGAACATAGATGCGCTGGGCGCGGTGGCGGGCGAACTGGGGCTGACGGCCGAAGTGTGCGCAACGCCGCAAGAGGCCGTTGAAGCGGTTGATCTGGTGGTGACGTCCGTGACCCATACTGGGGTCGATGGCCCGTTCCTGCGGGCAGATTGGCTTGCTGCGGGGTGTTTTGCGGCCATCGTTGATCTGGGGGTGCCCTGGCACAAGGACAGTTTTGCGGCGCTGGATCGGTTGATCATAGATGATCTTGAACAGGAAGCGGCAATGCCGGGCAAGTTGGCCAACCCTGAAGATGTGAAGGGCGATTTGACCGGGCTGGTCACAGGATCTGTCGCCGGGCGCAAAGGCGCTCAGGAGCGGACAGCCTTTGTGTTCAGAGGGCATGCGCTGGGGGATCTGGCGCTGGCGGCACTGGTTTATCAATTGCACGCCGCGCGCGCCTGAAACCGGCGGCGGCATGAAAAAACCCGCCGGGCTGAAGGCGCGGCGGGTTTTGTTTCAGCGATTGGGCAGCGGGCTTATTCGCGGCTGCCGAACAATTGCAACAGCATCATGAACATGTTGATGAAGTTGATATAGAGGCTCAGCGCGCCCATGATCGCGGCCTTGCCAAGCCATTCGGTGTCACCGTGGTGGGCGTGGGCCAGATACTCTGTCTTGATCCGTTGCGTGTCATAGGCGGTCAGACCGGCAAAGATCAGCACGCCGATCGACGAGATCGCGAACATCAGCGCGCCCGACTGAAGGAAGAGGTTCACGATGGACGCCACCACCAGACCAACCACACCCATAATCAGGAAGGTACCCCAACCGGAGATGTCTTTTTTGGTGGTGTAGCCCCACAGCGACAGGCCCGCGAAGGCGATCGACGTAATCAGGAAGATCTGAGCGATGGAATAGCTTGTGTAGACTAGAAAGATCGAGCTGATCGACACACCCATGACAGCGGCGAACACATAAAACACCGTCTGTGCCGTGGCGGCGGACATGCGGTTAATCGCAGCACCAAGTCCAAAGACAAAGGCGAGAGGGGCGAAGATCACCACATATTTCAGGGGCGATGCATACAGCGCGTATCCAAGGCCGGTCAGGAATTCACCGTTGCCCACGGGATATTGGGTCGGCGCGTCAGTGACCGCAAGCCCGGACAGCGCCCAGGCAGCGGCAAATGTGATCAGCATGCCGACCGACATCGTGCCGTAGACCTTGTTCATGTGCGCGCGCAGGCCCGCGTCGATGTCGGCGGCGCGGGCTCCGGCTGTACTCCGGATTGTATTCACGTCAGCCATTAATGTGACCTCCAATTGTCAAGTTGCTCAATGTTACGCCAGTGTAACACCGTCTCGGTGCAAATATCGGAACTGAGGAGACAAATTTCAAGCCTAATCCTGCGGCGAGACGCCGCAGATTGACGTTAATCAGAATTAATCCAGCCAATGCGCAGGAACATCCCAGGGCGCGCGCGCCGCTTCCTTGCTGACTTCACTTGCGGAAAGGCCCAGATCCTGCAGCCGCGCATCATCAAGGTCACGCAGCGCCTGACGGCTGCGCCAGAGGGCGGACAGGCCAAAGAACAGGGCCGTCAAGGACCACCGCCGTGCGGGCAGGGGACGGCAAGGAGCGGTTTGGTGGAGGGTATATTGTGTCATCTGAGGCATCCTTCGCTTTTCGTGATGTAAACCTGTTTTGCATTTCGATGGTTGATATATGGATGAAGGCGGTGCATAAGGAAAGACAATGTTTGTGCGACATGTCATCACGAAAGTTGATATATGAGAAATCTCGACATCACGACTTTGCGTTCCTTTGTAGCGGTGGCTGATTCCGGCGGTGTCACGCGCGCCGCAGGGTTCCTTCATCTGACCCAGTCGGCGGTCTCGATGCAGTTGAAGCGGCTGGAGGAAATGCTGGGTCTGGACCTGCTGGACCGGACCGGGCGGACCATTGCGCTGACGGCATCAGGTGAACAATTGCTGGTCTATGCGCGCCGGATGATTGCATTGAACGATGAGGTCATCACCCGGCTGACCGATCACGCCTTCGAGGGGGAAATATCCCTCGGTGTGCCGCATGACGTTGTCTATCCGGCGATACCGCAGGTGCTCAAACAGTTTCACGCCGCCTATCCGCGGGTCAAAATCCAGCTTGAGGCGTCCAATACCAGAAGCCTTAAGGAACAGTTTGCAAGAGGGGCGACCGATCTGATCGTGACCACGGAAACGGTGCTGGATGCAGGCGGAGAGACCTTGGCCCGCAAGGAGCTCAACTGGATCGGGGCCCCCGGCGGGGCCGCGTGGCGGCAGCGCCCGCTCAGGCTGGCGTTTTGCAGGTACTGCACCTTTCGCCCGATGGTGACTGCGGCGTTGGATGCTGCCGGGATGGCTTGGGAAATGGCCGTAGATACGGAAAGTGACCGCACCATCGAAGCGGCGGTAAGCGCCGACCTTGCAGTGAATGCGCTGCTGGAGGGGACCGAACCGGTCTATCTGCAACCTATTGACCATGACGGGGCCTTGCCCGCCCTGCCGGTTCAGATGGTCAATCTGTATGGCGCGGGCAAGGACAACGGCGAGGTCATGCAAACTCTGGCGCGCCTTCTTCGAAGTGCCTTTGCGGGTCAGGTTGCAGCGCGGTTGCGGGCGGTTTGATTCGCCGCTGTGCAGAAAGCCTGTTCAATACCGGCTCTGGGATGCGCTTTTGGCGAGAATTCGCTCAGGCTTTGGCCCCGCGCCCCGCAGTGACATCAAGCTAAGGTTGATTGAACCGTTCGTGTCTATACCCAAGGGTGATTTGATCTTGGCCACTGCGGTTTTTGGTTTGAAATCATAGGCAACAGCGTCCCTGTCGGATCAGGCTTGGGATTTTCCCTAAAAGGGTCATCAGGGGTTCAACTGGGTGAGGCGCTGCACGATCGCAGGCGGGATGGCGATAATGTGGCGATCAGGACGGAAGGCGGGCACATAATATTTTACCTGTTGTTCAACTTCTGTATGATGAAGCTGACAGCACTGTCGCCGCCTTTCGTCCGCACGGGACGGTCGTGCGATTGAGTATTCTGCTGATGGGATGAGGAAGAACACAGATGGCGCATAAAGTAGATATTCATGTGGGGAAACGGATCAGGCAGCGGCGCTGGCTGACCGGGATGACCCAGCAAAAGCTGGCGGAACTTGTCGGGATCAAGTTTCAGCAGATCCAGAAGTACGAAACCGGTGCAAACCGCGTAAGTGCCTCGCGTCTATGGGATATTGCGGATGCGCTGGGGGTCAGTGTTTCGTTCTTTTTCGAGGGCATGGAGGATGTCGCCGAACAGAGCGATCAGGCGGAAACCGTTCCGCATGACCTGATGGGCGACAAGGAGGCAATGGATCTGATCCGGTCCTACTATGCGATACCGGAGGACCAGCGTCGGCGGCTGTTTGAACTGGCGCGCGTGCTGAGCGACGTGGCCTGAGCCGGACGTGACGCTTGCAAAAGTCCGGGTCGACTGATGATCTCCTCTGGTTCATTTGACCCTGACATCCGCAGGGTTGCGCATCTGATTGCGGATGCCGCCCGCGCGGCGATCCTGCCGTATTTTCGCGGACAATTCCTTGATACCGAAAGCAAGCTGACCGATGGCTATGACCCTGTCACCGTGGCCGACCGGGCCGCAGAGCGGGCGATGCGCGACATTCTTGGCCGTGAGCGGCCCGACGATGCCATCCTGGGCGAGGAATATGGCGCAACCGACGGGGTGTCCGGCCTGACCTGGGTTCTTGATCCCATTGACGGGACGCGTGGTTTTGTCAGCGGCACACCGACCTGGGGAGTGTTGATCGCGGTTTCTGACCGGAACGGGCCATTTTACGGGATCATTGATCAGCCCTATATCGGCGAGCGGTTTGAAGGGGCACCGGACGGTGCCACGTTGAGCGGCCCGCTGGGGCGAAGCGCGTTGAAAACCTGCGCGCCCCGCGATCTTTCCCAAGCCATTGTTTTTACAACTTTCCCAGAGGTCGGGAGCACCGCCGAGGGGGCAGGGTTCGCTGCCGTTGCCAGCCGTGCCCAACTGGCCCGGTATGGCATGGATTGCTATGCCTATGCGCTGGTTGCGGCGGGACAGGTTGATCTTGTGATCGAAGCGGGGTTGGCCGCCTACGACATACAGGCCCCCATCGCGGTTGTTCAGGCCGCAGGCGGCATTGTGACCGACTGGCAGGGCAATCCGGCGCATGAGGGGGGACGCGCCGTGGCCGCCGCCAATGCACAGATACATGCGCAGGCTCTTGAGGTTCTCAAAACCTATTGACCTTGGCGCAATGCTGGGCGCACAATATCTTGCGTCCGGTTCTGTGCCTGTTTTCCGCCGGTTGCGCCTTTGATGTCGAGACAGGCCCAACAATTGGATGGGCTAATGTCAGAAATCCTTATCAAGAACGCAGATGCAATTGTAACAATGGACGATCAGCGCCGGACCTTGAAAGGTGCGGATCTGCGGATCAGGGACGGTATTGTTGCCGAGATCGGGACCGGGCTGCGCAGTGACGGCGCGTTGGTGCAGGCGCGCGGTTGTGTTGTCACGCCGGGGCTGGTGAATACCCACCACCACCTGTTTCAGACCCTGACCCGCGCGGTGCCGGCGGCACAGGACCAGATGCTGTTTGGCTGGCTTCAGACGCTTTATCCGATCTGGTCGCGGCTGACGCCTGAGCACATTCATACGTCGACCCAGATCGGTTTGGCGGAACTGGCGCTGTCGGGATGCACGCTGAGTAGCGATCATCTTTATCTTTACCCCAACGGGGCGCGGCTGGATGACAGCATCCATGCGGCGGCTGAACTGGGGGTGCGGTTTCACCCGACGCGCGGGTCCATGAGCATCGGGGAAAGCGCCGGAGGGCTGCCGCCCGATACCTTGGTCGAGGCGGAACCGGACATCATCAACGAGTGCATCCGGTTGGTCGACAGCTATCACGATGCGTCGGAGGGGGCGATGTGCCGGGTTGGTCTGGCACCCTGTTCGCCGTTTTCCGTCAGCCGTGATCTGATGCGCGAAACGGCGGTTCTGGCGCGGGACAAGGGGGTGATGATGCATACCCATCTGGCCGAAAATGACGAAGACATCGCTTACAGCCTTGCGAATTTTGGCTGCCGACCGGGACAATACGCCGAAGAACTGGGGTGGGTCGGGCCGGATGTATGGCACGCACATTGCGTGAAGTTGGACGCGCAAGAGATTGATCTGTTTGCAAAAACGGGAACTGGCGTTGCCCATTGCCCTTGCTCCAATTGTCGGTTGGGGTCGGGCATCGCGCCGGTACGTCAGATGCGGGATGCGGGCGTCTGCGTGGGTCTGGGCGTGGATGGATCGGCCAGCAATGATGCCGGTAACCTGGTGGCCGAGGCGCGGATTGCGATGTTGTTACAGCGCGTGGCACAGGGCGCAGACCAGATGTCGCCAGGGGAGGCGCTTGAGATTGCGACACGTGGCGGCGCGGATGTTCTAGGGCGGCCCGATTGCGGGCGTCTGGCGGTCGGGAAACGCGCGGATGTAGCGGTCTGGGACGTCTCTGGCATCGAGTCCGCCGGCAGTTGGGATCCCGCAGCACTGCTTTTGGCGGGGCCGACGGTGGTGCGTGATCTCTTTGTCGAAGGGCGTCAGATCGTCCGCGACGGGCATGTACAAACCATTGATCTCGGTGCGGTCATCGCGCGGCAGAACGACATGGTGCGGGCGCTGGCGGGTTAGGCTGTTTCCGAATTCCCCTTGGAAGGGCATCTTGATGGTCCCACAAGCCCGGAACAAGGCAACGTGTTGCCGCCGGGCAGCGCATGCCCCTCGCACGGGCAGGCGCTTTGGTTGACGCAAGAGGCCTTTCCTGAAGGAAGAGGTTCCGGGCCACCAAAAAGTGCCACGTACAGACGTTGTCGGCGCCTCTCCAGGGGCAGGCACTGCCCGACGCACCGGGGTGTTTGGGGTGATACGATAATTGCCATTACCGAGAAGATTAGAAACGCTTCAATCCCGCCGCGCGCCACCAACCCAGACGTCGGCAATGGCCCGGTCATCGCCCATCATGATCGTGGCGAACAGGCTGTCCCAGATGTCTCGGGCATTGGCGGCGCGCTGGGCAATGGCATCCGTTGACGCCAGATTGAGCACACAGAGGTCCGCGTCCATGCCGGGCGCGATAGAACCGACGTGATCGTCAAGGTGCAGGCTGCGCGCGGAGCCTGCGGTTGCAAGCCAGATCAACTGGGCCGCGTGCAGCGGGCAATGGCGGAGCTGGCCGATTTCGTAGGCCGCAGCCATCGTGCGCAGCATTGAAAATGATGATCCGCCGCCGGTGTCCGTGGCAAGACCCACCGGAATGCCCCGTCCGGTCAGGCCCGCCATGTCGAATAAGCCCGATCCGATAAAGGTATTGGAGGTCGGACAATGCACCAATGCCGCCCCGGTCTCTGCCAGTTGGTCGATTTCGCGCGGTTCAAGGTGGATCGCATGCCCATAAAGCCCGCGCGCACCCAGCAGCCCGTGCATCTCGTAGGTGTCCAGATAGTCGCGCGCCTGCGGATAGAGATCCCGCACCCAGGCGATTTCATCGGTCTGTTCGCTCAGATGGGTCTGCATCAGGCAATCGGGATACTCCGCCCAGAGCGCGCCCAGGGCGGCAAGCTGATCCTCGGTCGAGGTGGGGGAAAAACGCGGAGTGATGGCGTAGGTGGCCCGTCCCTGCCCATGCCAGCGTTCGATCATCGCCTTGCTGTCGTCATAGGCGGATTTTGCATCATCACGCAGGGCATCGGGCGCATTACGGTCCATGCAGGTCTTGCCTGCCACAATTCGCTGGCCGCGTTCGGCGGCGGCCTCAAACAGGGCGTCGACGCTGCCGGGGTGGATCGTGCAATAGGAGGCGACCGTTGTGGTGCCGTTCGCCAGCGTCAGATCGAGGTATCGCGCGGCAATTGTCCGGGCATAATCCGGGTCGGAAAGCCGGATCTCTTCGGGGAAGGTATAGTCGTTCAGCCAGTCAATCAGGCGTTTGCCCCAGGATGCGATGATCGCTGTCTGCGGGTAATGCACATGGGCGTCGATGAACCCCGGACAGATCAGGTGGTCATCGCCGTATTGAACAAGTTGCGCATCCGGGTGTGCGCGTCTGAGGTGATCGGCTGTGCCAAGGTCTTTGATCCGGCCCTCGGACACCAGCACGGCACCGGAGGTGTCAATCTTTACGGCGTCTTGCCAGGCGCGCCGCATCGGGTCGCCGTCAAAGCGCAGGAGCGGGCCAGTAAGGAGGGTCTTGGTTGTCATATGCGCAACCTAACTGCGGTCAGCCGGTTGGACAATCGCCAAGCGCCATTGTCTCTGCTTTTGTGCTTGCTTATGGTTCGTCCGACCGGGGAGGGTGTTCGATGACAGACCAGTTGGAAAACCCACAAGAGACGCCCGACGACGATGATGCCCAGGCCTATTCGCTTGAGCGGAAAACAGTCGCTTCCGTTCTTTATGCTGTTGATATTGATGACCGTGATCGTCTGATCGAATTGATGGAGCCGCTGCACGCGGCTGACATTGCAGACCTTCTGGAACAGATCAGCTCCTTTGAGCGCAGTCGGCTTATTCGTCTGTATGATCGGGAATTTGACGGCGACATCCTGTCGGAACTTGATGAAAGCATCCGCGAGGAAGTGATTGCCGTCCTGACACCGCAGGTGCTCAGCCAGGCGGTGCGCGACCTTGACAGCGATGATGTTGTCGACCTGATCGAGGATCTTGAGGACGATCAGCAGGAACAGATCCTTGATGCGCTGGAAGATGCGGACCGGGTTGCGGTCGAACAGGCGCTTGCCTGGCCGGAGTATTCCGCCGGGCGCCTGATGCAGCGCGAAGTGGTCATGGCCCCGGAACATTGGAACGTCGGTCAGGCCATCGACCACCTGCGGGCCACGCCGGAAGAGGAACTGCCCGATCAGTTTTATCATATCGTGATGGTCGACCCACGGCTGCACCCGGTGGGCAACATCACGCTTGGCAAGCTGATGCGTTCCAAGCGGGCCACGCCGCTCAGGGAATTGCTTGAGGAGACCTTTCAGATCATCCCCGCGATGCAGGATGAAGGGGATGTGGCCTATGCGTTCAATCAATATCACCTGATCTCGGCCCCGGTGGTAAATGACGAGGGGCGGTTGATCGGTGTGATCACCATTGACGATGCAATGGCGGTTCTGGATGACGAACATGAAGAAGACATCCTGCGGCTTGCCGGTGTTGGCGAAAGCTCTCTGTCTGACCGGGTGATTGAAACAACAAAACAACGCTTGCCGTGGTTGGCGGTCAATCTGGTGACCGCCATTGCCGCCTCGGTGGTGATTGCGCAATTTGAAGGCGCGATTGCCCAATTGGTCGCGCTGGCCGTGCTGATGCCCATTGTGGCGTCCATGGGCGGCAATGCCGGCACCCAGAGCCTGACCGTGGCGGTGCGCGCCATTGCGACAAAAGACCTTACCGGGTCTAACGTCTGGCGGGTGATCCGGCGTGAATGCCTTGTCGGGTTGGTGAATGGGGTGATCTTTGCGGTGGTGATGGGGGTTGTCGGTGTCATCTGGTTTGGCTCGCCTGCCTTGGGCTATGTGATCGCTGTGGCAATGGTGGTGAACATGGTGGTGGCGGGATTGGCTGGCACCGGCATACCGATCCTGCTGGAGCGGGTTGGCGTGGACCCGGCGTTGGCGTCGGGTGCTTTTGTGACCACGGTCACGGATGTGGTCGGCTTTTTCGTGTTCCTTGGGCTGGCCGCTGCGGTGCTGCTGTGATGGACCTTGGTACGATCAAGTCAGAGGCCCGCAAAGCGGCATTTGCCCGCCGCAAGCCATTGTTTGAAAATGCAAATGCCGCGCAGGCCGGGTATCTGAGCGAGGTGCTTGCAGGGTATCGTGGCGTCCCGCTGTCGGGGTTCATGCCGATCCGTACCGAGATTGATCCGGTCCCGGCCATGGCCGAAGCCTGTGCGCATGGCCCGGTTGGCGTGCCGGTGATCGTCGCCGCAGCCAAGCCGTTGAAGTTTGCGCAATGGACGCCGGATACGGTCATGGTGCCCGGTGCCTTTGGTGCAATGATCCCGCAAGACCCGGAGTTTCTTGAGCCGGAGATCCTGATTGTGCCGTTGCTGGCGTTCAACCGCAGGGGCGGGCGTCTGGGGTATGGCGGCGGGTTTTATGACCGCACACTTGAGATGCTGCGCGCCAGGCGACCGACGCTGGCAGTTGGGTTTGCCTTTGCGGGGCAGGAGTACGATGACGTCCCGTTGGAGCCGACAGATCAGCCGCTGGACATGATCGTGACCGAGGTCGGTGTGATCGAGATCGCGAAACCGACGCCCCGTCCCTGAGCCGGGGCGTGGTCCGGACAATTGGCCCTGCGCCAATTTCCGCCCTTGCCAGTTTCCCGCGACCGGCCTACCTGTCACTGCTATGAAAATACTGTTTCTTGGCGATGTGATGGGCCGGGCCGGACGGCGCGCGATCACTGAAAACCTTCCCCGTCTGCGCGACGCATGGAAGCTCGATTTTATCGTGGTGAATGGCGAAAACGCCACTGGCGGCATGGGGCTTTCGGGGGCGCATGCAAAAACCCTGCTTGAGGCGGGGGCGGATTGCCTGACGCTGGGGGATCATGCCTTTGACCAGAAGGACATGCTTGGCTTCATCGAACAGGAGCCACGCATTGTCCGGCCGCTGAATTTCTCCAAAACCGCGCCGGGCAAGGGCGCGCGGCTGTTCACCGCGCGCAATGGCCGCAAGGTGCTGGTGACACAGGCGCTGGGTCAGGTGTTCATGAAACGCCCCTTTGACGATCCGTTTTCGGCGCTTGAATCGGTGCTCAGGACGCATCCCTTGGGCGGTCTGGCCTCGGCGATCATTGTCGATGTGCATTGTGAGGCCACGTCGGAGAAGATGGCCGTTGGTCATTACTGCGACGGCCGCGCCAGCCTTGTGGTCGGTACCCATACCCATGTGCCCACGGCGGATGCGATGATCCTGCCGGGGGGGACTGCCTATCTGTCTGATGCGGGCATGTGTGGTGACTATCATTCGGTGATCGGGATGGAAAAGACCGAACCATTGCGCCGGTTCATCACCGGCATGCCGAAAGAGCGGTTTACCCCGGCAAATGGCGAGGCCACGCTGTCGGGGGTCTATGTCGAAACCGATGACCGTACCGGACGCGCGACACGGATTGTCCCGGTGCGCGAAGGCGGGTTGTTGCAGACCAGCGCCCCATGACAAGCAGGCAGATTGCGTTCTTTACCGTCGGCCTGGTGTTGATGGGGGCAGGCTGGGGGGCGACGCAGCCGCTGACCAAAGTGGCAGTGAGCACCGGGTACGGCCCCTTTGGTCTGTTGTTCTGGCAATTGGTGGTCGGTGCCGCGCTGATGGGGGCGATCTGTGTGGTCAAACGCTTGCCCTTGCCGATGGGCAGGCGTGCACTGCGGCTGTATTTCATACTGGCGATGATTGGTGCGGTACTGCCCAACACGATCTCTTACATGGCGGCGGTGCATCTGCCAGCGGGCATCATGTCGCTGCTGCTGAGTGTGATTCCGATGTTTGCGTTTCTCATCGCGCTGGCGATCGGTAACGAGGGATTTCAGTGGCGGCGTGTTATTGGCCTTGGTCTTGGGTTGATTGGTGTGCTGATCATCATCGCCCCTTCGGTGGATCTGGGACTGGACATTCCGGTGATCTGGGCGGCGCTCTACCTGGTGACGGCGGCGTTTTATGCCTTTGAAGGGAACTATATCGCCAAATGGGGGACCGAAGGGCTTGACCTTTTTCAGGTGATGTTCGGCGCCTCACTGGCCGGGGCGCTGGTGGTGACACCGGTGATGATCGGGACCGGGCAATTCATCACGCCCCTGATGCCAATGCCGGCGCCGCAACTTGCGCTACTGGCGTCTTGTGTGATCCATATTCTTGTCTATTCGGCCTATGTGTGGATGGCGGGCGCAGCGGGGGCGGTCTTTGCGGTTCAGGTCAGTTATCTGGTGACCGGGTTTGGATTGATCTGGGCCTGGGTGTTTCTGGGAGAGGCCTATGCCGCGACGATCTGGCTGGCGTTGCTGGCCATCTTTGCCGGAATGTATCTGGTTCAGCCGCGCGCCAAACTTGCAGCGGACCCGCCGATGGGTGACAGTTGACGTAATACCAATCGGATAGGTCACGGTCCTTGATCGACTTTTTCAACATTTCGCAAACCGGCAGCGCGGTTCTCACCCTCACAGTGGTGGTTGTGATGTTCCTGCTGTTTTTGCGCGAATCCTTTCCGACCGAGGTGGTTGCGCTGGCCGGGGCCGCGACGCTTTTGGCAATCGGCGTGCTGCCCTATGAGGATGCCCGTCTGGTACTGTCCAATTCCGCCCCCTGGACGATTGCGGCGATGTTCATCGTGATGGGTGCGCTTGTGCGGACCGGGGCGCTGGATGTGCTGACGCAACTGGCCGAACGCTATGCCCGGTCACACCCAAGGACGGCCGTTGTCGGGGTGTTGCTGTCGGTGATGGGGGCCTCGGCGATCATGAACAACACACCCGTGGTTGTTGTGATGATCCCGGTGGTGGTTCAGCTGAGCAAGACGCTGGGCACAAAGGCCTCCAAGCTGTTGATCCCGCTGAGCTATGCCGCGATCATGGGCGGGTCGCTGACCTTGATCGGGACGTCCACCAACCTGCTTGTCGACGGGGTGGCGCGGGCCCAGGGCCTGGCCCCTTTTGGCATTTTCGAGATCCTGCCGATTGGCCTTGTTGTCTGTGCCTGGGGCCTGACCTATATGGCGCTGTTCGGGCGCAGGCTGCTGCCCGACCGGGACAGCATGGCGATGATGTTGTCGGACCGCTCCAAGATGAAGTTTTTTACCGAAGCTGTGATCCCGCCGGAGTCCAACCTGATTGGCCGGGAGGTGCTGGACGTGAAACTGTTCAAGCGCGAGGGGGTGCGATTGGTCGACGTGGTCCGCGGGGACCAGTCCTTGCGCCGCAACCTTGCGGGTGTGGCCCTGCAAATCGGGGACCGGGTGGTTCTGCGGACGGAAATGACCGAATTGCTCAGCCTGCAACGCAACAAGGAATTGAAGCGCGTCGATCAGTTGTCAGCGGTCGAGACCACCACCGTCGAGGTGCTGATCACACCTGGATGCCGGATGGTAGGGCGTTCGCTGGGGTCCATGCGGCTGCGCAGGCGGTATGGTGTCTATCCGCTGGCGGTGCACCGCCGGAACCAGAACATCGGGCGTCAACTGGATGAACTGATCGTCAAGGTTGGCGATACGCTGTTGCTCGAAGGGGCCTCGGAGGACATTCAGCGGCTGGCGGCCGATATGGAGATGGTCGATGTCAGTCATCCGTCGGCCCGTGCCTATCGCCGGGGTCATGCGCCCATCGCCATTGCGGCACTGGTCGGGATTGTTGTCCTGGCCGCGTTCAACGTGGCGCCCATTCTTTTGCTCGCCGTCATCGCGGTGGCCCTTGTTCTGGTCACCGGCTGCATCGACGCGGATGAGGCGTTTTCCTTTGTCGATGGCCGTCTGCTTGCGCTGATCTTCTCGATGCTTGCGGTGGGGGCGGGGTTGCAAAACTCCGGGGCCATCACCCTGTTGGTCGACAACATCGCACCGACCCTTTCGACCTTGCCCATAACCGTGGTGATTTTCAGTGTCTTTCTGATGACAACTGTCCTGACCGAGATCGTGTCGAACAATGCGGTTGCCGTGATTATGACGCCGATCGCCATCAGCCTTGCTGCGGCCCTTGGCATGGATGCCCGCCCGTTGGTGGTGGCGGTGATGATCGCGGCCTCCTGCGCCTTTGCCACCCCGATTGGCTATCAGACCAACACGTTGGTTTACGGGCCGGGCGGGTATCGTTTCACCGACTTCATGCGGGTGGGCATCCCGCTGAACCTGTCGATGTCGGTGCTGGCCAGCATGGTGATCCCGCTGATCTGGTAGGTTTTTGAGCTTTTTGGATCTGCCGGCCCCGTATCTTAAAGGGGCCAGAAAACCAGGATTGCAGGGATCGAGACCGCAACGACGATGATCTCAAGCGGCAGGCCCATGCGCCAGTAATCTCCAAACGAGTATCCGCCCGGCCCGAGGATCAAGGTGTTGTTCTTGTGGCCGATAGGGGTCAGGAACGCCGACGAGGCGGCAACCGCGACGGCCATCAGAAACGGATCGGGCGAGACATTCAGGGTCTGGGCCATCTGGATGCCGACCGGGGCCGCGACAATTGTTGTTGCGGTGTTGTTCAACACATCCGACAGGGTCATGGTGACAATCATCAGAACGCTGAGCACCATCCAGGGGGCAAGGCCCTGCGTCAGACTTACCAAGGCCCCCGCGATCAATTCGGTACCGCCAGATGTCTCAAGGGCGGCCCCCAGCGGGATCATCGAGCCCAGCAACACGACCACCGGCCATTCGATATGGGTGTAGAGTTCGGAGAGCGGAACGATCTTGGCCAAGACATAGGCAACCACGACCAGCCCCAGCGCAATCGGCAGATAGATGATGCCGACACTTGCCGCCGCGACCGCCGCGGCAAAAAGGCCAATGGCCAGCCAGACCTTGGCATTCTCCGTTACCGCCAGCCCCCGATTGGCAAGCGGCAACACCCCCAGCCAATCCGCCACATGCCCCGCCGTGTCCCTTGGTACCAGCAACAGCAGGATGTCCCCCGCCTTGAGCGGTGTGGTGCGCAGCTGTGATGTGATCTTTTGTCCTTGCCGCGAGATCCCCAGAATAACGGTGCGCTGCCGCCATGCCAGTCCGACCGCCCGCGTGGTGCGGCCATTGAGGCGGGAGGTTTCAGTTACGACAACCTCAATGATTTCAACACCTTCTCCGCCTGCTTTCAGCCGTTCCTCGCGTGTGGTGTCAGCCAGGGCAAGGTCGAGGGTGCTGCGAAATTCATCCAGCGCATCCGGCCCCGCCTCCAACACAATCGCATCACCGGCCTTGAGCGCGGTATTGCTGGCGCGGCCATAGCGGCGCGTGCCGTCGCGGATAAGACCAAGGATTGCCACGTCGGACTTTTCCGCGGTTTCTTCCAGCTCCGCAAGGCGCCTGCCGATCTGTTTGCTGTCGTCGGGGATCACCAGTTCGGCGATGTAGTGGGCGATGTCGTCGGTTCCGATGATCCCGTCGTCCCGGGCCGGGATCAGCCGCCAGCCGATGAGAGCGACAAAGATCAACCCGGCAATGGCCGCAACACCGCCAACCGGCGCAAAGTCGAACATCTTGAAGGGTGCGCCAAGGGAGTCCTCGCGGATGGCGGCGATGATGATGTTGGGCGGTGTGCCGATCAGCGTCACCATGCCGCCCAGGATGGTCGCAAAACTCAGCGGCATCAGGCTGAGCCCCGGCTGCCGCCCCGCCTTGCGGGCGGTCTGGATGTCCACGGGCATCAGCAGGGCAAGGGCGCCGACATTGTTCATGAACGCCGACAGGATACCTCCGACCGCCCCCATCAGGGTGATATGCGCCCCAAGCGAGCGCGAAGCATCGACAAGGGTCCGCGTAATCAGCAGCACCGCACCAGAGCGGACCAGCCCCGCTGACACCACAAGCACCAGCGCCACCACAAGTGTGGCCGGATGGCCAAAGCCGTCAAAGGCGTTCTTGGTCGGGACCACCCCAAGGACGACGCCCGCCATCAAGGCGGAAAAAGCGACCAGGTCATACCGAAACCTGCCCCAGAGCAGCAGGCCAAACACCGCGCCGAAAAGCGAAAAAAGGATGATCTGATCGGTGGTCATAAGGCCTGCGCTCCGTGTTGATCCATGTGATGCCGCTCAGCCAGACAGTTCAAGGGTCAAATCGTCCGGCACGCTCCAGTCGAGGATCGGACCGGCGGGGATAATGCCCAAGGGGTTGCGCAATTCCGAGGGGCTGAAATAGCCTTGTTTGTAGATCTCGAAATCCACGGTCTCCGAAACCCCCGGCACCGCATAAAGCGCGCGCGCGTAGCGCCAGAGCGCCGGATAGTCGGACAGGCGGCGCAGGTTGCATTTGAAGGCGTAGTGGTACGCCACATCAAACCGTGCCAGCGTCGGAAAGAGCCGCAGATCGGCCTCGGTTACCACATCCCCTGCAAGGGTCTTGTTGACGCTCAGATGGGCCTCCAGCCGGTCCAGCATATCAAAGACGTCGCGCACAGCGCCGTCATAAGCCGCTTGGGTGCGGGCAAAGCCTGCACGGTAAACCCCGTTGTTGAGCGCCGGATAAATGGCGGTGTTCCAGGCGTCGATCTGGCTGACCAGCGGATCAGGGCAAAGCCGTTTGCGCGGATCAAAGGTGCGCCCCAGCATGCGGATGATCTCGGCGCTTTCGTTGTTCACGATTTGCGCGGTCCGGCGGTCCCAAAGCACAGGCACGGTGATCCTGCCGGTATAGGCGGATGACTGGCGCGCATAGACCTCATGCAGGGCCAAGACCCCCAGTTCGGGATCGGCAAAAGCGCCCTCACTGTCAAACACCCAGCCGTCCGCCGTTCGCCGTGGTTTGGCGTAGGACACGGTGAGGACGTCTTGCAGCCCAAGCACGGCACGGGCCAGCAAGGCGCGATGCGCCCAGGGACAGTTCCACGCGGCATACAGGTGATAGCGGTCCGGTTCCGGCGCGCCCCCCTCCGTCCCGATCCATTGGCGGATGCTGCTTGCACTGCGCCTATAGCTGCCGTCGTCGGCGCTGCCCGGTGCGGGGTCGTCCGTCTGATATGTGCCGCCGATCATCACGCCCATTTGTGATCTCCCCTGCCTTGGCCCACCATCACGGTGCCACGGCGGCGGCGCAAGGGGGATTGCCCTTGCGCGTATCGCTGACCTATAGAGTGGCCAAGCAAAAACAGCACAAGACGAGGATATTATGGCCGGCCACTCCAAATGGGCGAATATTCAGCACCGCAAAGGGCGTCAGGACAAGATCCGCGCCAAGCTGTTTTCCAAATTCAGCAAGGAAATCACGGTTGCCGCCAAGATGGGCGATCCCGACCCCGACAAGAACCCGCGCCTGCGGCTGGCTGTCAAAGAGGCCAAGGCGGCCTCGATGCCCAAGGACAACATCGACCGTGCGATCAAGAAATCCGTGGCGGGCGAGGGCGAAGAATACGAAGAAATCCGCTATGAGGGCTATGGCCCCAATGGCGTGGCGGTGATTGTCGAGACCATGACAGACAACCGTAACCGTACTGCATCCACCGTGCGATCGACCTTTACCAAGAACGGCGGGAACCTGGGCGAGACCGGGTCGGTCGGCTTCATGTTCGACCGCAAGGGCGAGGTGACGTACCCGGTAGAGGTCGGGGACGCCGATACCGTGATGATGGCCGCGATCGAGGCCGGTGCGGAAGATGTCGAAAGCTCCGAGGACGGGCATGTGATCTGGTGCGCAGATACGGACCTGAATGATGTCTCGAATGCGCTTGAGGCGGAATTGGGCGACTCCGCCTCGGCCAAGCTGGTCTGGCGTCCGACCACAACCACCGAGATGGATCTTGAAGGCATGCAAAAGTTGATGAAGCTGATAGATGCGCTTGAAGATGACGACGACGTGCAGCGGGTCACCGCGAATTTTGAAGCCTCGGACGAGGTGATGGAACAGCTTTGATCTTGGGGCTGCGTTGAAACCAGCCCGATCAGGACCATCAGCCCATGAAAAAGCCGCCTCCTTCATGCAAGGGGCGGCTTTTGTGGTCGTGGGACGGTGTCGCGGGCGTGTTGTTATTCAACAAGCCGCGAAATACCAAACCAGCCGCCAATGGGCGTTCCCGAGGGCTGGTTGTCTTCGGGGTTTTGTGACGCAAGATGGGCCAGAACACGTTTGACCTCGTTCAGTTTGGCGCGCGCGCCACTGCCACCTGCATCGGCCTGAACATTCAATATTTTCGATTGCGTGTGCAACGCAGATTCGATCACATTCAGGTGCTCGCGGCTGATTTCCAGCTTCTGTTGTTTTTCCGGCATGTCGCTTTCCTTTAATTCGTCAGCAGCACATAGGGACTGGGAGGCGTCTTCGCCAGTTTCATCAGCCTTGTTCACCAATATTTGTGCATTTTTTACCCGGCCTTATCCAATGGTAACAAGGTTTTGCGGGCAATCTGCCGGATGCTGTGGGTCAGGTCGGACAACGCAGGTGCCATGACCCGGCTGACCTGCCAATACAGCGGGACATCCAGTGGCGTCATGTTTCCAAGGGCAACAAGACGCCCCGACGCCAGATCCCCCGCGACCAGCGACAGCGGATTCATCCCCCATCCCAGCCCGCAAAGTGCTGCATCGACAAAGCCGTGGCTGGAGGGCAGTTGATGGCTGTGGGGCAGCAATTTCTTGCCAGTGATTTTCCTGATCCAGCGGTTTTGCAGCTGATCTTTTTCGGAATAGGTCAGCATCGGCGCATCCATCAGGGTCTGGCCGTTCAGGTCGGGGTCAAAATAGCGCGCCACAAACGCCGGGCTTGCCGTGGCCACATAGCGCAGCGCGCCCAGCGCAAAAACATCGCAGCCGGGTGCGGCGCGGTCATGCCCGGTCAAGGCGGCACTGACCGCCCCGTTGCGCAGCCAGTCATGAGAGGTGTCCTGGTCATCAATTCTCAGGTCATAGAACAGGTCAGGCACTGCCGCGAGCGCCGGAATGAGCCAGGTCGCCAGGCTGTCGGCGGGGACCGCAAGGGTGAGCCGGGGCGCGGGGGCCACCCCCATCCCCCTGTTCCCCAGCGCCTGTGCCTCCAGCAGGGCGATGTCCTCGGCATGTTTTGCAAGCCGTGCGCCAAGGGCAGTCGCCTGCGCCGGCTGACCCCGGTGGACAAGGGTCGCGCCCACCTTTTCCTCCAGCGCCTTTACCCGTTGGGAAATTGCCGAAGGTGTCACCCCCAGCGCCGCCGCGGCGGCATCGAAACTGCCAAGCCGCAAAATTGCGGCCAGGGCAGAGAGGTGGGTCGGGTCCAGCGCCATTAGAAATTCTTCATCAAGATAAGGATATTGAATTTGATTAATGCAAACCCCTGTTCTAGTCAAAGCCGGAATACCCTTGAAAGTGCACATCTTGTTTCTGTCCTTCTTCTCCGGTTACACCCTGAGCCTGACCCTGATTCTAGCGATCGGTGCCCAGAATGCCTTTGTCCTGCGCCAGGGGTTGCGGCGCGCGCATGTGTTCTGGGTCTGCCTGACCTGCGGGCTGTCCGATGCCATCCTGATTGCCGCAGGGGTTGCCGGCATCGGCGCCCTTTCCGACGCGGCACCGTGGTTTTCGGTCCTGATGCGGTATGGCGGCGCGGCATTCCTGATCTGGTATGGTGCGCAGAATGCGCGCTCTGCCTGGCAGGGCGGCGTGGCGCTCGACCTGAATGCGGACACGGCGCAAAGTTTGCGCAGGGCGATACTGACCGTGCTGGCGCTGACCTGGCTCAATCCACATGTCTATCTCGATACCGTGGTCCTGATCGGGTCGATCTCGGCGCAATACCCGGACCGGCTGGCCTTTGGCATCGGTGCAACACTGGCCAGCGTGACGTTTTTCTTTGCACTGGGGTATGGCGCGCGGCTGCTGTCGCCGGTTTTCAGACGGCCGCGAAGCTGGCAAATCCTGGATGCGATCATCGCGGTGACGATGTGGGCCATTGCCGTGAAACTTCTGTTCATGTGACCTTGCTCTTTTGCGGCGCGCGGACCACTGTTCCCCCATGACATCCATACCCTCCCCCAGGCCCGTTGCAGCAATCTTCTGGATGTTCGTGACTGGATTTTTCTTCATACTTGTCACGGCTTTGGTCAAATACATGGGGCCGCGCCTGCCTGCGGCGGAGGCGGCATTCCTGCGCTATGCCATTGGTCTGGTGTTCTTGCTGCCGGCACTGGGTGCCATGCGCAGCGCGCAGTTGAACAGGCGGCAATGGTCCCTGTTCGGATTGCGGGGCGTATTGCACGCCTTTGGGGTGATCTTGTGGTTCTTCGCGATGACCCGCATTCCCATCGCCGAGGTCACCGCAATGAATTACCTTGCCCCGATCTATGTGACCATCGGGGCGGCGGTTTTTCTGGGCGAAAAGCTGGCGTTGCGCCGGATCATCGCGGTTATCATGGGGCTGTTGGGGGCGGCCATCATCCTGCGCCCCGGATTCCGCGAGGTCAGCACCGGACATCTGGCAATGTTGATCGCTGCGGTGGTCTTTGCGGGGTCTTATCTGCTGGCCAAGATACTCGCCGACGAGGTGCGCCCGGCCATCGTGGTGGGCATGTTGTCGATCTTTGTCACCATCGGCCTTGCGCCCTTTGCACTGCCGGTATGGATCCAGCCCACCGGAATGGAGCTGCTGCTTCTGACGGGAGTGGCCTTTTTTGCAACAGCGGGCCACTACACGATGACCCTTGCGCTGGCGGCGGCTCCGGTCACCGTGACCCAGCCGATCACCTTCCTGCAATTGATCTGGGCCACCGCATTGGGGGCGGTGTTTTTTGCCGAACCGCTGGATGTCTGGGTCATATTGGGCGGGTCCATCATCCTTGGATCGGTGGTTTTCATCACCTGGCGCGAGGCCATCCTGAAGCGCCAGATTACGCCGATTTCCAACGCGACAAAGGTATAGGCTGTTTTCTTGATTGACGCGTCAATAAAGAACGGCCTACCGTGATCCGGAAACCTCAAAAGGATCGAATCCGCCATGCCCAAGGTTGGAATGGAACCCATCCGCCGGTCAGCGCTTGTTCAGGCGACAATCGCTGAAATCGGCGCGGCCCATTCGCTGGATGTCACCGTGGGACAGATCGCCAAGCGGGCGGGCATGTCGACGGCTCTGGCGCACCACTATTTCGGCGGCAAGGACCAGATATTCCTGGCCGCGATGCGCCATATCCTGACGGAATACAAAGCCGAGGTTCTGGACCGGCTGGCGCAGGCGAAAACCCCCCGCGACCGCGCGGCGGCCATCATCATCGCCAGTTTCGACGAGACCTGTTTTGCCCCGGCCACTGTGGCGGCGTGGATGACATTATATGCCGCGTCCCGGACCAATTCCGGCACCGCACGGTTGTTGCGCGTCTATCAGCGCCGTTTGCGGTCCAACCTGACCCATGCGCTGCGCGGGGCCAGCCCCCGACCGCATGCCGACGCCGAAACCATTGCCGCGCTGATTGACGGGTTATACCTGCGCGCCGCCCTCAGTTCCCGTGGCACGGCGGCCCAGGCCATGAAAAGCGCGCTCAGCACCCTTGATCTCCTGTTGCAGGCCCCCAGATGAACAAACCCAATATTCTGATCCTGATGGTCGACCAGCTTAACGGCACCCTGTTCCCCGATGGTCCTGCCGATTGGCTGCACGCCCCGAACCTCAAGAAACTGGCGGCGCGTTCCACCCGGTTCCGCAACGCCTATACGGCGTCACCGCTCTGCGCGCCGGGGCGTGCGGCCTTCATGTCGGGGCAATTGCCCTCGGCCACCGGCGTCTATGACAACGCGGCTGAGTTCTGCTCATCGATCCCGACCTACGCCCATCATCTGCGCCGCGCGGGGTACCACACCTGCCTGTCGGGCAAGATGCACTTTGTCGGCCCCGATCAGCTGCACGGTTTCGAAGAACGCCTGACCACGGACATCTATCCGGCTGATTTCGGCTGGACCCCGGATTACCGCAAACCCGGTGAGCGCATCGACTGGTGGTATCACAACATGGGGTCAGTGACCGGCGCAGGCGTTGCCGAGACGTCCAATCAGATGGAATATGACGATGAGGTTGCCTATAACGCCACCCGCAAACTCTACGATCTGTCGCGTGGCGGCGATGCGCGGCCCTGGTGCGTGACGGTCAGCTTCACCCATCCTCACGATCCATATGTCGCGCGCCGCAAGTATTGGGATCTCTATGAGGACTGCGCCCATCTGCGTCCCGAGGTGCCCGCACTGCGCTATGAGGACCACGACCCGCATGCGCAGCGCATCTTTGATGCCAACGACTGGCGCAGCTTTGACATCACCGATGACAACATCACCCGGTCGCGCCGCGCCTATTTTGCCAACATAAGCTATCTCGACGACAAGATCGGCGAGATACTGCAGGTGCTGGATGACACGCAACAAGAGGCGATCATCCTGTTTGTCTCCGATCACGGCGATATGCTGGGGGAGCGTGGCCTTTGGTTCAAGATGTCCTTCTTCGAAGGCTCCGCCCGCGTGCCGCTGATGATCTGCGCGCCGCAGATGGAAGCGGGCCTGATCACCACCCCGGTGAGCAACATCGACGTCTGCCCGACGCTTTGCGACCTGGCAGGGGTGGGCATGGATGAGGTGATGCCCTGGACCACCGGCCAATCCCTGGTGCCGATGGGGCAGGGGGCGGCGCGCACCGAACCTGTGGCGATGGAATATGCTGCCGAGGCCTCTTATGCGCCAATGGTCTCGCTGCGCTATGGCAAGTGGAAATACAACCGCTGCGCGCTGGACCCTGACCAGCTTTTCGACCTGGACACGGACCCCCATGAATTGACCAACCTGGCTGAACACCCCGACCACCAGGGCACCATCACATCCCTGCGCGCCAAAGCGGACGCGCGCTGGGATCTGGACGCCTATGATGCCGACGTGCGCAAATCACAGGCCCGCCGCTGGGTGGTCTACGAGGCGCTGCGCGAAGGCGGATATTACCCCTGGGACCATCAGCCGCTGCGCAAAGCCTCGGAACAATACATGCGCAACCACATGGACCTCAATGTGCTGGAAGAAAGCAAACGCTTCCCGCGCGGTGAATGATCCCTTCATCTTTCCAGACAAACTCCCGCCGGAGGCGAAAAACTCTGATGCCCTATGCGACACAACCCACCGCCAGCCATTTCATCAATGGCGCCTATGTCGAAGACACCGCAGGCCCCCCCCTTCCGGTGATCTGCCCGGTCAGCGGCGCGGTGATTGCCACATTGCATGGCGCAACCCCGGACATCATGGATCAGGCCCTCGCCGCCGCGCAGAGCGCCCAGCGTGCCTGGGCCGCGATGAGCGGCACCGAACGCGGGCGTATCCTGCGCCGGGCCGCCGATCTGATCCGGGCGCGCAACCACGATCTGAGCGTGCTGGAAACCCGCGACACCGGCAAACCCTACCAGGAGACCATCGCGGTGGATGCAACCTCGGGCGCGGATGCGCTGGAGTATTTCGGCGGCATGGCGGCAACGCTGACCGGCGCGCACATCCAGCTTGGCGAAAACTGGGTCTATACCCGCCGCGAGGCGCTGGGCGTCTGTGTGGGCATCGGCGCATGGAATTACCCCACCCAAATCGCCTGCTGGAAAGGCGCGCCCGCGCTGGCCTGCGGCAATGCGATGATTTTCAAACCCTCCGAAACCACGCCGCTGTGCGCCCTCAAGGTGGCTGAAATCCTGCATGAGGCGGGGCTGCCCGCCGGACTGTACAATGTGGTGCAGGGCGGCGGTGACGTGGGCCACGCCCTTGTCTCGGACCCCCGTGTGGACAAGGTCTCGCTGACCGGCTCGGTGCCCACCGGGCGCAAGGTCTATGCCGCCGCGGCGGCTGGCATCAAGAATGTGACGATGGAACTGGGCGGCAAATCCCCCCTGATTATCTTTGAGGATGCGGATCTCGAAAATGCGGTGAGCGGCGCGATCCTGGGGAACTTCTACAGCTCGGGCCAGGTCTGTTCCAACGGCACCCGCGTCTTTGTGCACAAAAGCATCAAGGACGCCTTTCTGACCCGGCTGACCGAGCGGCTGGGCAAGGTTGTCATCGGCGATCCGCTGGACCCCGATACCAACTTTGGCCCGATGGTCTCGGAGCGCCAGATGAAGATCGTACTGGAATACATCGACAAGGGTCAAACCGAAGGAGCCCGGCTTGTTACGGGTGGGGCGCGGCTGGAACGCGAGGGTTTCTATCTGCAACCCACCGTCTTTGCCGATGTCACAGACGATATGGTCATTGCCCGCGAAGAAATTTTCGGCCCGGTTATGGCCGTGCTGGATTTTGAGGATGAGGACGATGTGATGACCCGCGCCAACGACACGGAATTTGGCCTGGCGGCGGGCGTGTTCACCAATGATCTGACCCGCGCCCACCGGGTTGCCGCGCGGTTCGAGGCGGGCACCTGTTATATCAACAGCTACAACGACGCCCCGGTCGAGGCGCCTTTTGGCGGGGCCAAGGTTTCGGGCGTGGGGCGTGAAAACTCCAGCGCCGCAATCGAATACTACAGCCAGTTGAAATCGGTCTTTGTACGCATGGACGCTGTCGAAGCGCCGTTCTGACGGGGCGTGATCCAAAAGAGCGCCAGGGCGGCGCGTGAAGTGCCTGGTGTTTGACGAAATGCAAGCCTCAACCTGCTGATCCAGAGCGTTTTTTGGGGTTTGAGAGATATGCTGAGAGGTGCTTGAGGGATCGCGGTGATCCTCAGGTCACCCCGATTAATTTGGTGGTGCGATTCACCGCCGCGTCAGGGACAGGCCGGGCAAGCCCGGTGCGCAAGAGCGCGTCCCTGTGCCGGCGCTGAAACACGGGATGAGGGATGTGATGCAAGCGGAATTTGTAATTGTCGGAGCAGGCAGCGCGGGCTGCGCGATGGCCTACAGGCTGGCCACGGCGGGGCGGCGCGTGATCGTGGTTGAACACGGCGGGTCGGACGCGGGGCCTTTCATTCAGATGCCGGCGGCGCTCAGCTACCCGATGAACATGAAGATGTATGACTGGGGCTACCAGTCGGAGCCCGAACCGCATCTGGGGGGCAGGCGGCTGGCCTGTCCGCGCGGCAAGGTCATTGGCGGGTCGTCGTCGATCAATGGCATGGTTTATGTGCGCGGTCATGCGATGGATTTTGACCATTGGGAGGAAAGCGGCGCGCGGGGGTGGGCCTATGCGGATGTCTTGCCATATTACAAGCGCATGGAAAGCTGGCACGCGGGCGGGCATGGCGGTGATCCGGGCTGGCGCGGGGTCGACGGGCCGCTGCATGTCAGCAGAGGACCGCGCAAGAACCCGCTTTTTCAGGCCTTTGTCGATGCCGGGCGTCAGGCCGGGTATGAGACGACGGACGACTACAACGGGGAAAAGCAGGAAGGCTTTGGCCCCATGGAGCAAACCGTCTGGCAGGGTCGGCGGTGGTCGGCGGCAAATGCCTATTTGCGGCCCGCCCAGAAAACCGGCAATGTCGAAGTGGTGCGCGGGCTGGCCCAGCGGATTGTCATCGAGGCCGGGCGGGCAACCGGTGTGGAAATCACGCGCGGGGGCAAGACCGAAGTCATCTCGGCGCAGCGCGAGGTGGTGATCGCGGCCTCGTCCATCAATTCACCCAAACTTCTGATGCTGTCTGGCATCGGCCCGGCGGCGCATCTGGCCGAACACGGCATCGAGGTGATTGCCGACCGTCCCGGTGTGGGGGGCAATTTGCAGGACCATTTGGAAATGTACATCCAGATGGCCGCCTCGCAGCCCATCACGCTGTATAAACACT
>CAXBKL010000013.1:0-42825 GCA_963976125.1 uncultured Sulfitobacter sp. | reverse complement strand
AGCTGGCCATAGGCTACAACAAGGCCGCGCGTCTGGTGGAACAGATGGAAGATCAGGGGCTTGTGTCGCCCGCCAATCATGTGGGCAAACGCGAAATACTTGTGCCGGAGCAGCAGGGCTAAGGCTTACCTCCAAACGCCCCTGTTTTGCCACACCATACCACCGCCGGGTCTCTCCCTCCCGGCGGTGTTTTTTTATCACTTCTCAATAAACATGAGGGAACATGGGTCGCGTAACGCGACCCAAATCTCTGAATCCAGACAGGATCAGAGGGTTCCCAACCTACTCATAAAGGGCGAACACCGTGTCACCACAAGCCCCCCCGCGTCGGACTGCGCCTGCCCGGTGGCAACAAGATGCCTTTGTTCCGGGCTGGTGGAGATAGGCAAAGTCGTTTCCAATGAGATCAGAAACGGCTTAATTCTTCTGTCGATAGCTTTCATGACAGGCGCCACAGGATTTCCCAACCGCCCCAATGGCTCCGCGCAATGCGTCCAGGCCACCGCCTGCGGCTTGCTCCATCGCCACCGCTGCAGTTGCAAGCGCCATGCCCTTTTCGCCAGCGGTGCTCCCTGCCTGCCAGATGGCTGGCAGTGCCTCCGTCTTGTCCGCGCCAAGTGCCACATTGTCCGAACCCTGCGGCCACAGCCGTGACTGATCCAATTGCGACAGGGAGGCCAGATTGCGTGCCGCCGCTGTCGCGGCATCCGCATCGTATTCAATATCCCCTTTTGCCATGCCGCCCAAAAGGCCAATATTGAACGCATAAAGCGTCATCTGCGACTGTCGTGCCTTGACGGCGGCGTCGATTGCCTTGTCGGCATGTCCATCGCCAATGGCCGACGTAGCAATAACAGCAGCGGCCAAGAAGCCTGCGAAGCCCAAAATTCCCGTCTTCATTGGTATTCCTCCAAAAAATTTCTATAAGACGCAGTCTAGTTGTGTGCATAGTCGAAGGAAGTGGTAAAAAATGCGGAGACCCTCTTAAGATATGCACAACTCAAGCTGGGACAATCTACGGTATGTTTTGTCGGTAATTGAGGCCGGATCGGTAAGCGGTGCGGCGCGCGGCCTGGGTGTGAATCATGCGACAGTCCTGCGGCGAATTGCGGCCTTTGAGGCAGCCCACGGCGGCGCGATCTTTGACAAAAGCGCCAATGGATACCGGTTGATGGCTGGCAAGGACAAGCTGGTTCAGGCCATTCGAGAAGTTGAAAACAGCGTTCTGGCGGTTGAAAGGCTGATGCAGGGTGCCAATCCATCCCTGAGTGGGGTGGTCAGGATTTCGTCAACCGACACCATTTGCCAATACCTGCTTCCCGGCCTGCTGCACACGCTCAAAACAGAATCCCCACAACTCGAAATCGAACTGCTGAGCAACAACAGCCAGCTCAATTTCGCCCGGATGGAAGCGGATCTATTCGTGCGCCCGGCGATGACGCTGCCCGAAGACATGATTGCCGAGCCTGTGATGCAGCTCACTTTCAGGGCGTTTGGAACCGCGCCTGCGCCAGACAAATGGTTTGGGCTCAAGGGTCCGTTGGCAAAATCCGCGGCGGCCAAATGGTTGGCTGACAATGTCTCCAAGGATGTTCTGGAATCGGGCTCTGACAGTTTTGTCGCACTGTCACGGATGGCGCAAACCGGAACCGCCATCGCAATCTTGCCGTCCTTTGTCGGAGACAGCATGCCGGATCTTTTTCATTTGAAAGACAAGATGCCCGACATCGAAGTCACCATCTGGGTCGGCACACATCAGGATTTGAGAGACAGTCCACGCATTCGTGCGGTGCGGAAAGCTGTGGTTGCGCATCTGTCCTCCCGGCGCGCTTAGCGCCGTTTCGAGCCGCGATAGCCAAACCTTGATCGCCTTTCAAGATTCCGACCAGGATTGCGGCCCAAACAGGGGCGCAGGCGACCTGAGAGGCTCGCATCAGCAAAAAATTGCTGTCTGTTATCGTATATCAACCCCGAACATCCTATGTCTTGTGCAACAGGCAAAACAGGACGATCAACATGCGCACCATTCCGACTTTGGCTCTGGCATTGGGGTTTGCCGGGCTGCTTCCCCTCGCAGCCATGGCGGACAAATTGCCACTCAATGACATTTCCGCCTATCTTAACAAATTGCAGACCGCGCAAGGCGAATTCACCCAGATCAACGACGATGCATCGATCAGCACCGGGATGATCTATATCAAGAGACCCGGCAAGGTCCGGTTTGAATACAACCCACCAGATTCGGCATTGGTGATCGCGGGCAGCAACACAGTTGTGATCGTGGACCGCAAATCGAACCAACCCCCCGAAAGCTATCCGCTGAGCCGAACACCTTTGTCGATCATCCTTGCCCGCACCGTCGATCTGGCACGCGCCGATATGGTGACGGCGCATTTCTTTGACGGCACCGCAACTGTGGTGACGGCGCAAGACCCTGAATACCCGGAATATGGCAACATCCAGCTCAAATTCACCGACGACCCGGTCGAGCTGCGGCAATGGGTAATCAATGACGCAAATGGCAGCCAGACCACGGTTGTTCTGGGCGAGTTGAAAAAGGACGCCACCCTGCCCAACAGCCTGTTTGACGTGGGCAGTCCGGGTGTAAACCGCTAACCCCGACCCCGACCCCGGCCTGGAACCGGGGCCGCGCGGTTTACCGCAAAAATCCCCGCATCATGCGCGTACGGGGTAAGGCCCCGTCTTTACCGGCGCAATCGACACCGGCTTAGTTGTTCTTGATACATCAGCGAACGCGCATCGACCTTGCTTGCCACCGCAACCAGCCACGGCTTGCCATTATAGCTGCCCCGCGAGAAACCGGTATTTCCCTCATGGTAGGCAAGGTATTGGTTGCGCGCATCCGTCAGCGCAACGCCGTTGCGGTCGCGCGTCTGGTTCATGTACCAGCCCATGAAATCGGTGGCATCCCTGATCCGGTCCCGCTTGGCCGACCGTCGGTTTTCCGCCTTGCGGTATTCATCCCACGTCGCATCCAGTGCCTGCGAATAGCCAAAGGCGCTGGATTGTCGCCCCATCGGCAACACGCCCAGCACATAACGGAAAGGCGTGCGCGCATCGGCTACGAATTTGCTTTCCTGATGGATGACGGCCATCTGCACATGCACCGGCACCCCCCATTTCCTTTCCGCCTTACGGAAAGATTTGAGATAATCGGGGCGCTGTTTGAGAATTGAACAGGCGTTATCCAGATTGCGTGGTGCGGACGATTGTCCACCCCCGCAGGATGCCACCAGCAGTACAACTATCAATGCGCGAAGAGTTTTGCTCATGTGCCTCTCGCTTTTGTCTTTTTATATTTTGACTCAGTTTAGCCGATTTCCGCAAATGTGCACATCACATTTTTCAAAACCAAACCGCCAGGCGGAAGAGCGACCATGATCGGGGTCAAAGCCCCGCATGACCCAGGCAAACCCAATCCCAGCCATCAAAAACGCCGGAAAGACGATCCCCAGCATGGTCGATGGGAGGTTCAACAGTTTGTTTCCCCGTGTTTTTCGTGTCGTGATTGGACAAATGCCCCTTGATCCGACTACTAACGAACGGTAGGGGCTGCAATGTTATGCTACGAACACGTGCAAAATATCATCTGGGCCAGATCGTGCGCCACAAGAAACATCCCTTTCGGGGTGTGATCTTTGACGTCGACCCGGAATTTGCCAATACCGATGAATGGTATGAGGCCATTCCCGAGGAAAGCCGCCCGATAAAGGACCAGCCATTTTACCACCTGCTGGCCGAAAATGATCAAAGCTACTACGTGGCATATGTATCGGAACAGAATCTGGTCGCTGACTATTCCGGCGAACCTGTGGATCACCCCGACATCTCGGACCTGTTCGGCCCGCTGACCGATGGGGCCTATCCGCTGCATTTCCAAATGAACTGAACCGCCCGGCCACGCTGCCCCGGACCCGATCCGGGGCCTGCATCAGTATCCCAAGGCGCAGCCGTCCTTGCGCGCGTCACTCGCCCCTTCCAGCACGCCATCGGGCCGGATACGGATCGCCTGCGCCCCGCCAATCGGCGCGTCCGGCACCACGACATTGTGGCCCAGCGCCGACAACGTGGCCCGCACCGCATCACTGTACCCACGCTCCACCCGTAACTCTCCCCTGTCAAAAAACGCACGAGGCGCATCAATTGCGGCTTGGACATCCATGCCAAAATCAACAAGGTTCGAGGCAAACCGCGCATGGCCGTGGGGCTGATAGGCGCCGCCCATGACGCCAAAGGGCAGCGTAACCTTACCCTTCTCCCGAATCATCCCCGGAATGATCGTATGCATGGGACGTTTGCCGCCCTTCAACTCATTTGGATGCCCCTGTTCCAGAGTGAACCCCGCGCCGCGGTTTTGCATCAGGATACCAAACTTGTCCGATGCGATCCCGGACCCGAACCCATGAAAAATGGAATATATCATCGACACGGCCATCCCGTCCCGATCCACCACAGTGATATAGATCGTATCCTTGTGCACCTGTTCCGATAGGGCGGCGGGGTTGACGATGACCTTGTTCATGTCAATCAGCGATGCCAGAGACTTTGCCGTTGCGGGGTCAACCATGTGACCCAGCCGGGTGGCATAATCCCCATCAGCCAAAAAACGATTGCGCGCATCATAAGCCAGTTTGGCTGCTTCCACCTCAAGATGGACCCGCTCGGCCCCCAGGGGATCCATCGCCGCCACGTCAAATTCGGCCAGCATGTTCAGCATCAAAAGCGCGGTGGCCCCCTGCCCGTTTGGCGGATGTTCGACAACGTCGATGTCTTTATACGCGGCGGCAACCGGCGGGGTTGGCGTGCAGGCCACAGCCGCAAAATCATCCACCGTGTGCACACCGCCCAAAGCCGTCAGGGTGGCAATCATGTCATCGGCAATCTCGCCGGAGTAAAACGCATCACGTCCATGGCTGGCAATCCGGCGCAGCACCTCTGCCTGTCCGGGTGCGCGAAACACCTCCCCCACGCCGGGCGCCCTGCCATTCACCAGATAATAATCCCGCGCACGCCCCTGGAGGCACGCGGCATCCTTGACCCAGTCAAACCCAACACGCGGGGCAACCGGCACACCTTCATCCGCATATTGGATTGCCGGTGCCAACACCGCATCCAGCCCCATTACGCCAACTTCTTCCGATAAATGACAAAAGGCATCAATCGCCCCCGGCATGGTGACCGCGTCAGCGGAATGCAAAGGTACAACGGTTTCGCCTCTGGCGCGCAGTGCACTGGCGTCCTGTGCCGCAGGCGCGCGGCCTGACCCATTCAGGGCATACACCTCATCGTTGCCCGGCAGGGAATAAAGAACAAAACAATCCCCGCCGATCCCGGTCATTTGCGGCTCACAGATGCCCAGCAATACCGCCCCGGTAAGGGCCGCATCCATCGCATTACCGCCGCGTTCCAGAATGTCGATGGCCGCTTTTGCGGCAAGCGGATGCGAGGTAGCGCAAATGCCGTTGGTGGCGAATACAGATGAACGTCCGGGAAGGTGAAAATCGCGCATATCAAGCCCTGTCAGAAATGGTCATGAACAGTTACCGGCATTTACGCCGCCTGCCAATTGTCGTTCCATTTCAGGGAAAATTCCTCGACACCGCGCACTGGGTGGGGGCTAAAAAACGCGGTGCCGAGGGAAGCCATATGCAGCTACAGGACCATTTATGCCCTGTGACATGGGCAAAATTACGGAGGATCCGGGGCCTTTTGGGGTAAATTCAAGTCAGCAATGGGACAAGGTTACCGCTCGATGACCCCCATATGTGGCTGTTGCACCATCCACCTCGGCAGCTTTCCGACCGGATGATCTGCGGTGGGACTTTCGCGCTCATGGAGGCGGGATGCGCATGGCTACCCGGCCTTCGTGCTCCGCATGTCCATGCGAAAACGCAAGCGATTTTCTCGACCGATGCGGGTGTAGGTCAGATCACGGGTCAGATCACGGATCAGGAACCATCCAAATCCACCCTCGGGCAAGTCCTGTACGTCCAGATCCACAGGTTGCGGATTACCTTTGGGCGCCTGCCCGTCCGGCATGCCCAGACCCCGATCCGCGACCGTCACGTTCAGCCCGCCATGCTCAAAATCACAGGTGACCTGAATTGGCCCCTGCGCGTGGTGCGTAGGATAGGCATGTTCCGCAACATTGTTCAGCGCCTCGGCCAGCACCAGTTCCACCGCAATGGCATCTTCGGGGGTCAGATCCAACGGCGCGAGCCCCTTCATGATCTGCGCAAGAGCCTCCCGCACTGCCTGTTCACCGGTCTGCAGTGACACAATCAGCGGCGTGCGACCGCGCGTCGTACCTTCTCTCGTATCGGTGGCCATCGCCGGTCTTTCACTCTTTTTGCGCCAAAAGCGCGTCCTGCCGGGTCTTGAACATGCGGAAAACCGTGTCCATCCGTGTCAATTCGAACACCTTTTCAACCGGCGCGGTCATACCAGCGAGCAGCAATGTCCGTTCGGGTGCAAGATGTTTCATGGTTCCCACCAATGCACCAAGCCCGCTTGAATCGATAAAGTTGACGTTTGCCAGATCCAACACAACCGTCTTAGCCGCCTGTTCCGCATGGGACCGCATCGCCTCCTTGAATGCCAGGGCCACCGCCGCGTCGATCCGATCCTCCATGACGGTGATGACAAAGATGTCGTCTTCTGCTTGCGTGGAAAGTTTCATGGCACTACCTATCGAAAAATGCGGGTCCGGTCCGGCATAGCGCCATTTGCTTACCAACAGGTGACCACCCCAAGGACAGGAGACAATTATGCGACAGGTTGTAATCTCGGGTGCCGCGCGCACGCCGATGGGGGGCTTTCAGGGTGTATTTGGCGACCTGACCGCCGCCGAACTTGGCGGCCATGCGATCAAAGCTGCTCTTGCCGGGGCAAACGCCAAAACCGTGGACGAGGTGTTGATGGGATGTGTCCTGCCTGCGGGTCAGGGGCAGGCACCGGCCCGTCAGGCCGGATTTGCCGCCGGGTTGGGCGAAGAGGTGCCCGCCACAACCCTGAACAAGATGTGTGGGTCAGGCATGAAGGCTGCGATGATCGCCTTTGACCAGATCGCATTGGGTCAGACCGATGTGATGGTCGCAGGCGGCATGGAAAGCATGACCAACGCGCCTTATGTCCTGCCCAAGATGCGGGGCGGTGCGCGGCTGGGCCATGCCGCGGTGATCGACCACATGTTTCTGGATGGGCTTGAAGATGCCTATGACAAGGGCCGCCTGATGGGCACCTTTGCCGAGGATTGCGCCGAAACCTTTCAATTTACCCGGCAGAAACAGGACGAATATGCGCTTGCCTCGTTGTCGCGCGCTCTTGACGCGCAGGCCGGCAACGCATTCGAGCACGAAATTGCCAGCGTCGATGTCACATCCCGCAAGGGCACGGCAACCATATCCGCTGATGAACAACCCGCATCCGCCCGCCCGGACAAGATCCCACAGCTCAAACCCGCCTTCCGCAAGGATGGCACGGTCACGGCGGCCAATTCCTCCTCCATCTCCGACGGCGCCGCTGCCCTTGTGCTGGCCTCAGAAGATGCCGCAACTGCACAGGGCCTCACCATCCGCGCCCGCATCCTTGGCCACGCCAGCCACGCCCAGGCCCCCGGATTGTTTACAACCGCGCCGGTCCCTGCGGCCCAGAAACTGATGGCGCGTATCGGCTGGACCAAAGAGGACGTCGATCTGTGGGAAGTGAACGAAGCCTTTGCCGTTGTCCCGCTGGCGTTCATGCACGAAATGGGCCTGTCCCATGACATTGTGAACGTGAACGGCGGGGCCTGTGCGCTGGGCCATCCCATCGGGGCCTCGGGCGCGCGCATCATGGTCACGCTTCTGAACGCGCTGGAAAAACGCGACCTCAAGCGTGGCATCGCCGCCATCTGCATCGGCGGCGGTGAGGGAACCGCCATTGCCATCGAACGTCCCTGACCTTCTTTGGCCCAACCAAATTCGGCGGCACATGGCGTGCCGCATGTGGGGCAGATCCCCCCGGCCCCAAAGGACACCACGATGCACGCAGATTACGACACCCTCAGCAAGACAGTCGCCTCCCTGACCGCTGGTGAAACTGATCCCATCGCCCTGATGGCAACCGTCGCTTGTGAGGTGCACCATGCTGACGACCGCTTTGACTGGACCGGGTTTTACCGGGTCGTGGCCCCTGAATTGCTCAAGATCGGACCCTATCAAGGTGGTCATGGCTGTTTGGTCATCCCGTTTGAGCGAGGTGTCTGCGGTGCTGCCGCCCGCGAGGGTGCGGTGCAACTGGTGTCCGATGTGGACGCTTTTCCCGGCCACATCGCCTGTGCTTCTTCGACGCGCTCGGAACTTGTGTTACCTGTTCGGGATGGGGCGGGTGCGTTGATTGCTGTCTTTGACATCGACAGCAACCAACCGGATGCCTTCACACAGACCGATGCGAATGCCTTGGCGGGCATTCTGAAAAATGTTTTTTCCGTCGTGAAATAATACTGGAAAATTTCACGAAACTGCGGCACTGTGAAATTCAAGGATGGAATTTCACGAGATTCGCAATGCACCATGCACGACCAGACGCACCAGAAACGCTCGGCGCTGACCTGCGCGCCCTGCGTAAGGCGCGCGGCCTGACGCTGGTGGAGCTTGCCGATCAATTGGGCCGCTCGGTCGGCTGGCTCAGCCAGGTTGAGCGCGACATCTCTGACCCCTCCATCACCGATCTGCGCGATATTGCAGCGCGTCTGGATGTGTCTGTTTCGATCCTGTTTCGGCACGCCGCCGCCCCGGCCCATGAGGCCGGCTATGTGGTCAGATGCGATGCCCGGCGTCCGATCGGGTCCGACATTGATGGCCTGGTCGAAGAGCTGCTGTCACCCGATCTGACGGATGATTTTGAAATGGTGCATTCCACCTTTCAGCCCCACAGCCGGATCAAGACCCCGGTCAGCCGCCCCACCCAGGAAGTCGGCTATATTTTGTCAGGCAGGCTGGACATCGAAATCGACGGCACCGCACATCATCTGAACGCCGGTGACAGCTTTCGCATCCGCGGAGAGCCGTTTCGCTGGGCCAACCCGCATGACACTATCGCCGTGGCGATCTGGGTCATCGCGCCGCCGGTATATTAGACCATGAGTTTCGAAGCATGGGTCATATTCGCGTTGTTCTGGGTGGTCTTTGTGACCACACCCGGCCCCAACGCGGTCAATTGTATCACCAACGGCATGGTCCTTGGCTTTCGCCGATCCCTTGTCGGCGTTTTGGCGATACTGACGCAGGCCACGCTGTTCCTGCTGCTGTCGGCATTTGGCGTCACGGCGCTTATCGCCACCTCGGAGACCGCCTTTGCCGTCGCAAAATACATCGGCGCGGGCTTCCTGATCTATCTCGGTATCCGTGGCTGGATAATGGCGAAGACACCCCCGAAGGTGGATGAGCGGCCAGCCGCGAACATCTATTTCCGCGCGCTTGCGATCGCGACGATAAATCCAAAATCGGTTGCGGGCTATCTTGCCGCCTTTTCCCAGTTTGTGCAGCCCGACGTGCCGATCTGGGGGCAGATGGGGGTTATCATGCCGACCGCCCTGACCCTGACCGCGCTCAGCTATCTGGGATTCACCGCCCTGGGTGCCGGAATCGGGCGTGCCGCCATCGGCGCAGTGTTCAACGTCTGGGTGCGCCGCGTCATGGCGGTCTGTTTCATCATCTACGGTGCGCTGCTGGGCAGCACCTCAATACCGGGGAGGGTCTGACATGCAGAAAGGAAGCTGCCTTTGTGGCGGTGTTACCTACGAGTTGGCCGGGGCGTTGCGGAACTCCGTTGCGTGCCATTGCCGGCAGTGCCGCAAGACCAGCGGGCATTATGTGTCCGCGACGCAAGTCGAACCGGAACAGTTGCGCATCACCAAGGATGAGACGTTGCAGTGGTATCGTTCCTCTGCCCAGGCAGAGCGCGGTTTCTGCAACCGCTGCGGATCATCTCTGTTCTGGCGACACGATGACGACAATGGCGCCACATCCATAATGTCCGGCACACTTGATGGCGCGACGGGCATCCACACTGAAAAACACATCTTTGTCGCCGATAAGGGCGACTATTACGACCTCGCGGATGGGGTTCCGCAACACGAACAATAACGGAGCATTTCAATGGCTGACTTTTTGACAACGGCCCGCGTGGTCATCATCGGTGGTGGCGTCGTCGGCACCTCAACCCTTTACCACTTGGCCAAGGCGGGGTGGAAAGACTGCGTTCTGCTGGAAAAAAACGAGCTGACCGCTGGTTCAACCTGGCACGCGGCGGGCAATGTACCGAACTTTGCCGGATCATGGGCTGTGATGAACATGCAGCGATATTCCGCCGAGATGTACCGCACATTGGGCGAGGACGTGGACTATCCGATGAATTACCACGTCACCGGGTCGATCCGTCTTGGTCATTCCCGCGAACGCATGCAGGAGTTCGAGCGGGTCGCCTCAATGGGACAGTATCAGGGCTTGCAGATGGACATCTGCACTCCCGAAGAGCTTAAGGAAATACACCCCTTCATTGAAACCCACGACCTTGCTGGCGGTCTTTGGGATCCGCTGGACGGCGATATTGATCCGGCGCAACTGACTCAGGCCCTTGCCAAAGGCGCGCGCGAGGCAGGGGGCCGGATCGAGCGGTTCTGCCCGACTACGGGCATCGACAGGGATGGCGATGAATGGATCGTAAAGACCGATAAAGGCGATATTCGCTGTGAATTTGTCGTCAACTGCGCAGGCTATTACGCGCAGCGTGTGGGCGAGATGTTCAAGCCCTTTGGCGGGCGTACAGTGCCGATGGTGGTGATGAGCCATCAGTATTTCCTGACCGAACCAATCGCAGAGCTTGAAGCCTGGACCAAGGAAAATGGCCGCAAGGTGCCGCTTTTGCGCGATGTGGACACATCCTATTACCTGCGGCAGGACAAGAACGGCCTGAACCTTGGCCCCTATGAACGCAACTGCAAGGCCCATTGGGTCACGCCTGATGACCCGATGCCGGAAGATTTCTCTTTCCAGCTTTATCCGGACGATCTGGAACGGCTTGAATACTACATCGAAGATGCCATGGCGCGGCTGCCGCTGCTGGGCACCGCCGGCGTCGGCCGCAACATCAACGGCCCCATTCCCTATGCCCCTGACGGACTGCCCATGATCGGCCCGATGCCGGGCGTCAAGAACGCCTTTGAGGGCCATTCCTTTACCTTTGGCATCGCGCAAGGCGGCGGCGCGGGCAAGGTGCTGTCCGAATGGATCATGCACGGCGAAACGGAAATGGACATGTGGGCTGTCGATCCACGCCGGTATACCGATTACACCGATCACGATCACTGCCTTGCCAAGGCGCTTGAGACCTATGGCCACGAATACGCCATGCACTTCCCCCATCACACATGGCCTGCCGGGCGGAACAAGAAACTGTCGCCTATCCATGACAAACTTGCCGCGCAGGGTGCTCAATTTGGTGCCTATAACGGTTGGGAACGCGCCAACTGGTTCGCCAAGGACGGTGATGACACCTCAGAGGAGGCGACACAAACCTGGGACCGCGAAGGTCCATGGAGCGTCCGCGTCAAGGAAGAATGCGAGGCGGTGCGCGACGGGGCGGGTGTTCTGGAGCTTTCCGGCTTCTCACGTTTCAAAATCTCGGGGCCGGGCGCTGATGAGTGGCTGCGTGGACAGGTCACCGGCGCCCTGCCAAAGATCGGGCGCGCGGGGCTGGTCTATTTCTCAGACAGCCGGGGGCGCATTTTGACAGAAATGTCCGTGGCCCGCGAAGAGGCAGATCGGTTCATTCTAATCACCGCGGCGACGGCCCAATGGCATGATTCCGAACTTTTGCAGGCACGCCTGCCCGCCGATGGCAGCCTGACCTTTGAAGACTGGACAACGCGAATGTCCACACTGATCGTCACTGGCCCGAAATCCCGCGATCTCCTGTCCGGTTTGACAGAGGCAGACCTAACGTTGCCGTGGTTGAGCATGCAAGAGACAGAAGTGGCCGGTCGCTGGGCGGCGCTTGTCCGGCTGTCCTTTGCCGGCGAACTGGGTTGGGAAATCCATGCCGAGAGCGCAGACATCCCTGCAATCTACGATGCGGTGACCGGGGCCGGTGCCAAACCCTTTGGCATGTATGCCCTGAACTCCCTCCGGATTGAAAAGGGGTATCGGACCTGGAAAGGCGATCTGTCCACGGATTATTCCATGTTCGAAGGCGGATTGGACCGCTTTGTCAAACTCGACAAGCCGCAGGACTTCACCGGCAAGGCGGCTCTGCTGGCCGAAAAGCAGCAGGGCATCAAAAAGCGTTTTGTCACCATGATTGTCGAAGCCGGAGATCAGGACGCCCCCTATATGTCTACCGTCTGGCACAATGGCGAAGTGGTTGGTGAAACCACATCGGGTGACTGGGGCTACCGGATCGGGAAATCTGTTGCGCTTGGTACCGTTCGGGCGGAACTGGCGGAACCAGGCACCGAGTTGGAGATCAACATCTTTGGCAAGATGTGCCGCGCGGTTGTGCAGCCTGATCAACCGCTGTGGGATCCCGAAAACGCGCGTATCCGCGCATGACGAATATTACCCTTCTTGATGGCGGCATGGGGCAGGAGCTGGTTCACCGGGCGGGCGACCGCCCGACACCTCTCTGGTCCACCCAGGTGATGATCGAACACCCCGGCCTTGTGGCCGAAGTGCACCGTGACTTCACCGCGGCGGGTGCCAGTGTTGCCACCACCAACACCTATGCGATCCACCGTGACCGGTTGGAAGGCACCGCGCTCGAAGGGCGGTTTGAGCAATTGCACCAAATCGCCCTTTCGGAGGTCAGCAAATGCGGGGCAAAACGCATCGCCGGGTCGATTGGCCCGCTGGGTGCCTCCTATCGGCCCGATCTGCATCCCGAGGTCGAAGCCGGGGCGGCCCTTTATGCCGAAATCGCGGCGCTGCTTGCCCCGGCCTGTGATCTGCTGATCTGCGAGACTGTCGCCTCTGTTGCCCACGCCAAAAGCGTGACGGCAGGTGCAAATACCGCTGGCAAGCCTGTCTGGCTTGCCTTGACGGTCGACGATCAGGATGGCACGCGGCTGCGATCCGGGGAACCGCTGGCTGATGTGCTGCCAATCGCCCAATCCGGGTCGGCGGCGGTATTGGTCAATTGTTCGGTTCCCGAAGTCATCCCCGCCGCCCTGAACATTCTCAAGGACGCCGGATTGCCCTATGGGGCCTACGCCAACGCCTTTGAAAAGATCACCGATGGTTTTCTCGAAGACAAACCAACGGTGGACGCCTTGCAGATGCGGCGCGACATGACACCCGAAGCCTACGCCGAGCACGCAATAGCATGGGTCGATCTGGGTGCCACCATCATTGGCGGCTGCTGCGAAGTCAGCCCGGCCCATATTGCAGAAATCGCGCGCCGCCTGACGGCTGCGGGACACATCATCGTCTAAAGGATCAAAACCATGTCCAACGTTCCGTCCAAAGCCCGCGTCGTCATCATCGGTGGTGGTGTGATCGGGTGCTCCGTTGCCTACCATCTGACAAAACTGGGCTGGCAAGACGTGGTGCTGCTGGAACGCAAGCAACTGACCTCCGGCACCACATGGCACGCCGCAGGTCTGATTGCACAGCTGCGTGCCACCGCCAACATGACCAAGCTGGCGAAGTATTCGCAGGAACTTTACGGCAATCTCGAAACGGAAACTGGTGTCGCGACCGGGTTCAAACGCTGTGGATCGATTACCGTCGCCCTGACCGATGAACGACGTGAAGAGATTTACCGTCAGGCGGCAATGGCGCGGGCCTTTGGTGTCGATGTGGAGGAAATCAGCCCCAAGGAAGTGCTTGAGAAGTACGAACACCTCAACATCGAGGGTGTGAAGGGCGCCGTCTACCTTGACAAGGATGGCCAAGGTGATCCGGCCAATATCGCGCTGGCACTTGCCAAAGGTGCACGTCAGGGCGGCGCCAAGGTTCTGGAACGCACCCGCGTCAGCGGTGTAACCCGCGAGGGCGCACGCATCACCGGCGTCAACTGGGAACAGGGTAGCGAGAGCGGTCATATCGCCTGTGACATGGTGGTGAACTGCGCCGGCATGTGGGGTCACGAGGTAGGCCGAATGCTGGGCGTCAATGTCCCGCTGCAAGCCTGCGAACACTTCTATATCGTGACCGAAGCGATTGCGGGTCTGACCCAATTGCCGGTTCTGCGGGTGCCGGATGAATGTGCCTACTATAAAGAGGACGCAGGCAAGATGCTGCTTGGCGCGTTTGAGCCGGTGTCCAAGCCATGGGCGCTTGACGGCATTCCGCAAGATTTTGAATTTGACCAATTGCCTGAGGATTTCGACCACTTCGAACCGATCCTCGAAGCCGCCATCGACCGTATGCCGATGTTGGCCGAGGCGGGCATTCATACGTTTTTCAACGGGCCGGAAAGCTTCACACCTGACGATGCCTATCATCTGGGGCTGGCGCCGGGCATGGACAATGTCTGGGTTGCGGCCGGTTTCAATTCCATCGGCATTCAATCGGCGGGCGGTGCGGGCATGGCGCTGGCGCAATGGATGGAGGACGGCCAGAAGCCCTTTGATCTGGGCGATGTGGACATTGCCCGCATGCAGCCGTTTCAGGGCAACAAGACCTATCTGGCAGAGCGGTCCACCGAGACATTGGGGCTTTTGTACGCCGACCACTTCCCCTACCGCCAGAAAGCCACGGCGCGGGGTGTGCGGCGCACGCCGTTCCATCATCACCTGCTGGAACGGGGCGGCGTCATGGGCGAAATCGCCGGTTGGGAGCGGGCAAACTGGTTTGCCAATGCAGGTCAGGAACCGGCGTACCAATATAGCTGGCAGCGCCAGAACTTTTTTGACAACGTGGCCGCCGAACATATGGCCGTGCGCGAAAACCTTGGCATGTATGACATGTCGTCCTTTGGTAAAATCCGTGTGGAAGGGCGCGATGCCTGCGCGTTCCTGAACCATATCGGGGGCGGGCAATATGACGTGCCGGCAGGCAAGATCGTCTACACGCAATTCCTGAATTCCCGCGCCGGGATCGAGGCTGATGTGACTGTCACGCGCCTGTCCGAAACGGCCTATCTGGTCGTGACCCCGGCCGCGACGCGGCTGGCCGATGAAACATGGATGCGCCGCCACCTTGGTGATTTTAACGTCGTCATCACCGATGTGACCGCTGGCGAAGGGGTGTTGGCCGTGATGGGGCCAAACGCGCGCAAGCTGCTGCAAAAGGTATCCCCGGCGGATTTCAGCAATGACATCAATCCGTTCGGCACCGCGCAGGACATCGAGATCGGCATGGGCCTCGCCCGTGTGCACCGCGTGACCTATGTCGGTGAATTGGGCTGGGAAATCTACGTGAGCGCCGATCAATGTGGCCATGTGTTTGAAACGCTGGCCGAAGCGGGACAGGACATGCACCTGAAGCTTTGCGGGATGCACATGATGGATACCTGCCGGATCGAAAAGGGTTTCCGCCACTTTGGCCATGACATCACGTCCGAGGATCATGTTCTGGAGGCGGGCCTTGGCTTTGCCGTCAAAACCGACAAGCCGGATTTCATTGGGCGTGACGCGGTGTTGCGCAAAAAGGACGAGGGGCTGAACATGCGCATGGTGCAATTCCGCCTGACCGATCCTGAACCGCTGCTGTATCACAACGAACCGGTGGTCCGGGATGGAGAAATAGTGGGTTACCTGTCGTCTGGCGGCTATGGACATGCGCTTGGCGGCGCGATGGGGCTGGGATATGTCCCGTGCAAAGGGGAGACGGCGGCGGACGTGCTTGCCTCAAGCTATGAAATTGATGTGGCCGGTACGCGGGTGCGCGCGGAGGTGTCGCTCAAGCCGATGTACGATCCGAAGTCGGAACGGGTTAAGGTATAAGGCAACGCGTCGACTGGCGAGGCTCCGGCCCAAGGCCGGGGCGGGTGTTTCGATCGCGCACCGGGCTTGACCCGGTGCCTTGCGCGTTGGGATGCGCGCCGGGGTGATCCTGCCCATCCACTCTGGTGAAGGCCCTCGTGAACCGCTAAGCCTGCGATGAAAGGCACACCCATGCGCAATGCTGACAATATGAATCGGCCCAAGAACGAGGACACCCCACAGGGCCTTGCCTTTGCGCTATCGGCTTATTTTTTCTGGGGGTTTCTGCCGCTCTACATGAAACTTCTGGCCCATGTACCCCCGGCAGAAGTGGTGGCTCATCGCATTCTGTGGTCCGTTCCGATTGCCGCCGTTGTACTTGTCTTGTTGCGCCGCACCGATGCCCTGCGCGAGGCGCTGCGCTCGCCGCGCATGTTGGCGATGGGCTGTGTCACGGCGGCGCTTATCTCGATCAACTGGGGCGTCTATGTCTGGGCCATCGCCACCGGCCATACGCTGGATGCGGCATTGGGATATTACATCAACCCCTTGTTCAGCATTTTCCTGGCCGCCGTCTTGCTGGGTGAACGCCTGACACCGGCACAGATGGTGGCCATTGCCCTTGCCGCAGCGGCGGTGGTGGTGCTGGCAATGGACGCTGGCACGATCCCCTGGGCGGCGCTCTCTCTGACCGTCACATGGGGCCTCTACGCCTTGGCCAAGAAAAGCCTGCCCATCGGCCCCAATCAAGGTTTCCTGCTGGAAGTGCTGATCCTGACCCCTCCGGCATTGGCGTTTCTTGCCTATCTGGTGCTCACCGGCCAATCGAATTTCGGGCTGGACCTTGGCAGGGACAGCTGGTTGCTCATTGGCTCCGGCGTGGTAACGGCGGTGCCGCTGATGCTCTATGCCAACGGTGCCAAGCTGTTGCGGCTCTCAACCATCGGAATCCTGCAATATATCGCCCCCACCATGATCTTTCTGGTGGCAGTCTTTGCCTTCGAAGAACCCTTTGGCCGCGCCCGCATGATCGCCTTTCCGATGATCTGGCTGGCGCTGGTAATCTATTCCATGTCGATGCTGCGGCAATTGCGTCGCCAGCGGAGCGTTTCCACTCCGCCCCTGGCTTAACTCAATGCGTCGCGGAACTTCAGGAACCGGGCGTCCGTCTTGACCCGCTCGTTCATCGCGGCACGCAGGGCGCCTACGGTCTTGTGCGGGCGCATGACCACTTCAATCTGCTGCATCTCGCCGGCCTCATTCAGCGTAATCAGGTCCAATCCTACACAGTCCAGCCCATCCACCTTGCACTCGAACTCCAGTACCCAGTAATCATCATCGCCCAGCACCCGACGATACCGAAAATCCTCGAATACTTCTCCGACATGCCCCAGAACCGCCGACACCGCGTCGCGTCCGTTCCAGGTGGCCCAATAGGTCGGTGGCATGAAACGCACGTCCTCGGCCATAAGCGTTGGTACCTTGTCATGCGCACCGGACAGGACGTGATCGTGAAACTTCTGAATGGTGGGATGCATTGGGGGGGCTCCTTTTATCTGGCGATAACCTTTCACGCCCCCGCTTGAAAACCCAGCCCATATCTGTGAGGGACAGGCCCATGGACGCAACGTATTCTCCCCCCACCGATCCGCTGGTGATCCTGCACGAAGACGCCGAAGTGTTGCTGGTTGATAAACCCGCCGGATTGCTCAGCGTGCCGGGCAAGGGGCCACATCTGGCCGATTGCTTACTGAGCCGGATACAGGCGGCGTTTCCCGACGCCTTGTTGGTGCATCGGCTGGACCGGGATACATCCGGCGTGATGATCTTTGCTCTCACACCCTACGCCCAGCGCCATCTGGGCTTGCAGTTTGAGAAACGGATGACCCGCAAAACCTATGTCGCGCGGGTCTGGGGCGTCCCGGCGGACCCCTCTGGCACGGTTGATCTGCCGCTGATTGTGGATTGGCCCAACCGCCCACTACAGATGGTTTGTCACGAAACCGGAAAATCGGCGCAGACCGACTGGAAGGTCCTCAGGAAAGACAGCGACACCGCACGGGTGCGTCTGATGCCCAGGACCGGGCGCAGTCATCAGTTGCGTGTGCATATGCTGGCGCTGGGCCACCCGATTCTGGGTGATCCGTTCTATGCAACAGGTCCGGCGCGGGACTACCCGCGCCTGATGCTGCATTCCGAGGAACTGCGTTTCAAACATCCGCAGGGTGGCATATCAACAAAAATCCGCGCCAAGGCCCCGTTTTAGGGCGTCACCCGATCTCCAAAAATTGCCGACCCTATCCGCACATGGGTTGCCCCCAAGGCGATGGCGCTTTCAAAATCGCTGCTCATTCCCATTGAAAGGCCGGGCAAATTGTTCCGGGCTGCGATTTTGGCCAGCATTGCAAAGTGCAGTGAAGGTTCTTCATCTACGGGTGGGATACACATCAGCCCCTCAACGGGCAGATCCAGCAACCTGCATTCAGCAATAAATGCGTCGGCATCAGCGGGCAACACACCCGCTTTTTGATCTTCTTCGCCAGTATTCACCTGAATGAACAGCTTGGGGCAGTTGCCAGTTTCCTGCGCCAATCGCGCAAGTGTTTTCGCCAGCTTTGGCCTGTCCACAGAATGGATGACGTCAAATAGCTCCATCGCCTGCCGGACCTTGTTGGTTTGCAGTGGTCCAATCAGATGCAGGTCAATTCCGGAAAAGGTTTCTCTGAAATCCGGCCACTTTCCTGCGGCTTCCTGCACCTTGTTCTCGCCAAAGCACCGATGCCCCTGTTCCAGCACCGCCTGCACCCGTTCGTTGGGCTGTACCTTGCTGACAGCAATCAGCGTCACCGACCCATTCGTTCGGCCCGCCGCCGCCTCAGCTTTGGCTATTCTGTCTTTGATGTCCTGCAAGCCCATATCCCGGCCCTCCTGATCTTGAGGCACTTAGATAATGACATTGCACAAAAGAAAAGGGGCAGACCCAAGGCCTGCCCCCAATAATTTGGTTCAAATCAACTTAGAAGTTGAAGCGAATACCCAAGTCAGCAACTGTGTGGCCGAGGAAGAGCTTCGCAACACCACCACGCAGGGACGTACCGCCACCAAGATCATGGTTGAAGTCGATGCCGTAGCCGGTGTTGGCTGTTGGCGTACCAAAGATCGTGTCAGCGTCGGAAACATACATCTCGACGTTTGTCGCTGCGCCAACATCAAAACGTGCGGCCAGGGTGATTTGATCACCGTTGGTGCCGTTGTCAGCATAAGCCAAGGAAACGTCTGCGATGCCCAGGGAACCGCCAACGGATGCTGCGAACTCTGTGTCCGACGCGCTGTTGGAGTCTTGTGCACCCAGTGCGAATGTCCAGCCGTTCCATCTGTATGCAACATGTGCAGCTACACGATCACGAACACCGTCAGATGCAGAAACGTGCACATTGAAGTCACCGAAGGAGTACATGACTTCGACGCCGTTGTTTGTTGCCGCTGCGCCAGCACCGTCGCTGTCGTAGAAGTCAGCACCAAACTGGTATGGTGTGTATTCGTACTGCAGACCGGTCAGACCCAGGTCAATCGGGTACATGCCAGGCATGAATTCGATCGCGCCGAAGATGTTACCAACACCAACTTCAAGACCACCGGAGCGGGCGAAGAAGCGAGGAGCGTTGATACCGGTACCAGCGAATGCCGCATCGCCGTTTTCGTCAGCGTCTTGCTCGATACGTACACGTACACCAAAAGTCACGCCAGCATCGGATTCTGCTGTCGCGTCGATCTGCAAGCGGAAGCGGCTTACAACGTCAACAGAGCTGGCGCCCGTGCCGTCGTCGCCGAATGTTCCGGCGATGCCGTCAGGGCCGGCCGCGCTTGAGTACTGAACACCAAAACGGCCGTAGCCGCCGAATGTTACGTCTGCTGCTGCAACACCTGCTGTGGCAACCAGAGCTGTTGTAGCGAAGAGAACTTTTTTCATGAGATTACCCTCGATTTGAATTCGCATGCCCAACCCGGTGAATCCGGAAAGGGTATGAATGGTGTTTGCCTCTAATGCCCCGCCCTTGGCAAGGAACCTCAAACACCCGGTGCGCAATGTCGGCCCCATTGGTGCAGCTTTGCCACAGTTTCTTCACACTCTGGGATTGGCCCCGCCCAGGTTTCTCAATCTCGCCCCTCCATTCAGAGCAGAATCACCATAATCATATGCCTTGCCCCTGCCAGCATGCTTGGGTAGACCGGAATGCAAACAGGCAGAGGAGTGCTCACATGGCACGTCGTACCTTGGGCAAAATTGCAGTTGCGGTTCTTATCATTGGCAGTTTGAGCTCTTGTGGCTCATTGCGTAATCTTGGCAGCGAGCCAACCGAGCGGCCAGACAACTATACGAACCCGAATGTCCGCAGTAATATCGAGACGGATCCAAGCAATACGATCTGGTCTCTGTTCAATCGCGGCACAGGTGAACAGAACGTTGAGGTGAACCGCTACCTCTGGGCGGCGTCGCTTGAAGTCCTGAATTTCCTTCCAATTCAATCAGTTGACCCATTTACAGGCGTCATTTCCACGGGCTATGGTACGCCGCCCGGTGGCGGGCGGTCTTACCGCGCGACGGTTCTGATTGACGACCCCGCACTTGATGCACGGTCCTTGAGCCTGGCGCTGCAGTCGCCCGGAGGCCGCCCGGTCAGCCGGGAAACAACCCGCGCGGTTGAGGATGCGATTCTTACACGCGCCCGCGAACTGCGGATCGCGGACAACAAATTCTGAGCCCGCACCACATACAGTTTTCAACGCCGGGACATCTTGCAAACAAGAGCCCGGCGTTTTCATTTCTTGAGGCACTCTCTCTATGACTCGATATACACCTGCCGAAATCGAAGCCCGCTGGCAGCAAGCCTGGGAAAAGACGGGCGTCTTTCAGGCCGTCCGCTCCGCAGACAAGCCCAAGTATTATGTCCTTGAGATGTTCCCTTACCCTTCGGGCCGAATCCATATGGGCCATGTGCGGAACTACACAATGGGCGACGTGATCGCGCGCTATAAACTCGCCACGGGTCACAACGTGCTGCACCCTATGGGTTGGGACGCTTTCGGCATGCCTGCGGAAAATGCGGCAATGGCCATCGGCGGCCACCCCAAGGACTGGACCTACGGGAACATCGCCGACATGCGCAGCCAGATGAAGCCCCTGGGCCTGTCGATCGACTGGTCGCGTGAATTTGCCACCTGCGACCCCGAATACTACGGCCAGCAACAGGCGCTTTTTCTCGATTTTCTTGAGGCCGGACTGGTCTATCGCAAGAATGCCATCGTGAACTGGGATCCGGTCGACATGACCGTTCTGGCCAACGAACAGGTCGAAGCGGGGCGCGGCTGGCGGTCTGGTGCCCTGGTGGAGCGGCGCGAGTTGACGCAGTGGTTCTTCAAGATTTCAGATCATTCCGAAGAATTGCTGACGGCGCTCGATTCGCTGGATAACTGGCCTGCCAAGGTAAAGTTGATGCAGGCCAACTGGATCGGTAAATCGCGCGGGCTTCAGTTTGCGTTTTCCACCATCGACGCCCCCGACGGACATGACCGGATCGAGGTTTATACAACCCGCCCCGACACATTGTTGGGCGCGTCCTTTGTGGGTGTCTCACCGGATCATCCGCTGGCAAAGGCATTGGAAAAGGACAACCCGGATGTTGCCACCTTCTGCGCAGAGTGTCGCAAGGGGGGCACCACGGAAGAAGCGATTGAGACGGCGGAAAAGCTGGGGTTCGACACCGGGATCACGGTGCGCCATCCTTTCGATACGGCGCTTGAACTGCCCGTCTACATCGCCAACTTCATCCTGATGGATTATGGCACCGGGGCAATCTTTGGCTGCCCCGCGCATGACGAACGCGACTTTGAGTTTGCGACCAAATACGGCTTGCCGATCATTTCGACCTACCTGCCCGACGCGGAAAGCCCGGAGACGCTTGATGCGGCCTATGTGCCCGCCAAGACCGAAAAGGTGTTCTACAACCGTGGTTTCGCCGGGGACCAATGGCAAACCGGGAACGCAGCCATCGACGCCGCGATTGCCTTTTGCGAATCAAACGGCGTTGGCCAGGGCGTCACCAAATACCGCCTGCGCGACTGGGGACTGTCACGCCAGCGCTACTGGGGTTGCCCGATCCCGGTTGTGCATTGCGACGGCTGCGGTGTGGTGCCTGAGAAAAAGGAAAACCTGCCGGTCGAATTGCCCTATGACGTGACATTCGACACTCCCGGCAACCCGCTGGACCGTCACCCGACTTAGCGCGACTGTGCCTGTCCGTCCTGCGGCGCGCCGGCAAAACGCGAAACCGACACGATGGATACCTTTGTCGATTCGTCGTGGTATTTCGCCCGCTTCACCGCCCCGCGCGCGCAAACCCCCACCGTCATGGAGGACGCCGCCTATTGGATGAACGTCGATCAATATATCGGCGGAATTGAGCATGCGATCCTGCACCTGCTTTATTCCCGGTTTTTTGCCCGTGCGATGGAAATGACCGGCCATTTGCCCAAATCCGCGCATGAACCTTTTGACGCATTGTTCACCCAAGGGATGGTGACCCACGCGATCTATCTGACCCCAAATCAGGACGGGCGCCCGACCTATCACTATCCCGAAGACGTCGAGTTGCGCGACGGCAAGGCATTTCTGAAGGAGGATGGCCGCGAGGTGCAGATCATCCCGTCGGCAAAAATGTCCAAATCGAAGAACAACGTGGTCGATCCGCTCAACATCATCTCCAACTTCGGTGCTGACACCGCACGTTGGTTCGTTTTGTCCGATTCGCCCCCGGAACGGGATGTAGAATGGACCGCCTCCGGGGCCGAAGCGGCGTTCAAACACCTGACACGGGTCTGGAACATCTGCGACCGAATCGGCGCGATGGACAAGGATGCCAAGGGAACCGGCGACGACGATCTGCTGCGCGCGATGCACAAGACCATCCATGACGTGACCATGGGTGTGGAAACTTTTGGCTTCAATGCCGCCATCGCCAAGCTCTACGCCTTTACCGCCACCTTGCAGAAATCCAGGGCCGGCCATGACGCACAGCGTCAGGCGATCCTGACGCTGGCGCAATTGATGTCCCCCATGACACCGCACCTGTCCGAAGACATCTGGGCCCTTCAAGGTGGTGAGGGCCTTGTCGTGACCGCGCCCTGGCCAAAGGCCGATCCGGCCATGTTGGTCGATGACACCGTGACGATGCCGATCCAGATCAACGGCAAACGACGTGCCGAAATTCAGGTGGCGGCGGACATGCCAAAAGAAGAGGTTGAAAAAATCGCCCTCGCCCACGAAGCTGTCATCAGGACACTTGACGGGGCCACCCCGAAAAAAGTGATCGTTGTGCCAGGACGGATTGTGAATGTCGTTGCCTAACCGCCGATTCATGCTGCTTGCGCCGCTGGCCCTTGGGGCCTGCGGGTTTGAGCCGATTCATGCGCCGGGAAAACCCGGTGCAATGCTGCAAAATCGGGTTTTGGTGGATGAACCAGCAGACCAGAACGGCTATTTGCTGACCCGCGAAATCGAAGAACGCCTTGGGCGCGGGGGGAATGCGGCCTACGGCCTCTCCCTGAGCGTGGGAACCAGTGAACGGCAGTTGGCCATCAATAGCGAGGGGTATATCGAACGCTTCAACCTGTTGGGTCGCGTGGATTACAGCCTGCGCAGTCTCGACACCGGCGACGTCGTGGCCTCCGGCTATGTTGAAAATTTCACGGCCTATTCCGCCACGGGGACAACCGTGGTCACATTGGCCGGAGAACGCGACGCGCGTGAGCGACTGATGAATATCCTCGCCGATCAGGTGCTTGCCCGTCTTTACGCCGCTGATCTGACCGCATGAAACTTGGTACGCGCGACGCAAACACCTATTTCGTGCGTCCCGATGGCGGCAAGGCGGGCCTGTTGATCTTTGGCGGCGACGCCATGCGCGTGGCGCTCAAACGGCAGGAATTCCTCAAGGCGCTGCTTGGCCCGGATGCGGAAGAGGAAATGCGCCTGTCCCGCATGCCCGCATCAGAGATACGCCGCGATCCGGCCATGTTGCTGGACGCGGTCAAGGCCGTTGGGTTTTTCCCCGGTCCCCGCGCCGCATTTGTCGAGGATGCCACTGAAACCGTTGCCCCCATTGTCCTTGATGCTCTGGCCGAATGGAAGCCCGGCGATGCTCAGATCGTTGTCACCGCTGGCGATCTCAAGAAAACATCGAAAATCCGCAAGGCATTCGAAAGCCACCCCAATGCCTATGCCGCCGCGATTTATGACAATCCCCCCGACCGCCACGAGATTGAGCGTATGTTGCAGGACGCGCACCTCACCCCGGACGCCGACGCGCTGGCGGCCCTGACTGACCTTGCCCGCATTCTTGATCCGGGCGATTTCCGGCAAATGGTCGAAAAAATTGCGCTTTACAAGCTGAACGACGCTGCCCCCTTGGGTGATGATGATGTCGCCGCCTGCGCCCCGACCTCAACAGAGGCGGATGTCGATGACATCCTGCATGTGGTCGCCGAGGCGCGCGCCGCCGACATCGGCCCGGTGATGAGCAGGCTTCAGGCGCAGGGGGCCAATGCGGTCACCCTTGTCATCATGGCCACCCGCCATTTCCGAACCCTTTACCGGATTGCCGCCAACCCCGGTGCACCGGTCTACGGCGTGCGCGACCGCGACCGTGTGCAGCGCCAGTCGCGGGCATGGGGTGCGGCCCGGCTGGAAACCGCGCTGACAGTGCTGACCGATACGGACCTGACCCTGCGCTCGGCAGGACAGAATGCACCGGCACTGGCCCTTGTCGAACGTGCCTTCATCCGGCTCGCGATGCTGGGCGGCCAAAGATAACCTTTTGAAAGGACACTTAATGTACACTGTTGTTGGTGCTACAAAATCCCGCGCTTTCCGGGTGATGTGGATGCTGGAGGAACTGGGTCAGGATTACACCCAGATTGCGGCAGGCCCCCGCACCTCCGAGGCAAAGAAATACAATCCGTCGGGCAAGATTCCGGCGCTGATCGACGGTGATGACATTCTGACCGATAGCGTCGCGATCATGACCTATCTGGGCGACAAGCATCAGCAACTGACTGCCCCCGCAGGCACGCCCTCGCGTGCGCATCAGGATGCGCTGACGCTCTGGCTGATCGACGAATTCGACGCCCTTTTGTGGTCAAACGCGAAACACACCATGATTTTCCCCGAAGAAAACCGCGTTCCCGCCATCAAGGACAGCCTGCACGCCGAATTCTCCAGATCATCCAAACGCCTTGCCAATCGCATCGCAGGCCCGTTCCTTCTTGGGGATCAGATGACAATCGCCGACATCCTTGCCGTACATTGCATCAACTGGTCCATTGGCGCCGGGTTCCCCCGCGTCGATGACCGTCTGGGCAAATGGGCCCAAACCATGCGCGACCGCCCTGCCTTCAAGGCCGCCCAAGCCAAGGTTGCCGCTGAACCAACCGGCTGAGACGGCAGGTGCCATCATGCGCGCCACTGCTCCGGCATTACGCCGGGGCTTGCCCTGTCAACGCCCACCGGGCCGCATGTTGTCCTGCCCAGCGCCCCGTCGCCAGACAGGCCGAAATCAGGTAGCCCCCTGTCGGCGCTTCCCAATCCAGCATCTCTCCGGCTGCAAAAACACCGGGCTTGTCGCGCAACATCAGACCCTCATCCAACGCCAGAAACGGCACCCCTCCGGCGGTCGAAATCGCCTCATCCAGAGGTCGCAGGCCCGCGTGTCTGATCGGCAGGGCCGTCAACACCCTTGCCGTCGCCCGCAGCCCGTCGGGCAGGGGGCGCGCCATTTCCTGAAGCAGCGCAATCTGTACCGGGGTCATGCGCAATGTCTTGCGCAGGTGATTGGCAAAGCTCGCCTTGCCGCGTGGTTTGCTGAGCCGCGCAGTGATCTCGGGCACGGTCATATCCGGCAGCAGATTCAGAAACAGATCATGCCCTTCGCGCACCCCGCGCGACACGGAATAGACACCGCCCCCTTCGAGGCCGCGCGCCGATACCACTGCCTCGCCCCGCGATACATATGGCCCGGCTGACCATGCAACACCCTTGAGCGGCGCGCCGAAATGCCGGGCCATATGGTCGGACCAGTCAACCGCAATGCCTGCGTTCGACGCGGAAAAGGGTCGCAGCTCACAACCGATCCCGCGCAACACCCCGGCCCAGTCCCCCGTCGCGCCCAACCGCGCCCAACTGGCCCCGCCCATCGCCAGAACCGTCACATCGGGGGTCAATGTCACCACGCCCCCAGGCGTCTCGAACGCCAGCGCCCCGTTGTCCTGCCATCCCTGCCACAAATGTCGCGTCCGGATTTCAACGTCCAGATTGGCCAATCGGCCCAACCACGCCCGCAACAACGGTGACGCTTTCATTGTTTTGGGAAATACCCGGCCAGAAGACCCGGTAAAGACCTCCTGCCCCAACCCGCGCGCCCAGTCCTGAACCGCTGCGGCATCAAAGGCCTGCACCATAGGTGTCAAAGGTCCGCGTGCCTCTGCATAGGCTTGCATGAAAGGGACAAGCGGCTCTTGCTTGGTCAGGTTCAATCCCGACTTCCCCGCCATCAGGAGCTTGCGACCAACAGAGGGCTTGCCCTCGCAAATCGTGACCTGCACCCCGGCCTGCGCCATCGTCTCTGCCGCCATCAACCCGGCCGGACCTGCGCCGATGACAACTGCCGTTGTCATGCGCTGCCCTGTGGCAAGCCCCCTTTGATCTCGACCACCCGCTGCGGATAGGGGATCTCGATCCCGGCGTCCTTGAGCGCATTCCAGATCAGGAACAAGACATCCGACGTGTATTTGTTCGGCCCGTCATCAAACCCGTTGACCCAGAATTCGACGGCAAAATCTATGCCGCTTTCGCCGAACCCGCGCAACTCGCAATCCGGCGGATAGGGCAGATCAAGGATTTCGGGGTGGGTAGACACGGCCGCCTCTACCAAAGCGGGGACCAGATTGATGTCTGTGTCATAGCTGACTGAAAACGGCGCCTCATAACGGTTTGCCGATCCGCTGTCGGAATAGTTCACCACCCGCGTCGTGATGAAATCCTCGTTTGGCACCACGATCCAGCGGCCATCGAAGGTTTCCAGGATCGCCGCCCGCGCGGTCATGCGGACGATCTTGCCGCTCTCGCCGCCGTCCAGTTCGACATAATCGCCAACCGTCGCCTGCCCTTCCACCAGCAAGATCACACCGGAGATGAAGTTTGCGGCGATCTTTTGCAGGCCAAAACCAAGGCCCACGCCAATCGCACCACCCAAAACAGCGAGGGCCGCCACGTTGATGCCCATGATGTTCAGCAGCAACAGGAACGCCGCGCCAAAAATCGTAAACTCGATCGCCTTGCTGACCAACTGGCGCAGGGACGGGCGCAGATGTTCCTGCGCTTCGATAAACTGCGATGTCTGCCGTGTAGACCAGCCCCCCAGCCAGAACAGGATCGACCCCGCGATCACTCCCCGGATCAGCGCCATGGCCGAAATGGAAATATTGCCAAACGTCACCGTCATCGCATTCAGCGCCGCCAAAACATCGTCCAGCACCCCGAACATATAAAGCGCCGCAATCGGCAGCAGCACATACCGTCCCAGCAATTTCAGAAACGGATCCTTGATGATGTCCCGGACCAGCAGACGGGCGGCCAGAAACAAGAACACCCGTTTGCCAAAGGCGATCACTGCACCACTGTCAAAGAGCGACCGGACCAGCGTTTCACCCAATGCGGTGAACCCGTATGCCAGTAATGGCAACAAAAGCGGCAGGAACTGCACCGCAAAGCGCCGCGCCTCGGGCAGTACCCCAGACGCATCCGCCTGCGGAGTGATCTGATGGTGCAATAGTGGCCGCAACCGCCGGGCGGCCAAAACGGCCAACAGGTAGGACAACACCAAAAGCGCAAATTGCGACCACGCCGCCGGGCTCAGAAGCCAGCTCAGCGCCAATTCCCATCCTTGCAGGAGATACCCATATGCCTGCTGCACGATTTCAGGCTGTGAAGAGAGATCGAACGCCATCCGCGGGCCTTGTATTGTGGTCCAGTTACGCCATCCTCTTGCCTGCCAGATGTCAAAGGATCAAGCTCTTACCCCCTGTCGTATCCGATATGCCCCCTGTGTGACCGCAAAATTCCGCCCGATGTTCCACAAAACCCGCATCGCCAGATCCCAAAATTCAATGTCGGCAGGGGCGGGCCAACGGCCCTGGTCCTGCGCATCGAACGCGCCGGCCAGAGAGCCGCGCGATTGATCCGCGCTGTGACTTGAGCGCGCGGACCGGCCCGGCTAACCTGCAAAATGAGGCGCATACACACCCCAGCAAGGTTCCTGACCCCCATGAAATATATCCTCGCCATCGACCAAGGCACCACCTCGTCCCGCGCGATCCTGTTTGACGCGGCACTGACCCCGCGTGCTACCGCGCAGGAAGAGTTCCGCCAGATTTTTCCACAGTCGGGCTGGGTCGAACATGATCCCGACGATCTTTGGGGGACCACGGCAGGCACCTGCCGACAGGTGATCGAACGTGCCGGAATTGACGCGGGCGACATCATTTCCATCGGCATCACCAATCAGCGTGAAACCACTGTGGTCTGGAACCGCACCACCGGGAAACCCATTTACAACGCAATCGTCTGGCAGGACCGGCGCACAGCGGATTATTGCAAGACCTTGCGCGACGCCGGGCATGCAGGGATGTTTCAGGACCGCACCGGATTGCTGATCGACCCCTACTTTTCCGCGACCAAGCTGAAATGGATCCTCGACACCGTCGAGGGTGCGCGCGACATGGCCGCCCGCGATGAACTCTTGTTCGGCACCGTCGATACGTTCCTCATCTGGAAGCTGACCGGCGGCAAGGTCCATGCCACCGATGCGACCAATGCGGCCCGCACGATGCTCTACGATATTGCAAAGGGGCGCTGGAGCCGGACGATCTGTGCACTGTTTGACATCCCCATGTCGATGCTGCCGCAGGTCCGCAACAGCGCCGATGATTTCGGCACCACACGCCCGGACCTCTTTGGCCGCCCCATCCCCATCATGGGTGTCGCCGGAGATCAGCAGGCGGCCACCATTGGTCAGGCGTGCTTTGAACCCGGCATGATGAAATCCACCTATGGCACGGGGTGTTTTGCCCTGCTCAATACCGGCGACAAGATGGTCCTGTCGAACAACCGCCTGCTGACCACCATCGCCTATCAATTGGATGGCAAGCCAACCTATGCGCTCGAAGGATCAATCTTTATCGCCGGTGCCGTGGTGCAATGGCTGCGCGACGGGCTCAGGATCATCCGCGAAGCGTCCGAGACTCAACCGCTTGCGGAAAAGGCCGACGAAACGCAATCGGTCGTTCTTGTTCCCGCTTTTACCGGCCTAGGTGCACCGTACTGGAACCCCGACTGTCGCGGCGCAATCTTTGGGCTGACCCGAAACTCGGGACCAAATGAACTGGCCCGCGCCGCGCTGGAAAGCGTCGGCTATCAAACCCGCGATCTGCTGGAGGCGATGCATGCCGACTGGTCCGCGGACGGCGCCCAGGCCGTGTTGCGGGTTGACGGCGGGATGAGCGCGTCAGACTGGGCGATGCAATTCCTGTCCGACATCATCGGCGCTCCGGTGGATCGGCCCAGGACGCTTGAGACAACCGCGTTGGGGGTCGCATGGCTCGCCGGTATGCACGCAGGTGCCCTGCCCGATCAGGCCGAATTCGCAAATACCTGGGCGCTTGACCACCAATTCACGCCACAGCTTGACCCGGCCGCACGAGACGCAAAATACGCCAATTGGAAACGCGCTGTTGAAAGCACGCTTCGTTTCTAGCAACTGGATCAGGGCAGTGCAGACCCGTCTTATTGGGTACACATCCGTTTGATCCCATGGGCAATCTGCGGGGAGGCGGCGACGCTATCACCTGTCAATTCAACAGCATGGTCCAACAGGGTATCGCGTTCCACGATCCGGTCGATCAGGCCAAAACTCAATGCCTCATCGGTGGTGATCTTCTGCCCTCCCATCAGGATCAGCTTGGTCCGTGACGGGCCGATCAATGCGGCCATTCGGGCCGGGTCAGAAGGCTGCGGCAGAAATCCAAGTTTCATAACCGGGTAAAAGAACTTGGCCCCCGGCACCGCGATGCGCAAATCACAGGCCAGCGCCATGCCCATCGCGCCACCGGCCAGCGTGCCATTGAGTGCCGCGATACTTAGTCCGGGCAGGGCCGCTATCGCTGCCGAGAGCCGCTCCCACACATCTGATTTGGCCAGCCCCGCCCGCGCTTCTTCCAGATCCGCACCTGCGCTGAATACCTTGCCCGCCCCGGTCAGGATGACGGCGCGCGCGTCCTGTGCGCCTTCCATGATGTCCGCAAGCTCACTCAGCATCCGGTGGGTCAGCGAATTGGCCTTGTCGGGGCGATTGATCGTGACGGTCCAGACATCGCCATCCTTGCGCAGATCAATCATATCAGACCAACCGCGCGGCGAATGCCGTCATCGCGCAATGAGATTTCGTCGCCCATGAAACGGTCCGCCTCCGGGCCGCACATCCACAACAGACATCTGGCAGGCCAATCCGCCGGAATGTGGTCCTCCCAGGCCAGCTCGCTGACCGGATTGATGCCCGACGCCTTGATCTCGCGCTGCATCTGGGTGGCAACGGTGCCGGGTGACAACCCCAGAGCGCGGATGCCATTTTCGGCCTCTTCCTTGTGCAGCGACCGGTTGAGCATGTTCACCGCCGCCTTGGAGGCGCAGTAATGGCTCCATCCCTCGATGGCACTATGGGCCGCCCCCGACGAAATGGTCAAAACCGATCCGCCGCCGTTTGACTTCATCACCGGCAATGCCGCCCGCATGCCATTGAACACACCCTTGAGATTGATGTCGATCGCCTGACCCCAACCATCCGGGTCGGCATCGGCAAGCCGCGAAATAGGTTCGATCACACCGGCATTGTTAATCAGCACATCCAGCCCACCAAAGGCCCGCACCGTTGTCTCGACCGCCGACGACATCTCGCCATACCGCGCGACGTTGCAGGGGATGGCGATGGCCTTGGCACCGATTTCGCCCGCCACTTGCCCGATCTCATCGGTGGACCGCGCCAACAGCGCGACATTTGCACCTGCACCGGCAAAAACCCGCGCGGCTTCCGCACCGATCCCGCGGCTTGCCCCCGTAATGATGACCGTCTTGCCTTGCATATCCATCTCTTTCCCCTCTCACGTTTTTGCGTGTCCCTTACCAACGTGGTAATCTGCCGGTAACCAAGGGTCCAGACCCCGCGTTGACCTTGACGCTGCGCATGGATTGTCAGACTTTGCGCCACAACCGCTACCTAAAAGGATCATTTTTCATGTCGCGTATTACCCCCATCGCCTTAGGACTGGCCTTGCCCGTCGCATTGATGTCGCAGGCCGCCCTGGCCGATCTCTCCCCAGCGCAGGTTTGGGGTGACTGGCGGCTCTACATGGAGGGCATGGGCTATCAGGTAAATGCAAGCGAAGCGGCAAGTGGCGGCACCCTGACGGTCAGCGATATTCAATTGCGATTTGCCGTACCTGACCAGGAAGGTGCTGTGTCGATGTCAATGGGCACCCTGTTGTTCAGTCAGAATGGCGACGGCTCGGTATCCATCGTGATGCCTGACCAGATGCCGATCTCGATCACCGCTGCGGAAAACGGCGGTGGCGGGGACAGCGTCGTTGCGAACATGACCTTTGCCCAGACCGGGCACAGCATGATTGCCAGCGGCGATCCGTCCAGCATGACCTATGCCTATACTGCCGCCACCGCGGCCCTGACGCTGGATCAGTTGATTGCCGACGGGGAATCCTTCGGCCCGGACAACGCCCGCGTCATCCTGAATGGCAGTGGCATCAGCAGCAGTACAACAATGACCATCGGCGATTTGCGGAGCTACACCCAGACCGGCACCATCGGCGCGCTGAACTATGATGTCTACATCGACAATCCGGCGGAATCCGCCAAAGTGGCCCTGAAGGGCAGCGTCGAGAAGATCGGCCTTGAAGGTGGCGGCATGATCCCGCTGACACTGGGCAATGCGGCAGATATGTCCGCGATGATCCGCGCAGGCTTCGACGTGTCGGGCAAGATCACCTATGGCAGCGGCAACACCGATATGACCGTCACCGACCCCGTGAACGGTGATTTCTCGGCCCAGACCACGTCACAGGGCGGCGCACTTGGCGTGAAAATGGGCGCGGGCGGGCTATCCTATGACGGCGCGCAGACCAATCTGGACATGACGGTCAGGGTTGCCGATCTGCCTTTCCCGATCAACATCAGCATGGAACGCGGGGCTTTCAACCTGTTTGCCCCGGTGACCAAATCCGAACAGGCACAGCCCTTTGCCTTTGGCCTGACCCTGAGAAATTTCAAGATGTCCAACATGATCTGGGGCATTTTTGATCCCACCGGGCAATTGCCGCGCGATCCGGCGACATTAGAACTTGATGTAACGGGCCGGGCAAAACTGGGTATCGACTATCTCGACCCCAATGCCGCCGCGGCAATGGGTGCCGGTGGACCGGGACAATTTGAGAACGTGCAGATCAACAAGCTGCTCCTCGACGCGGCGGGGGCCAAACTGGAAGGCAATGGCGATGTCGCCTTTGACAATACCGATTTCAGCACAATCCCCGGCATGCCCAAACCTGTGGGACAGGTGAACCTGTCCCTTGTGGGGGGCAATGCGCTGCTGGACAAACTGGTGGCGATGGGTCTGCTGCCGCAGGATCAGGCGATGGGTGCGCGGATGATGATGGGCCTTTTTGCGGTTCCCGGTGGCGCACCTGACAGCCTGAATTCCAAGATCGAATTCACCGATGAAGGCACCATTCTGGCCAATGGCCAACGGATCAACTGATCCCCTGAGAAAACCACAGAAAGGGGGCGCGTCGCCGGATGCGCCCGTTTTCCCAGCCCCCCGCGCCGCCGCCTCTTGTTCTGACCGGGGTGCGACGTTACCTGTGCCGCATATCCAACCGGAGCATTGCCCATGTCCCAGCCCCTTGATGCGCTGACCAAATCGCTTTTGCAGGCCGCCCGCAAGGCAGGGGCCGACGCGGCCGATGCCAAGGCGGTGCGCGCAACATCGCTGTCCGTCGACGTGCGGGGCGGCGCGCTGGAACAGGCTGAACGGGCCGAGGGTGTGGACATCGGTTTGCGGGTTTTTGTCGGCCAGCGGGGTGCAACGGTATCCGCATCCGACACGTCGGAGCATACGATAGGCGAAATGGCGGCGCGCGCCGTTGCGATGGCCCGCGAAGCGCCCGAAGATCCCTATGCGGGTCTGGCGGAGCCGGATCAGCTTGCGACCTCATGGGACATTGCCGCCCTAGAGCTTCAGGACGAAACCGCCGAACCCAGCCCCGACGCCCTGCAAGACGATGCCGCACGCGCCGAAGCCGCCGCACTGGCGGTTACCGGCGTCACCCAGGTGCAATCGGCCAGTGCAGGATATGGCGCGCAAGAAATCCACATGGCCACCAGCAACGGATTTTCCGGGGGCTACGGGCGCAGCGACCGGGGCCTGTCATGTGTGGCCATCGCAGGCGTCGGCACGGGAATGGAACGCGACTATGACGGGGACAGCCGGATTTTCCAGGCAGACCTGCGCAGCGCCGAGGACATCGGTACCCGCGCGGGCGAACGTGCACTGGCCCGGCTGGATGCGCGCAAGCCGCCGACCGGGGCCTATCCTGTTCTGTTTGACGAACGCATCTCGTCCTCGCTCATTGGCCATTTGCTTTCTGCGGTGAACGGTGCCGCTATTGCGCGCGGGTCGTCCTGGCTGCGCGATGCGATGGGGGAAGCGGTCCTGCCCGATCACCTGTCGCTGACCGAAGACCCCCACCGTCCCCGGACCAGCGGATCGCGCCCCTTTGACGGCGAAGGGCTGCCAACGGCCAAACGCACCCTTGTCGAAGATGGCGTGCTCACGGGCTGGACCCTTGATCTGGCAAATGCCCGCAAGCTGGGCATGACGTCGACCGCAAACGCCGCACGCGGGACATCGTCAGGCCCGATGCCATCCAATTGGAACATTGCCCTGACCCAGGGCAGCGCCAGCGTAGACGACCTGATCCGCGATTTGGGAACGGGCCTTTTGGTGACCTCGATGATCGGCAGCACCATCAACCCCAACACCGGGGATTATTCGCGCGGCGCCTCCGGCCTGTGGATCGAAAACGGCGAAATCACCCACGCGATCAATGAATGCACCATTGCCGGAAACCTGCGTGACATGCTGCGCAACATCGTGCCCGCCAATGACGCCCGCACGCACCTCAGCCGCGTTGTCCCGTCGCTTCTTGTACCGGGGATGACCCTTGCCGGCGCATGATCTTCCGCTCCTGATCGACGCCGCGCGCATGGCCGGTCGCGTCGCCACAAGCTTTGCCGGGAAAAATGCCCGGCGATGGGACAAACCCGACGACGCCGGTCCCGTCACCGAAGCCGATCTGGCCGTGAACGACCTGCTTGCCACGGTCTTGCGCGGCGCGCGGCCGGAGTATGGCTGGTTGTCGGAAGAGACCGAGGACAATGATGCGCGCCTGGACAAACGCAATGTTTTTATCATCGACCCCATCGACGGCACCCGCAGTTTCGTCGAAGGGTCAAGCACCTGGGCCCATTCCATCGCCGTGGCACGGGACGGTGTCGTGACCGCAGCCGTTGTGTTCCTGCCGCTGCGCGACAAACTCTATGCCGCCGCCCTTGGCCAGGGGGCTCATATGAACAACACCCTGATAAGGGCATCGACCCAGGATCAGCTGCACGCCTCCACTGTTCTGGCCGCCAGCCCGGCGATGCGCACCGAGCATTGGAAATCGCGCCGTGAACCGATCTTCAAACGCAACTACCGCCCGTCGCTGGCCTATCGTCTGGCGTTGGTGGCAGAGGGGCGTTTTGATGCAATGCTGACGCTGCGCGACACTTGGGAATGGGACATCGCAGCCGGTGCCCTGATCGTGTCCGAAGCCGGGGGACAGATCACCGATCAGAACGGCCTGCCGTTGCGCTTCAATAATGCCGCGCCGCTGTTAAAGGGCGTGGTTGCCGGTGGACAGGCGACCCAGGCGGCGCTGATCAATGACCTTGCAGGGCCAATTTTGCCCTGAGGCCCGGAGATTTCGCGGTTTTCTATGCTGGAAGTCAGCCGATCAGCGATGGTACCAACACAGCCAAGGCATCTGCCCTATGATCTCTGTATCCCGCTAGCGGTGATGCGCAAAAAGGAGCCACAATGACCCAACGCCTGCACCTGGTATTCGGGGGCGAACTTATCGACCCGTCCGAAAACGCGTTCAAGAACGTGGATGACATCCACATCGTCGGCATTTTTCCCAACTACGCTGCTGCTTTCGACGCGTGGAAAAGCAATGCACAGCGGACTGTGGACAACGCCCATATGCGGTATTTCATCGCCCACCTGCATCGTTTGCGCGACGAAAAGGCCGAAGCCTCCTCCACTGAAGAGCTGGGGTGAGCTGACCCATGGCGCGGTCACTTGGCCTGACTGCGTACCGGGCCCTTGCCCGGCGCGCGGAGGTGCAGCAAGACGCGCCCGAAACCCCGCGCCCGACGGGTGAGTTGATCTGGTTTCATGCTGGCGAGCCGGGCAGTCTGCTTGCCGTTCTTGACCTTGCGCAACGACTTGGTGCGACCCGTCCGGGTCTCAGCCTGCTGATTACCCACGCCAAGGATGATCGGCCACCGCCACTGCCGGTTCAGCACGACGTGCATATCTTTCTTGAGCCCGCCCCGACCGAACACCCTGCATCCGTTGCCGCGTATCTGGATCACTGGCAACCCGATGCCTGCATCTGGGTCTGGGGGGCATTGCGGCCAAATCTTATACTGGAAACCGCCGCGCGCGGCTGTCCCTTGATCCTGATCGACGCCGATACCAAAGGCTTCGATGCGCGCAAATACCGCTGGCTCCCCGACCTGACGCGCCGCATTCTGGCAAGGTTTGCGCAGGTTCTCACCCGCTCGGAAGCGGGCCGGAAGCGGTTGATCCAACTTGGGCTTGGCAGCGACGTCGTGACCGTCACGCCACCCTTGCTGGCGGGGGGGCAGACGTTGCCTTGCGTTGACAGTGATCTCGAAGAGCTGTCCGATGTCATCAAGGGACGTCCGGTGTGGTTCGCGGCACAGGTGCTGCCCAGCGAAGTGCCCACCGTCTTGTCAGCCCATGAGAAAGCCATGCGCCTGTCACACCGTTTGCTGCTGATCCTGAACCCGGCGTCACAATCACACGCTGACACCTGCGCCCGCTTGGCGACCGAGCGGAACATGAACACCCTGCGCTGGGACGCGGGGGAATTTCCCGACGACGGCACACAGGTTCTGATCTCCGAAGACCCCGCCGACCGCGGCCTGTTCTATCGCATTGCACCTGTGTCTTTTCTGGGGTCGACGCTGGTCTCCGGTGGCGGGGGCTGCGATCCTTTTGATGCGGCAAGCCTGGGCTCGGCAATTCTCTACGGGCCAAAGGTGCGGCATTACCTGCCCTCATACTCCCGGCTTGCTGCTGCGGGCGCTGCCCGTATCGTGAATGACACCGATGCGTTGGGCACCGCCGTGTCGCGGTTGATTGCACCGGATCAGGCCGCCGCAATGGCCCATGCAGGGTGGGACGTAATCAGCCAGGGGGCAGAGAATACGGACAAGGTCATCGACCTTATCCAGAGCGAACTCGACGCGCAGGTGACAATGGCATGATGATTTCCCCAAAATTCTGGCACCGGCCCAAGCCCGACTGGCGGGCTCAGGCGTTGCGGCCACTTGGCTCAGTCTATGCATGGGCCACCGCCAGACGGCTGGCCAAGGGGCAACCCGCGCACATGGGTATTCCGGTTGTCGATGTCGGAAACATCAACGCGGGGGGCACCGGCAAAACTCCGACCGTCATGGCCGTCGTGGACCACCTGCGCGGCCTTTATCATCAGCCACATATCGTGTCGCGGGGGTACGGTGGCAGACTGGAAGGTCCGGTAATGGTGGACCCCGCGCGCCATAGTGCATCCGACGTCGGGGACGAGCCACTGTTGCTGGCGGCCTTTGCCGAAGTCTGGGTGGCAAAGGACCGTGCCAAGGCCGCGCGCGCGGCACAGCAGGCGGGCGCAACCGTTGTTGTGCTGGATGACGGCTTTCAAAGCCCCGCACTGGTATATGACCTTTCGATTGTCGTGGTGGACGCCGAGCGAGGCTTCGGGAACGGCCTGTGCCTGCCTGCCGGACCACTGAGGGAGCCGGTGGCCGTTGGGCTGGCGCGGGCTGATCTGCTTCTTTCGATTGGCGACACTGCCGCACAGCATCGGTTCGACGGATACAAATTGCCGACCCGGCTGCCGCATGTGCGCGCCTCATTGGAACCGCTGCAAACCGGGATGGAGTGGTCAGGCGCCCGCGTGCTGGCCTTTGCGGGCATCGGGCACCCGGAGAAATTCTTTGCCACACTGCGCGGGCTGGGGGCCAACATCGTGCATGCCGAGGCGCTTGGCGATCATCAAGACCTGACCACTACGCTGATGCGGCGGCTGGAAACCGATGCACGGACCCGTGACGCCCAGCTCGTTACCACTGAAAAGGATGCGGTGCGCCTGCCTGCCGCATTCCGCTCCAGGGTGATCACCTTGCCGGTGCGCCTCAAGCTGCCCGAAAACAACGCCATGTTCGAGGCCCTGAACCGCCTTCCAAGGCCCGCCTGACGCCACCCCCAACGCTTTTCGGGTGTTTCAAAAAACCGAAAAAGGCGTCGGGAAACCGGTAAAAATGGAGAGTATGAACGGGCATCATCTTGGCCCAATGGCGACGGGCCGGGTAGCCCAGACAAATTGCGCACAGCACGGGTCTTGAGATGTTGATGCCGCCGCAACCGCCGTCAGCTGGCCAGCATCCGCAATCCCTGTGTCACGTCCGACCGCACCGCCAATCGCAGACCCGGTTCATCCCCGGCCTTGAGGGCGGCAATGATCAGGCGGTGAAATTGCGGCGGTTCGGTCCGGCGCAAACGCCCGTAAAGCGCACGCATCGTCGGCCCCATTTGCAACCAGACCGTTTCCGCCATTGCCAGCATCGCAGGGGCCTGCGCGCGCAGATACAAGGTGCGGTGGAATTCGAGGTTGATCCGAATATAGCGCACGGCATCGCGCTGGGCGACGGCTTCGGCTATGGCCCCGTTGATCGTCTGGAGCCGCTCAATCAGCGCCATATGCGCACGCGGCAACGCCCGGCTGGCCAGTTCCACCTCAATCAACGCCCGCAGCGCCGCAAGCTCCTCGATCCGCTCGTTGGTCAGCTCCGGCGTTGAAATGCGCCCCGATGCGGACATTGTCAGCGCGCCCTCTGCCGCGAGGCGCCGCACGGCCTCGCGCGCGGGGGTCATCGACACCTCGAAATCGCGGCCAATCCCACGCAGGGTCAAGGCCTGACCGGGGGGCAGGTCGCCATGCATGATCCGGCTGCGCAATCGTCGATAAACGCGGTCATGGGCAAGCGGATGGGCGTCGTTGGGGCGCGGTGTGAAGTGCATGGTGACGGTTGTGATCACAAAATTGCCCTGCGTCAAGCGCGATTGAAACAGGGAACTCCGGTGCGAAGCGTTGCGCCCAAACAAACCCTGACGATGCTCTTTGCGAAAATTTCTTTACCAAAGGGTGCTCGAAATGGGCTGCGCCGCGGCCACGACACAGCTTCTGTCAAACATTCGCACTTTTGGATCAGGCTTTCGGGTCTGGTCAGCGGTGCATTCGCCCTTTCGGCGCCGCTGCTGGAACTCTTGAAACCTTACCGCACAGCCTGCCCGACACGGCGGCCCTGGCGGGAGCCGCCGCAGTCTTGCGGTTTTGGCTCCTAAGGGCAAATCAACACCCAAGTGGCGATCAAAAGCGATACCGATGCAAATCACTGCCGTTTGCACGCAGCCACGTCCGAGGGGCCTTGTAGTCACCGTAAATACGGCTGACCTGATCCCAGAACTCCGGCGAATGGTTCATCTCGACCAGATGCGCAACCTCGTGGGCAGCAACATAATCAAGCACCTCCGGCGGGGTCATGATCAACCGCCACGAAAACATCAAGGCCCCGTCGCTGGTGCATGACCCCCACCGGGACCGGGTATCGCGCAGGGTGATCTTGCGATAGGGCCTGCCAAGCCGTGCGGCATAGTCGTCACAGGCCCCGGCCAGCCGATCCCGCGCCACCTGCTTGAGATAGCCGCACAGGCGCGCGGAGACACGATCGGCGGCACCCGGCACCTCGATGACATCCGATCCAAGCACAACACCCCGACCGGCGCCGGGAACCACCTCCAGCACCCTGCCCCCCAAGGGGATTTTGATCCCGAACCCAACCGACACATCGGCCCCACGCGCCTCAAGGTGCTTGCGGATCCAGAGTTCCTTTTCGCGGGCAAATTCCAGCGCCTCGCGCTCTGCCACCTGTTTTGGCAGGGTCAGTGTCACCCGGCCATCAAGCTGCGAAATCCGCAACGAGATCCGCCGCGCACGGGCGGATCGCCGAAGGATCAGGGGGATGGGCGGAGAACCGGGAAGGACAGGATCGCTTGCGGACATGGGCCTGCTTTGGTTGAAGCGCCTAAAGGCTTTGACACTCCCTTCCTCATATGGCACTTGGCCGCAATCATCTACACGTAACATTGATTCATGAAAGGGTGTTCCATGCCCAAAGAAGAATGGGGAACCAAGCGCCTTTGCCCCACATCGGGCAAGCGCTTTTATGACCTGAACAAGAACCCGATCGTCAGCCCCTACACGGGTGAAGTGCTTGAGGTGGACGCCTCCAAGTCACGGATGATCGCAGCCGATGCCGAAGACGCGGTTACAGCCAAGGCAAAAGCCGCTGAAACCGAGGACGATGTGGTTCTGGACGATGATGTTGAAGTGGATCTGGATGATGATCTGCTGGATGACGACGACGATGATGAGGACACAGTTCCTCTTGACGACATTGCGGACGTCGCATCGGACGACGACGACACTTAATCCTGTTGGGCGGGGTGTGCGTTTTCCCCTTGATCCCGCCCGCATCAGCGCCTAATTACCGCGCAACCAACTTGGACCTCCGGGTCCGATCTGGGGCATTAGCTCAGCTGGGAGAGCGCCTGCATGGCATGCAGGAGGTCAGCGGTTCGATCCCGCTATGCTCCACCAATTCCCTTTCCGGCATTTCAAGACGTTGGACCACCGCCCGCCTCAAGGGCTACGAATTGCTACGGGGACAACCTTGATCCACATTCAGCGCGATGCCCCAATTATAGGTGGATTGCCGGATGATGCGATTGGTCATTTGGTTTGCAAGGTACCCGTGCATTTCGGATAGCGGAAACAGCCGTAGAAATTTCGCCCCGTTTTGCGATTGGTTCTCTCGATCATTTTTGATCCGCAGCGTGGGCATTTTGTGACGTCGGCTTCATTCCTGGCGGATTTCTTGCGGACATGCTGAACATGCACGCGCCGTGTTTGCCTATTTTCATCCAAAGCGATGGCGCGCAGTTTGTGGGCAAAATCGCGGACCTCACGATTCGTGAACAGAACAGTTTGCCGCGAAGCGATGTAACGAGATAGGTCTCCTCTGCTCCAGAAAACGGTAGGAGGCATTTCTGTTTTTGGTTTTCCAGAACCAACGAAAACCACTAGGTTTTCCAGCCGGTTCAGCTCGATACCAAGCAAGTCCTGAACGACCTTTACGTGATGGTAGTTCTGGCGCAGGGGATTTTGAAATTGTGATTTGTGGCGATGCTTGACCTGGGTCCAACGCGCCTGGGTCTTGTCGCCAAAAATCCATCCAGACATGTTCTTGGTCTCGATCACGAAGATGCCGTAACGGGATACAACGATATGATCGATCTGTGTCGTGCCGCTGGCGGTTGGCAAAGTCAGATCATCCAGCAGAATGTAGTCTTGTTCAGCCAGTTTTCTGCTGAGCGTCGAATTGACCCGTCGCTCACCTTCTGCGCCGATCACCCTGGGTGAATTGAGGTAAAAGTAGAGAAACGCGATGCCAAGCGCGAACAAAATCAATAGAATTTCCAAAGCCGACCCCTTTTTCCCGATACGCTATATGACAGTAAGCGCTTCGCCGATCCCACCTATTTGGTGTAATTCCACGGTAGCAGATCGTTGATCTGGCTTTGCTTGTGACCAGCAACGATGGCTGTGAGCGTGTCGGTTATAACCAGCATACCCGCCCACCTGAAGGATGCCCTAGAAGCCCTTCAAAATATCATCGGAATATTGGCCTGATCTCCCGGGCGCATAGGTGAAGGCAACACCGGGTGGGGCAGTACCGCCCCACGGTCGATCATCGCGGGCCAGCGCCCAGAAGTATCCGGTTTTGGTTTTGCGCTTGCCCGCCGCCCGGCAGTCGCCGCTTGCGGCGATGAGAGGGGGGTCCAACACTGGGGCGCGGGTCTCGTCCATGAAGAGCTTGTTGGACTGCTTCAGGTCAGCGATCAGCGCATCAAACACCGGCCGCAACTCATAAGCCGCCTTACCAACCCATCCAGCGAGGGTGGAACGGTCCAGATCGATGCCTTGGCGGCTGTAAATCTGGGCCTGCTGATAGAGCGGCAGGTGATCGGCGTATTTGCTGACCAGCACATGCGCCACCGTTGCCTCTGTTGGCATGCCGCCGGGAATGAGGCGAGCCGGTGCGGGTGCTTGGATGACGCCGTCTGCGCAGGACCGGCAGGCATATTTCGGGCGGCGCGTAACGATCACGCGGAACTGTGCAGGAATGATGTCTAACCGCTCGGACGTATCTTCGCCGATCACATGACGCTCAGTACCGCAGCCGCAAAGCGTCTGCTCGGGCTCAATCACTTCTTCGATGCGGGGCAGATGCTTGGGCAGTGATCCGCGATTGGTGTTGCGAGGCTTGGCTGCCCGCGATGCAGGCAGATCAAGGGCTTCATCTTCTGCATGCACCACTGCCATTGCCGTTTCAATGTCTTCCAGTGCCAGCTCAAACTGCTCTGGATCGGTCTTCTCGGAGCGCGCGCCAAACAGGGCACGCTTGAAGTCCGCAACCAGCTTTTCCAACTGATCAATACGATCCTGTTTGCGCAGATTGCGGCCTTCAGAGGCGACCAACAACGCCGTCAGGGCCGCGATATCATCAGGAAGATCGGCAGGGTTCAGCATGCCGAATGGCTATCACTTTTGGCATCCGCGCACTTGCGTAAAAGCTTGCCTGATTCACTCTGCCGCAGTGGGAGGGCGCGCTGCCAAAGCCTTCACCTTGCGCCAGTCCAACCCTGAGAACAGCGCTTCAAACTGGGCATGGTTCAATGCCATCAGACTGTCCGTCCTTCGCCAACCACCGCCATGTCGACAAATGATTAGCCCGTAGGTCGTGACGCCGCGCCACCTCGTTGACAGTCACACCCGGGACCAGCGTTTCCGCAACAACCTGACCCTGTGACCCAACTCGCAGTTGCGGCCGCTCCGGCACTGGAGGCCGTGGCCAATGCGCTGGCCAGCGTCGCGCGCACCACCGGGCCGGTGGGCATCGCGATCAAGACGCTCTTCGACAACATCGGACGACTGACCACTTATGCCGCGACCTTCGGTGTGCATTTTACCTTGTTTGACAAGTGCGACGGCGCGCGCGCGCAACTCAATAGGATGCGGTTTGCCCATCTATGACCCCCATATCTGCCTCAAACGCAGGGAATCATAAAATGACAGCCAAAGGTATCCCGAATCCAATCAAGACCCACACGCTCTAAGCGACTGTTATGTCGAGATTTTTGGTTGCGGGAGTAGGATTTGAACCTACGACCTTCAGGTTATGAGCCTGACGA
>CAXBKL010000012.1:0-43185 GCA_963976125.1 uncultured Sulfitobacter sp. | reverse complement strand
CCAGTTGCAGGGTATAGGAGGATTGGTTGCCTTCAAACACGGCCGTATCCGTGCCGTCTCCACCATCAAGAACATCGTCGAATGCACCACCTTCCAGACGGTCATCGCTGCCCAACCCATTGATGGTGTCATACCCATCGCCGCCCGGTAGCGTATCGGGGTTCGGGGTGCCCGTCAGGGTCTGCGGCAGGCCGGCGGCAAATCCGGTGTTGGAGGCGAAACTTACCTCCGTCCCGCCCTTGTCCTCATAGCTGACCACGACGCGCAGATCGGTGCGCAGGTCATTGGCTGTGACCTGATATGTTTCGGACCCGGCCCCGGCAATGTCGTTGCCGTTGCGTTGCCACCGGAAGGTCATGGATCCTTCTGCGATCCCGTCCGGCTCGACGATCCCGGAAACATCCACACCCAGGGTGGCACCCTGTTCGACCCTGCCGGTCATCGTGACGGCGCCGCTTGCGGGGTCATCGACAAAGACACCGCCGCTTTCGCGCTGTTCCTGGACCCCAAAATCATCCGTATAGCTGAACACCGGCGCGATGAAGAACCCGACATCATCCGCCGTCACGGTATAGGTGCTGCCTGTTTCATCGGGCAAAAACGCACCCTGGTTGCCATCGGTATCAATCCGCCGCCAACCAAAGGTGATGGTGCTTTCGTCAATGCCATCCTCATCGGTGATGCCTGACACGTCGGCGGTGATGACCTGGCCGACTGCCCCGCTTCCGGACACATTGAATGGGCCAAGCGGGCGGTCGTTGACGTTACTGACGCCCGAGGTCAGGCCGCTGGTGACGGATGTGTCTATGCCTTTACCGTCGGTAAATGAAAACAGAACCGACATCTGCGATCCGACATCAAGCTGCGCGAGGGTGTAGGAACTGCCGGTTGCACCGGAAATGACGGCTCCGTCGCGCAGCCATTGAATGACCTGCGATCCTTCGACGATGCCATCGGGATCGCTGACGGCGGAAACATCAACCGTCAGAACAGCATCCTCGACAGTGTCACCTGCGATCACTGGCAATCCGACTGGCGGAGCATTCGATGCGATCGGGTCACTGACGACCTGTTCGCTTGCACCAAACAGATCAATAAAGCTGAGCACGGCGCTCAGAAACTTGCCGTCGTCCAGGGTGGTCACTTCATAGCTGTTTGCGTTGGCACCTGGGATCACTTCCAGGTTGGTACCCTCCCCATCATCTGCGCGCCGCCACTGAATGCTGACCGTGCCGGGGTTGATACCGTCGAGGTCGCTGATGGTTGCGGGGTTGGCAAACAGGGATTGACCCACGGTGTTGACCCCTTCGATCACCAGTTCGCCCGCCGCTGGGTCGTTCACATTGGCGATGGCCCCGGCCATGTTTGTCTCTACAATTTCGGTTTTTCCAAATCCGTCCTCATAGCTCAGGCGGAACCGCAGGATGTTGTTCACATCGGCCTGCACAGGCGTGTAGGTCAGATCGGTTGCTCCGGCGATGACCTCCGGGCCGCGCAGCCATTGAAAGGTCTCGGACCCCGGAGTGATGCCGTCCGCATCGGTGATGCCGCTTATGTCGGCGATGATCTGGGTGCCTTGTTCCGGTGTGCCGGCAAAGGTGACGTCACCAACCGGGTCGGCGTTGACCTCAAAGGGGGCGCTTGCGCGCGCACCATTGTTGCCAAAGTCATCTGTGTATCTGAAAATGACGTTAATCACCTTGCCGTTATCGGCGGCCGTCAAGACATATGTCTGTGCAATGGCACCGGCGATGACTTCGGTGTTGGTGCCGATAAAATCGTCGCTGCGGCTCCATTGGAAAGTAACAGTCGATGCGTCGATGCCATCCTCGTCTGACAGATTTTCAATGGGAGCACGGATTGTCGCGCCGACCTCTGCATCGCCTTCGATGAACATCACCCCGACAAGCGGATCATTCACGTTCTCCACCTGCTCAGAACCAAGGCTCATCACCGTTTCGAGTTTGCCCGCGCCATCGGTATAGCCAAAGACAACCGCAATGCTCTTGCCGACATCGGCCTGGGTTAGGGTGTAGATGTTGGTTGTGGCTCCGGGAATGTCGATCCCGTCACGGCGCCATTGAAAGGTCTGTGTGCCGTCCTGAATGCCGTCTGCGTCGGTCACGCCACCTACATTGGCCGTCAGGGTCTCGTCTTCGCGCGGCGTCCCTTCAATAACCGGGCGGCCGTCCAGAGGCGCATTTTCAAGCGCTATGGAATTGAATTCCAAATTGCCCTGCGCCAGCGTTTCCGGTGTCACACCGTCCCCCTGCACCGTGACCACGCTGCCGTTCTCAAAGGTCAGGATCGCACTGCCCAATTCCGCAGTGTTCACCGTATTTTGAAAGACAACCCCGGCAAAATCGCGCCCTCTGAGAATATCCTCGTTCGGGTCGAACCCCTCAATGGTCGTGTTTCCGGCAACATCTTCAAGAACATAGGTGTCGCGCCCGGCGCCGCCTTTCAACGTGTCGTTGCCTGCGCCCCCAAACAGGGTATCGTCGCCGTCCCCCCCGTCGATCAGATCATTGCCATCCCCACCGTCAAGCGCATCGTTGCCTGGCCCGCCGTCGATAATGTCATTGCCTTGCTCGCCAAACAGAATGTCATCGCCAGCCTCTCCAAACAGGGTGTCGTCTCCGTCCTCGGCGATCAGAATGTCATCACCGGGACTGCCCGTGATGCGGCCCCGAAAATTACTGTCGAAACCGGTATCTGACAGGCCGATCTGATGACCTGCACCAGTCAGGCGGAGATCATTCAGTGTCAGGGGCAATTCGGTGACAAAAACAACCGTTTGAACCGGCACGTCGATGGGGACAAGTGGATCGAAGAACGCCTGCGAATTGATCTTGACCACAATCGAATCAAAGTTGTTTTGATGGGCGAAGTCGATGCCGTTCTGGACGCTGTCAAACCGGCCCAAGCGGGTTGCAACATTGTTGCCATCAAAGACCTCAACCGGTTCATCCAGGTCCAGAAAGGTGAACACCGGGTCGTTTGGACCCGCGCGAAAGACGGAGTCGCCGCCAAACAATTCGCCGGGGCCGTTGATCGGAGATTCATCCGCATTGAAGGGCACCGCGAAGGTCACCACGTCATTGAATGTCGAATTTGGCGAAATGAACGTTGGAGATTGCATCGCCCGATAGCCGTCTTCGGTGACATTATAACTGTCGGCTGGCTCTTCACGTGTCCAACCCTGATTGAACAGCGCCTGCATCGGGGCCTCGAACCTGTTGGCGTTCTGGTCACCGACAATCAGCAGATTGCCGCCTGTCGATGTGTTTGGTCCGGTGCCGGGGTTGCTGCTGAGAAATTGAAGGAGCGCATCTATCCCGTCGGTCCGGGTCTGATTGTTTATGCCAGCACCATCATTGGAATCCACGTCACCCGGTGCGTTGTTCGATGGACCGGATCGGTCGGCCCCATTAACGTTTATCAAGGTAAAGTCGGTGCCCGATGCTTTGTCCACCAACGGCGCAATCAGGATAGGGACATTGGCGTTATCCCCATCAAAAAGATCATTGTCGCGCTGGATGCCTGCGGCGTCGACTGCACTGTTGTCAAACACCATGGCGGCATCGGTAGGGGACATATCGAATTTGTCAGTGTTGATGTAGATCGCGGAAAACAGACTGTCCTGGGACCGCGCGCCATGATCGAACATGACTGGCACATAGTTGACCGGGTTGTCTGGATCATTGATGGCATCCAGAATGACGTCTGCTTCGGGGTTCGACGGGGGGCTTCCGCGTAGCCCGTTGACAACAAAGATGTCCGGCGGGCTGCCACTGTCTAGTCGAAGCTCGCCAAATTGGCCTCGGAATTTCTGTTGAATAGCGATGAATTCGTCAAAGATCGGATCCTGTTCATCGGGCGTGGTCGATAGCAACCCATCGACAAAGACAGTGGCAACAAAGATGTCGGGCTGCACAGGGCCGGACGTGAAAAGATCCGCGATGCTGACCGGTACGATGCTCTCGGAGGTGTCGCCGGGCCTTTCGTTGGTTGGGAAGAAACGGGTAACGCCATCATGTGTGGGGCGCACGCCAAAGGTGTCCAGCGTGCCGGGGCCGCGCCAGCTAAAGAACGCCTCACCCACCACCAGCGGTGCGGTATCGCCGATGCGCGGGACGTAATCGCCCGGTGCCGAGGGGGACGTGTGGCCGGTCGCTGGCACATAGCCGGTCGATTCCCGACCGTCCTCGATGTGAACACCGGGGTTCAAGAGGACGAAATCACCATAGTTGACCGGATCGGGTGCGTTGCTTTCGGTGAACATCGGGGCAACTTCCTGCCCCCCAAACAGCGAGTTGCGTGCGCCAACTTCGCCGTTTTCCTGCACCAACACGTCCGGTATGATAATCAACTGGTCCGCGACATGCTCCAGATCGAACACCTGCCTGCCATCGCCATCGGTGATGACCTGAAGGTCATCTTGCTGCACCAACTGATGCGGAGGGAGCGGGTTGCCGGAACCCTGAACAAAGAACTGCATGCCGTTGACGACAGTTCGGCCAAAGAATTCATCAACCACGCCGCGCACGATGATGGAATCCCCCGGATTGACATCAATGGGGTATTCCGCAAAGCCACTGTTAACAAAAATACCTTCCGAGGTGGCGGGGTTCATGTCTTCCTGACCGGGGATGGTCTGCATGCTGAACCCACCCAGATCGCGGGTGAAATCATTGTCGCCGTTCTGAAAATCACCTGTGACAATGCCTTCAACCCAAACCTCCTGTCCAGAGAGCGGCGATTGCCGTCCCGGCCCCTGAATGTCGTGGATGGGCGTCAGATTGGGCGTCATCAGATCGTCGTCGCGGATCGTGATGGTCAGGTTCATGTCCGCCTTGTCACGGTTGTTGGAAACGGTGAGTTCAACCCTGCGGTCACCATCCACCGTGTTGTTGTCGACCGCCTGCATAAACAGGGAGCCGGACGTCTGGCCGTCCGGGACGGCAATCGAATTCGGTGTTGTCAGAACATTTGAATTGAAGTTTGTGACGTTGAAAATGTCGCTTGCACTGGCGGCTTTCCAGAAGAAACTCAGGTCAAATGCCTGCCCTTCCTGAAGGATAATGTCGAAATCTCCCGGCTGTGGCGAAACTTGCGGCTGTCCGGGGTCCATGACCTGCGGCGCAAAGACATTGCCGGTGAATCCGGGGACCATCGGAATGATCTGAGCCACCTCATTGCCATCGACAAAGCCGCCATCAATGATCGGGATTTCCAGCACATTCGGCTGGCCGGGCAACATGCCTGGACCTTGTTGCGGATCGTATCGGAACACATCCGGGGGGGCGATGGTTGGATAGACACTATTCGGCGAGATCAGGTTGATGTCAATGAATGCAGGAGGTTCCCCTAGCGGGGAAGGCAGGAAATTCTGCACCTCAAACCCCACCAGCAGAAATCCATCGTCGACCTGTGTGAACGGATTGAGCAGCTTCATCTCGATGTGAGGCAGCTGTTGCTGAACCAGCCCGGCAGAGCCGATTTGCCCGCCACTTGTTGTGCCCGCACCATCCACACCGGGGGTGAACGGTTCAAAAAAGAAACCGGTGACCAGCGGATCACCCGGATCAAGAAGGTATTGTGGATCGAAGGCGTGTGGCGCAATGCCCGTTGAGTGGAAACCAGGCATTTCCATCTGCTGCAACTCGCCCATGACATGCCCCATGTCGATGGCAAAACCGGCATTGTCGACGCCGTTCTGTACGTCCAGATCAAAAAGCTGCGGGGTCGGCCACAGCCCCATCACCCCGGCCACAGGCAGCGGCACCGGGAAATCCGGTAGCGGGAAAAACAGGTTCTCTTCGATCCTCCACAATTCCGCCATTCCCGGAATGTCAGCGCCCGGTGGCACCAATATCACGGTCTCACCGGGTGGCAGGATTTGTTGAGGTAATTCAAACGATTGCGTTTGCGGAAACGGGTCAGGGAAACCCAGGACGCCGCCGCTCAGATCAATCGGGGTTGGCCCGTTGTTGAACAGCTCGATAAACGGCGCGCTGCCCCCCTGACTTTGCAGATCCGGGAAGATCTCGGTGATGAAAATATCATTCGGCAACAAGGCGTAAGGCACTGGCGGGGGAAAGTTGGGGGTCGGTATCGGAACCCCGTCGCCTGCCGAATTCGCTCCCAGATCCCACCGGAAAACCTGTGGCGTGCCCGGTGCACCGTTTGCGCCCAGGGGCGTGGTGATGATCTCAATCTCACCATAGCCGAGCGACATTGTGTCGGGGCCATCGGTCTCGGTGATATTCTTGATATTCACATCCTGAAGGCGCAGATCGTATATTGTCTGACCGTCGCCCGATATGCCTTTGATCTGTATGGATGGAATGGTGGCACCAGTTGATTGCAGTTGCGCCAGTTCCGTCAGTGCGTGGCTCAGATTGAGACCAATCGACAAATCCCCGGCAACAAGGTCACCGGATGGGCCGCCGCCCTGGCTGACTGCTTTTTCGAGGTTGAAAGCGAAGTTGCTCAGATCGAACGCACCTGGCGCGATGGCGGCCCGCGACCCGCCGTCAACACCATCGATAAACAGATAAAACGTGCTGTCTGGATTTGAGGTCGTGCCCGTATTGGCTGCACTTGGCGGGGCTATTGTGCCACCTGCAACGCCATTTTTTACGTCCCATTGGAACTGCCCAATGCTGGATGGCAATTGTGATCGCAGATCAATGGCTTCATACTTCAGGGTGATCTGGCCCTCGCCCGTGCTGATGTCACTCAAGCCGGAAATGGTGACGCCGCCCAATCGCAAATCAGACAGCGTTTCGCCCTGATCGTTGATCCGCTTGAACTGAACAGCCGAGATTTTTGTCCCGTTGGCGACAAGCTCCGCCAGTTGCGGCATCGCGGAGGTCAGCAGCAATTCCACAGTCAGGTCGTTGAAGGATGAACTGGACACGCCGTTGCCAGAGAACAGGTTGTTGAGAGCGAAGGCAAAGCTGCCGATTTCAAACGCGTTTGGCGCGTGGACAGACACTGATCCGCCGTCCACCCCTTCGACGATCATGAAATATTTCCCGGCGCCTGCGGGGGATCCGCCATCATCGCTGGCCATCGGTTCCGACACTTCGGCGCCGGGGGCGTTCTTGGATATGTCCCAAAGAAACTTGCGCGGCGTGCCAAGGGAGCCATCTGCTTTGACGGGCGTCGTGGTCAGATCAATCCGCTCGTATTTAAACGATATGGAATCGCCGCCGTCGCTGGAATCGCTCAAAAGCCCTATCTGCGCATTGCCGAGGCGCAGGTCGTAGACGGTCTTGCCGTCCGAGTTGATGCCCTTGATTTGAATGGACTCGATCATTGTGCCGGTCGCGGCGAGGCTGACCAACTGCGGAAGCGCGGACCCGATGGCGGCAGCTACGTCAAACGACGACAGGTCGGGCTCCCCGGTGCCCGGGATCGTTGTGATCTGAAAATTGAAGGCATCAATTTGGAATGCGCCTTCGGCGTTTTCAATGTCCGATCCACCATCGATGCCGTTTATGACAAGATAATACGTCGGGTCGGGATCAGGTGCGGTATTGCCTTGCGAAACGGCTTTGGGCTCCGCAATGGCAGCTGCCGCACCGCCGGTTTCCTTGTCATAGCTCCAGGTCGATGACGGTCCCGGTGCGCCGTTTATCTTGGTCGGTGTCGTCGTCAGTTGAACCTTTTCATAGGTAAAGCCGAGACTTGCATCGCCGTCGCTTCCGGTTTCAAGATTGGAAATCTTGACGTCTTCAAGCCGGAGATCATAGGACACATTCCCCAAGGGATCGACGTATTTGATCTGGATTGACGGAAAACTGGTGCCTGCCGCTGCGTGTTGGGCAATTTCGGCCAATACCGACCCCAGTTGCAGATTGACAACAAGATCGCTCAGGGCGGGTGCCGATTGGGTGCTCTGACCGAGGGCAAAGGCGCGCGTCAATGCGAATGCGAACTCATCTATTTCGAAAGAGCCGGGGGCAAATTTGGATGTGGACCCCCCGTCAAGTCCATCAACAATCAGGAAATACGTCCCTGCGGCAGGAGCAAGGGCCATCCCCGCAGGGACAGTGGGGGCGGGTATTTCAGCGGGCTGATTGGCATTCCTCAAATCCCAACGGAAGGTCTGGGGCGTACCCAATGACCCGTCCGGGTTGACAGGCGTGCTGCGGAAATCAATTGTTTCGAAGCCAAACCCGACGGAATCATCTTCTTTTCCGTCAACAACTTCCGTGACTGTGACATTCCCAAACCTGGCGTCACAGACCGTGTCGCCGCTGGGGCTGAGGCATTTGATCTGGATGGACGGAATTGTTTCACCGCTGGCCAGTTTTGCAGCAAGCTCCGGCAATCCATTTCTTATCAGCAAGTCGACGACGAAAGAGGCGCTTGGTTGTCCACCCGATGCGGCATCCACAATAAAGCCGAGGTCGAAGTCGTTGAGCTCAAATGACCCGACAGCACCGGCCTGTGTCGACCCACCGTTGATGCCATCCACAAACAGGAATGTCCGGGTGCCTTGTGGCAACTTGCTTGCCCCGGTGTCAGCTGCGGTTGGGGCGGTAACGGCAGCACCGGCGTCGTTGCTCTGCTTGTTCCACAGATATTCCTTGGGCGTGCCTTCCTTGCCGGTTGCATCGACGGGTGTCGTAATCAGATGGATCTGCTCATAATCAAATTGGGCTGTCCCCCTGCCTTCCGCGTCGTCAGAGAGGTTCGATAATTTGACGTTGCCGAGCCGAAGATCGTACTCCAGCTTCCCTTCCGCGCCGAAACATTTCACCTGAATAGCGTCGAGAGTTTGCCCCGTCAGCAGAATTTCCAAAAGCTTCGGTGATGCGGTTCCCAAAAACAGATCAACCAACAGTTCGCTCAGTTGGAGGTCGGATCCCTGGCCTGATGCAATCTGTTTCAAAAGTGCAAAATTGAAACTTTCCAGCTCGAATGCGCCGGGTGAAAGAGGTGAATCCGACCCGCCGTCGACGCCGTCGATAATGAGAAAATATCTTTTTGACATAATGGCCCCCTGTGATTCGTATAGCACGAATCGCGACAATTTGTCTTAGTGGGCAGGGTTTTGGTGCCGTGCCATAGGGACCGCTGATGGTTCCGGCTGGAATCAAAGCGGCGATGGGGCACCACGGTGTCTTAGAAATGTCCGGCGAACGGGCAGGGATGTTGACGCCTTTCAGACCTCGACAGCGACCAGCCCGATGAAGTCCCCCATTTTCACCAGGCCGGGGACGTGCCTTGCAACCAAGACGCCCTCTCGGGCGGCCAGGCAGGGTATCGGCGCAACCCCGGTCCGGTCCACAGGCCAGATCCGTGCGACCGGATCGCCCTTTGCAACGCGGTCCCCCAGATCAGCGAGATATTCGATCAGGCCGGCAAATTCCGCAAAGACGAAACAACTGGTGTCGGGCATATCCAGCTGCACGCTTGGCGCAAGGTCAGGCACCCCCGTCAGGATGCCCGCATGGACAAGCAGATTGCGCAAACCCTTGCGCGCAATGGCAACAGTTCGCGCGCTTGAGGTGCCCGCACCTCCCAATTCGGTTGTCACAAAAACCTTGCCCTGGTTTTCCACCTCAGTGTCGAACATGCCGATGTTGTCGATTTCCAGCATCCGAACCGAGTAGGGCGCGTTGAACGCCCGCATCCCAGCCATACAGGCGGCTTCCTGCACCTTGTCGTCCAGAATATGTGCCGCCGCAAAGGGCAGGAAATCCAGTGTGCTGCCGCCGGAATGGAAATCCAGCACCACGTCCGATTGCGGCACCAGTTCCGACGCGATGTAATGCGCAATCTTTTGTGTCACGGTGCCGTCCGGCCGCCCCGGAAAGCTGCGGTTCATATTGCCGCCGTCGATTGGCGAACAGCGCCGCCCGGCGGCAAAGGCAGGAAGGTTCATCATCGGAAGAATAATCACCCGTCCGGTCACGTCATCCGGGTCAAGCGTCAGCGCCATCTCCTGCAAGGCGATGGGCCCTTCATATTCATCGCCATGATTTGCACCGGTCAACAACGCGGTCGGACCCTCGCCATTTGCAATGACCGTGATCGGGATCATCACCGATCCCCAGGCGCTGTCATCGCGGCTGTGGGGCAGTTTCAGGAACCCGTGGTGCACGCCTTGCCCGTCCAAGGGAACCGTCGGGGTGATCGGGGTGCCTGTCATGGCTTGACCCAAAGACTGCGCGGCGTGTTGCACAGGCATTCATGGCCGTCCTGGGTGATCAGAAGGGGCTCGGTGATTTCCAGGCCGCCATCATCCAGCCACAGGGCTGGCATGAAGTGGAAGGTCATCCCCGGCTCAAGCATCGTGGTATCTCCTCGCCGGAACGAAATGGTACGTTCCCCCCAATCGGGCGGATAGCTGATCCCGATGGCATACCCGCAGCGGCTGTCTTTCTCGAACCCGGCCCTGTTCAGCGTCGCATTGAATGCATTGGCGATGTCCTGCGCCTGATTGCCGGGTTTTGCCTGTTCCAGACCGGCCTCGATGGCGTCCAGTACGGCGGCTTCCGCATCGCGGTACTTCTGTGGCACATCGCCAAGAAAGACGGTGCGCGATTGCGGGCATTGATAGCGCCGATGCGCGCCCGCAATTTCAAAAAAAGTCGCCTCGCCGCGGACCATCGGGCGGTCATCCCAAGTCAGATGTGGCGCGGTCGCGTCAAGGCCCGAAGGGGCCATCGGCACAATTGCCGGATAATCGCCCCAATGCCCATCCGCCCCCCTGATCCCGGTGGCAAAGATTTCCGCAATCAGATCGTTTTTGCGCAGGCCCGGTTCGGCCAGTTCGAGGATGCGCGCGTGCATTGCCTCTACAATTCGCGCTGCGCGGCGCATGTATTCTATTTCGCGGTCGGATTTCACCGCGCGCTGCCAATTGACCAATCCCGTGGCGTCTTGAAACGTCGCGCGCGGCGCCTGGGTCAGAAGCGCCGCATGGGCCGCGGCGGAGTAATAGTAGTTGTCCATTTCCACGCCAATCCGCGCGCCTTCCAGCCCATGTTCCGCCAACAGCGCAGCGAGCGTCTCCATCGGGTGTTTTTCGGGGGTTTGCACATAGGTATCGTCGTAGCCCCGGATAGTGTCGGCATCGGTCATGAACACCGTCCGGCGCGCGCCAACCGCATCCATTGCGCGGCCCCACCAGACCGGATCGCCGCTGTGCGTCACAATCACCGCCTGATGCACATAAAAAGACCAGCCGTCATACCCCGTCAGCCATGACATGTTGGAGGGATCACTGACCACGATGGCATCGAGCCCGGCACGGGCCATGGCGGCGCGGGTCTTGTCGAGGCGGCGCTGGTATTCGGTTGTGCTGAAATTGTGCTGGGCGGTGGTCATGGGCGATCTCTCCGGGCAATGCGGCCGATTGCGGCAGGTGCCACCGTTCCCCGGATTTGACCATTTGACAAGCGGTCGGTTCGTCAGTGCCGCCCTCGGACAATCTCCCTGTGCCATTTCCGTCAGAAGACGTCGCAAATGACCTTGACCTTGCGATCCCTTCGCCTGTCTGTTCACAAAGGATATGCGCAAGGAGTACCGCCATGAAGTCCCATTACCGAGTTGTCGTCATTGGTGGCGGCGTGGTCGGTGCCTCGGTTCTGTATCACCTGGCAAAGCTGGGGTGGAGCGACGTGGCCCTTGTCGAACGGTCGGTGCTGACGGCGGGGTCAAGCTGGCACGCGGCGGGCGGTATCCATGCGCTGAACGCGGATCCGAACATTGCGGCATTGCAAGCCTATACCATTGATTTGCTGAGCGAGATCGAAGAGGAAAGCGGCCAGAACATCGGCTTGCACATGACCGGGGGCCTGACCATGGCGGGCACCCCTGACCGGTGGGAATGGCTGCAATCGGCTTACCGTACATTCCAGTCCATCGGGATCGAGGATTGTCGTCTGGTCAGCGTCGAGGAAGCGATCGAGTTGAACCCGATCATGTCCGGTGAGGGACTTCTGGGTGGCATGTGGGCCGACCGCGAAGGATATATCGACACCACCGGCACGGTGCACGCCTATGCCACGGCGGCCAAGAAACGTGGCGCCACGGTGATCGAACACAACCGCGTTCTGGAATTGAACCAGACCCTTGAGGGCTGGGACGTTGTGACCGAAAAGGGCACGATTTCATGTGAACATGTGGTCAATGCCGGCGGGCTCTGGGCCAAGCAGGTGGGCCGGATGGCCGGGATCGAACTTCCCGTTGCCCCGCTCAAGCATCACTACCTTGTCTCCGACAGCATCCCGGCACTTGAGGCGTTGGACTTTGAAGTGCCGATGACCGTCGACCTCGAAGGATTCACCTATCTGCGGCAGGACCAGAAGGGGGTTTTGCTGGGCATCTACGAGACCAACACCGAACATTGGGCGATGGACGGGGCGCCGTGGGACTATGGGATGGAGTTGTTTCAGGAAGACACCGACCGGATCGAACACGAGTTGACCCTTGGTTTTGAACGCTATCCCGCGCTACAGGACGTTGGCGTGAAAACATGGGTCAACGGGGCATTTACCTTTTCGCCCGATGGCAACCCGCTTGTTGGTCCGGTGCCGGGCAAACGTGGATATTGGTCCGCCTGTGCCGTGATGGCCGGGTTTCTGCAGGGCGGCGGTGTGGGCAAATCGCTGGCGGAATGGATGATCCACGGAGAGCCGGAGGCGGATGTCTATGGTATGGACGTCGCGCGTTATGGCATCTGGGCCGAGAACAAGCAGTACATCAAGGAAACCACGGGCCAGTTCTATTCGCGCAGGTTCGTGATGACCTATCCGAACGAACAATTGCCCGCAGGCCGCCCGTTGAAAATGACCGGTGTATACGGTGACATGGACGCAAAGGGCGCGCAGTGGGGCCAAAGCTGGGATCTGGAGGTGCCGCTCTATTTCGCCGAACCGGGGTTCACGGAAACGCCCTCGCTGAAACGCTCCAATGCCCACGACATTGTCGGTGCCGAGTGTCGGGCGGTGCGCGAAGCTGCGGGCTTATTGGATATTACTGCATTTTCCCGGTTTGAAGTGACCGGGCCAAATGCGCAAGCCTGGCTCGATAAAATGATGGCGTCCAGGCTGCCTGCACCGGGGCGGGCGAAACTTGCCCCGATGTTGGGCGATGACGGACGGCTAAAGGGGGATCTGACGATCTTTAACTGGGGCGGCGGGCGCTGGTGGATCACCGGCAGCTACTACCTGCGTCAGTGGCATATGCGCTGGTTCAACGACCATCTGGACGAAGGCGTATTGGTGCGCGATCTGGGTGATGAAATGGCCGGCATGTCCCTTGCCGGGCCAAAATCCCGCGAGGTGCTGAGATCAGTGTTAACCGATGGTGATCTTGATGGCCTCAAATTCATGGGATGCGGCCAGATGGATGTCGGACTGGTGCGTTGCCATGTCGGGCGGCTCAGTGTTGCGGGAGAATTGGGGTATGAACTGCATTGCCGTGCCGGTGATATGAAAGCCCTGCGCGATACGTTGCTGGCGGCGGGGGCCGATCACGGCATGATCGAATATGGGTTCAACGCCCTGTTGTCGCTGCGGTTGGAAAAATCCTTTGGCATCTGGTCGGCGGAATTCACCCAGGGTTACACACCGGGCATGACCGGGATGGACCGCTGGATTGACTGGTCCAAGGATTTCATCGGCAAGACGGCGGCATTGGCCGAACGTGACGGCAACGGGCCTGCCAAGGTGCTGGTCACCTTGGAGGTCGACGCAGAAAACGCGGATGCAGCCGGGTTTGAACCAGTCTGGAAAGGGGACCGGAAGATCGGCTTTGTCACCTCTGGCGGCTACGCACATACGCTGGGGACGTCATTGGCGATGGCACTGGTCGACCGGGAGTTTGCCGATCTGGGGTCGGCGTTGTCCGTGCATGTTGTCGGCGTGGAACGCCCAGCTACGGTGATTGCGGCCTCGCCCTATGATCCGGACGGCTCTGTGATGCGCGGCTGAGCGGTGCGGGATGATGCGGCAAGAGCCTGTTCCGGCCTTGCGCCGGGGCCGCGACCCGTTTCACCCACGCTGACCCATCAATGCGGTGACCTGCGCCTGAACCTTCTGTACGGCCCGTTTCTTTACCGGACCATACCCGCGAATGTCCATCGGGGCCGACAGAACGCGCATCTTGTCTGCCTGTGGCATGTCTGACCCGGCGACTTGATCCAGCACATCCTCAAACCACCCGATCAGCGCCACTTCCATCTTTCGTTCCGTGCTATAGCCAAATATGTCCGCCCTTGATCCGCGCAGCCCCTTGAGGCGCGCAAGGACGCGAAAGCAATGTTCCATCCAGGGGCCAAAAACCCTCTTGTTGGGGCGGCCACGGGTATCATGCCCGCTTGGCCACAAGGGCGGGGCCAGATGGTATTTGACGCGATAGCCCCCTTCAAATTCCCTGGCGATCTGGTCTTGAAACGCCGAATGACCGTGCAGCCGGGCAACTTCGTATTCGTCCTTGTACGCCATTAGCTTGAACAGCGATCTGGCGGCCACTGCCAGCAGGTCTTCGCAGGGGTCGCCCGCCGCAAATCCATCCAGTGTTGCCTTGTAACGCTCCGCATATCGCGCGTTCTGATACTCTGTCAGGAATGCCATGCGCCGACGGATCAGTGCCGCGGCCGTGTCATCCACCGATTGGCGGTTGGCATTGTCTTCCAGCTTGCGCGGATCGACAGCCATGACACGACCATATGCAAAGGCGGCCTTGTTCGTGTCCGGCACCACGCCATTCAGGTCAACCGCTTCATAAAGAGCTTCCAGTGACACCGGCACCAACCCATGTTGCCAGGCAAAACCCAGCATCATCATGTTGGCAAAAACCGCGTCGCCCAACAAACGTTCGGCCATCGCGTTCGCGTCAAAGGCATCGACGTTCGCGCGCCCCACGACACCTGCAATGACCTGCTCGCGTTCATCAATGGCCAGATCGGCATCCCGGTTCAGTACCAGATCGCCGGTCGGCATCTCGGCGCGGTTCAGCACGATACGGGTGTCCGGCCCATAGTGGGCAGAGGCTTTGGCGGCCGAGCTGACCACCATGTCACAGCCGATGACTGCGTCCGCCGTGGCTACGTCGATCCGCACCTGATGCACCTGTTCGGGCGTGGCGGCCAGACGCACATACCCCAGCACCGTGCCGAACTTTTGCGCAAACCCGGTAAAGTCCAGAACGCTGGACCCTTTGCCCTCCAGATGGGCGGCCATGGAGATCAACGCCCCAATTGTGACCACGCCCGTGCCACCAACACCTGTCACCAACAGATCATAGGGCGCGTCGAGCGAGGGTAGCTGCGGCTGTGGCAGCGCGGCAACAAGCGCCCCCGTGTCCATTCCGGCGGTCGTTGCCGTGTCCATTCCAGCGCCGGTTTTTCGGCGCCGTGCCCCGCCCTCGATGGTGACAAAGGACGGGCAAAACCCGTTCAGACAGGAGTAATCCTTGTTGCAGGTCGACAGGTTGATTTTCCGTTTGGTCCCAAATTCGGTCTTTTTCGGCTCTACGCTCAAACAATTGCTCTCCAGCGAACAATCCCCGCAGCCCTCGCAGACCAGATCATTTATCATCACAAACGTCGGCGGATCATCCATTTGACCGCGTTTGCGCTTACGGCGCTTTTCGGTGGCACAGGTCTGTTCGTAGATCAGCATGGTCACACCGGGAATGTCGCGCAACGCGCGCTGCACGGTGTCCAGATCCCTCCTGTGGTCAAAAGATACATCAGAAGGAAAGGCCGCCCGGTCGAATTTATCCGGCTGGTCCGAGACAATGGCGATCCGGGTAATCCCTTCGGCCCGCGCAGCCTGTGCGATGCCGTTGACAGAAATCGGCCCATCCACGGGTTGCCCGCCGGTCATTGCAACGGCGTCGTTGTAGAGCACCTTGTAGGTGATATTGGTCCGGGCCGCGACTGCTTGCCGAATGGCCAGCGAGCCAGAGTGATACCAGGTGCCTTCGCCCAGATTTTGAAAGATATGCTTTCCGCCGTTGAACATCGACGCCGCGACCCAGGGCACGCCTTCCCCCCCCATCTGGGCAAAGCCCGCCGTTTCCCGGTCCATCCACGAGGCCATCACATGACAGCCAATGCCGGAATTGGCGCGCGATCCTTCGGGCAATTTTGTCGACGTATTGTGCGGGCACCCCGAACAGAAGTAAGGCGTCCGCGTTGCCCCCGCTACAGTCAGCAGAACCGGCGGGGTGTCGGTCAAGGCGCGGGCCTTGTCCAAAAGCCGTTCCTGAGGGAAAAACGCATTCAGGCGCGCGGCGACGATCGGGACCAGTCTGAGCGGTGATAATTCCCCGGTCCAGGGGACCAGCGGATCAAGGTTTTCATCATGCTTACCCACCATCCGGGCCGGTTTGGAGCCGGGCCAGTCATAGAAGGCTTCCTTGAACTGGCTTTCGATGATCCCGCGTTTTTCCTCGATCACCAGAACCTCTTGCAGGCCCTTCATGAAACGCAGTGCCGCACGGCGGGCCAGCGGCCAGACCATCCCGACCTTGTAAATGTCGATGCCCAACCTTCGGCATGCCGCCTCATCCAGTCCCAGCAGGCGCAACGCCTCCATCAGGTCAAGATGCCCCTTGCCCGTGGTCACTATGCCAAAGGTCGCGGCGGGCAGGTCATACAGGCGGCGGTCTATCGGGTTTGCCTCAACGAAGGCGTCGACCGCATGCAGCTTGTCGTGCAGGCGGGTTTCGATTTCCGGGGAGGGCAGATCACCAAGCCGGATATGCAACCCGCCTGCGGGGGGCGTGCCATCAGGCAAGGCAAATTCCCGGTCCGGGCGCAGATCGACAGAGGCACCGGACTCCACCGTTTCAGAGATCGCCTTGAACCCCACCCATGTGCCGGAGTAGCGCGACAGGGCGAACCCGTATTCGCCAAAACTCTGGTATTCGGCGACGGAGGCGGGGTTCAGCGTGGGCATGAACCACGACATGAAGGCCACATCCGATTGATGGGGCATCGAGGACGAAACGCAGCCGTGGTCGTCCCCCGCGACCACCAGCACGCCGCCCTTGGGCGCGCTGCCATAGGCATTGCCATGCTTGAGCGCGTCGCCTGAGCGGTCGACGCCGGGGCCCTTGCCGTACCACATCGAAAACACGCCTTCGACCTCTGCGTGCGGGTCAAGATGGGCCTGCTGCGCGCCCAGCACCGCGGTGGCCGCAAGATCTTCGTTCACGGCGGGCAGAAACCTGATCCGGTTGGCGTCAAGACGGTCTTTCAGGCGCCACATCTCTTGATCGACCCCCCCCAACGGAGAGCCGCGATACCCCGAGACGAACCCCGCCGTATCAAGGCCCGCCGCGCGGTCGCGTCGGGCCTGATCCAGCATGATACGGGCAAGGGCCTGGGTGCCGGTCATGAAAACCCTGCCCTGGGTCCGGGTATAGCGGTCATCCAGCGCATAGCGGCGGAAGTGGGGATCTATTTTACTCATCTGGGCCTCCTGATCTTGGGAGGATATGCCGAGGGGGTCGGATTTTGGTGCCATAATTCACGTAGATATTGCAATATCTGGGTAAATTTTGCTATTTATGTACTGAAACAGATAATGGTTTCCGGAATGATCGACGACATCGACAAATCCCTCCTTGTGCTCTTGCAGAAGGATTCCGCTGTGCCGAACGCTCTTTTGGCCGAGCGGCTCAACATATCCGCCTCAGCCTGCTGGCGCAGGGTGAAAGCGCTTGAGCAGGCCGGAGCGATTGAACGCTATGGCGCAGTTGTCCCCCCCAAGGCGGTTGGGCTTGATTTCGAGGCCATCGTTCACGTGCATCTGACACGGCATGACACCGATGCCCTGACGCGCTTCATCGCAGCCGTGCAGCGCCGCGAGGAGGTTATCGAGTGCTTTGCCACAACCGGTCAGGCGGATTATCATCTGCGGGTGCTGTGCCGGGACATCGAGGCCTATAATCAGTTTCTGGAAAAGTTCCTGTTTGCGCAGCAGGCGGTGAATTCTGCGCAGACCAATGTTGTCCTGCGCCGGATCAAGACAAACGGCGCCCTGCGGGGCAGGTGATTAACGGCCCAACGGCCCTTCGCTGCGGCCCCAGCGGACCGCAGACCAAAGCCGTTCATGTATCACGTAAGTGACGGTCCCCAGGGCCGTGCTTGCCAATGCGAGTCCCCCGGCTGCGCGCATGGACCCGGTTGTAATGAACCCCAGGATGGCCATCACGACGAGGCCCAGAACCTGCCAGGTGAAGGTCTTGGCAAAGGTGCGCGCGCGGTTTTCCATGAATGTGCTCCGACTTGTTTGAGGTGAGGGACAAGAGAGCGATATAGCGCGCAGAAGTTTGAGACAATCAGGACAATTGTATAATAAAAGAACAAACTGTGATAAAAAACACATATCATGATATTGATACCCAGCGTTGTCGACCGCTTGGCGTCAAGGTGCCGGAACGTCACGCCATATCCGGTTGTTGAACCATTTCAGAACGCTAGATTACCTCTCAATACACCAAAAGGATGCCCCGATGAAACTGACGGTCAATGGACGCGCCTTCGAGTTGGATGTTGAGGACGACATGCCGCTTTTGTGGGTGTTGCGTGATGAATTGGGGATCACGGGGCCAAAGTACGGATGTGGCATTGCCCAGTGCGGCGCCTGCACCGTCCATATGGACGGCATAGCGGTGCGGTCCTGTCAGATGGCCGTGGCGGACGTTGATGGTGACATCACCACGATAGAGGGGCTTGGCACCCCGGATGCGCTCCACGTGGTTCAGGCCGCCTGGATCGAACATCAAGTGGCGCAATGTGGCTACTGCCAATCGGGGCAGATCATGCAGGCGGCGTCCTTCCTTGATCTCAACCCGGACCCTACCGACGACCAGATCGACGCCGCAATGAGCGGCAATCTGTGTCGCTGCGGCACCTATCCCCGCATCCGCGCTGCGGTCAGGACCGCCGCGATGCGGATGCAGGAGGTCTGATTATGGGGCGCGCAAGAACAATTGCCCGTCGCAGCTTTCTTATCGGGTCGGCGGCGATTGCCGGCGGGGTCGCCTTTGGCACCTACATGTACAGGCGTGACATCGACAACCCGCTGCTGGCGGGTCTTGAACCGGGCGACGTGGCCTTGACCCCCTTTGTCAAGATCACCACGCGCGGCATCACCCTTATCACCCCGCGCACGGACATGGGGCAGGGGGCCTATTCGGTTCAGGCCCACCTGATCGCAGAGGAACTGGATGTCGATCTGGCCGAAGTGACCCTTGAGCCGGGGCCGCCCTCAGCCGCTTACTATAACAGCAAGGCGGCGGCCGAAGCCTTGCCCATTGCCGCGACCCGCGAAGGCTGGGTTGGCGATGCAGCCGCAGGGGTCGCGGATGTGGTGGGCAAACTTGCCCTGCTGCAACTGACCGGCGGATCAAGCACCGTGCCGGACATGTACGACCGTCTGCGTGTCGCCGGAGCGGTTGCGCGGGAAACACTTGTTGCCGCTGCGGTTCTGGAAACGGGGCTGAGGCGGGATCAGCTGAAAACGGAAAACGGTGCCGTTGTCCTGCCAGACGGCAGCCGGTTGACCTATCTCAGTCTTGCGGGTGCTGCGGCCAGTCTCACGCCGCCGGAAAACGTGCCGTTGCGTGATCCGTCGCAATGGCGGCATCTTGGCAAGCCGCATATGCGTACGGATATGGTGGCGAAATCCACGGGCGCCCAGACCTATGGTATTGATGTAACGATAGACGGCATGGTCTTTGCCGCCGTGCGGACAAACCCCGCCCTTGGCGGCGGCATCAGGGCATATGACGCAACCAAGGCAGAAGCGATGCGCGGCGTGAAGTCGGTCATTCCGATCACCGGCGGCATTGCGGTGGTTGCCGACAACACCTGGCGGGCGTTTCGGGCCGCCGACGCGGTGGTATGCGATTGGGGGCCTGCGCCCTACATTGGTGACACGCGGGCCCAGTTTGAGGCGGCAAACGCCAGCTTCGACGGCCGCCGCAACAGTAGGCTGCGTAATGACGGCGATGTGAAGACCACGTTGGCCGGGTCGCGACCTGTCGAGGTAGAATACCGCGTTCCCTATCTCGCGCATGCAGCACTTGAACCGGTGAACGCGGTGGTGTTGCTGACGGAGGACCGGCTCGACGTCTGGGCGGGGACGCAGATCCCCGGCTACGCGCGGATGCACGCGGCCAGTGTTGCGGGACTGGACACCGAACAGGTGCATGTGCATGCGCAGGTTCTGGGCGGCAGCTTTGGTCGCAGGCTTGAGGACGACTTTATCCGGCAGGCCACCGAGATTGCAGTTGCCATGCCGGGGGTGCCGATCAAGATGACGTGGTCACGCGAAGAAGATTTCAGCCATACCATCCCCCGTCCCCTTGCAATCGGGCGTGGGCGCGGGGCGGTTGCGGAAGGTCGGGTGACGGTATTCGATCTGGACATCGCGGCACAATCGGTCACCGCGTCCTCGGTTTCCCGGTTTGGGTTGCCCTATGTCGGGCCGGACGTGGTGATCGTGGCGGGGGCCTGGGATCAACCCTTTGCCATACCCAACTACCGGGTGACCGGGTACCGGGTGCCGGAAATGGTCCCGGTCAGCAGTTGGCGGTCGGTCGGGGCCTCCGGCAACGGTTTCCTGCACGAAAGCCTGTTCGACGAGTTATGTCATGAAGCGGGCGCGGACCCGCTGGCGGAACGGCTGCGGTTGTGCACACATATGCCATCGCGCAAGGTGCTCGAAGCAGTCGGAGAGATGTCGAACTGGGGCAGCGCGCCGGTAGCCGGGCGTGGTCGCGGGCTGGCTTTCACACTGTCGTTTGGTGTGCCCGTGGCTGAGGTGGTCGAGGTGAGCCATACCCCCGACGGCCTGCGTATCGACAAGGTTTTTGTCGCGGCTGACGCGGGCAGGATCCTTGACCCCGTGAACTTTGAAGCCCAACTCACGGGGGGCGTCATCTGGGGGCTGGGACATGCGATGAACTGCGAACTGACCTACCGGGACGGTGGTGCCGAACAGGACAACTATCACCTTTACGAAGGTATGCGGTTCTATCAGACGCCGGAAATCGAGGTGCGTGGATTGGAGGTCGGCGATCAGATCAGGGGGATCGGTGAACCTGCGGTACCTCCAGCGGCACCGGCGTTGGGCAATGCGATTTTTGCCGCAACCGGCCAACGGATCCGCGAACTGCCCTTTGCCAACCACATTGATTTCCTGTGATGCGCCTGCTCCTTGCCCTGCTGCTGATGGGATCGGCGGCCGCTGCTCAAGACACCACGATCAGCCGCCAGGACGGGCTAGCTGCATGGGACCGGATCTATGCCGTGGCAAGCCATCCCCGCTGTTCAAATTGCCACGTGGGTGAGGAGGGTGTGCCGATGTGGGATGGGCTGGGCTATGGTACGGGGGTCGTGCACGGCATGAACATCAAGGCGGACGTCTCCCGCATCGGGGCCGATACGATCCCCTGCCGCACCTGTCATATCACCGCGCCGTCAAAAAACGAGGTGCCCCATGCCGCACCGATGATCGGCGACGCCTGGCGTTTGCCACCGGTTGAATTGGCTTGGCTTGGCAAGCCGTCCGATGTGCTTTGCGCGCAATTGCGCGACCCTGACCGCAATGACGGGAATGATGTCACCAGCCTGATCGACCATCTGCGTGCGTCCCCCTTCGTGGCCTGGGGCTTTGCGCCCGGTGCCGGACGGCTCGCCCCGCCCGGCAGCGTTGAGACGCTCGCCGAGGATCTGCTGATCTGGGGCGCGGCCGACGTGCCCTGCGAATGAGCGACCTTAGTAGGATTGGTTCAACTCATCGCTTGGCGGAATTTCGGTTTCGCGGCGTTGAATGTAGGCGCGCAGCTCTTCGTCCCCTGAGACATCCAGCGTTGGTTCCTGATACTCCGACAACAGTTTGCGCGCATGGGTCAGGGCGCGGGCAGTGATCTCGACGCTGCCATCCGCTTGCCATTGCTCGATCGAATTGTTGTCAAAGAGCTCCGGCATGAAATAGGCGGTCTGAAAGTTCTCCTGGGTATGCGGGTGGCCGAGGTAGTGACCGCCCGGACCCACGTCCGGGATTGCAGCGAGTGCCGTTTCAAAGTCACCGAAGTCCGGCCCCAGTGCCATGCGGTGCGCCATTGCACATTGTTCCGCATCGACGATGAATTTTGCAACCGAACAATGCATCCCCGCCTCGTTCCACCCGGCGGAATGCCAAATGTAATTGGCGCCCGCGTGCATGACGGCGGACAGGGTCGTGGCACTTTCATAGCCCGCCTGCGCGTCAAATGTCTTGGCCCCGCCAAGCGCATTGGACGTGCGCCAGGGGACGTCGTAGAAACGCGCCATCTGACCGATCATGAAATTCATCAGCGAAATTTCCGGCGTTCCGGCCATCGGTGCGCCGGATTTCATGCTGACCGTGCTTAGGTAATGGCCATAGATCGCTGGCGCGCCGGTGCGGATGACCTGCGTATAGGCCAGCGCAGACAGGGCTTCGGCATTCAACTGCGCCACGGAGGCCGCGACGGAGGCAGGCGTATTTGCCCCGCCCAGCACAAACGGAGAGCACAAGACAGGTTGGTTGGCGCGGCAAAACGCCCGCATCGCGCCCAGCATGGTTTCATCCCACACCAGCGGCGAATTGCCGTTGCAATTGCCCGTCACCACGGGATGCGTGTCGATGAACTCGGCACCAAACAGGATGCGGCACATGTCAATGACGTCTTCGGCATTTCTGGGGCTGGTGGTCATGCCCATAAAGGTCTTGTCGGAATATTTCATCGACGAATAGGTGATACGCAGGTGGCGTTGGCTGATCGGGTGATCGTAGGGTTCGACGATGTGGTGCGCCGATGAATGCAGTGCAGGGGACATATGGGCGAGTTTGTGAAACATCGCCAGATCATCCAGCGTCGGGTTACGCCGAACATCATCAAGATCACGCAGGAAAGGCGCCCCCGTCATCGGGACAAAGATCGCCTTATCTCCGCCAAGGGCCACGTTTTTTGCGGGATCACGGGCATGATAGGTGAACCGCGACGGGATGGATGTGATCAATTCGCGGACCAACCCCCGATCCAGATAGACCCGGTCGCCTACAACCTTTGCCCCGGCCTTCTGCCAATCGGCCAATGCAATGTCGTCACGAAACACCACCCCGACATTTTCCAGGATGTCCATCGATGCGGCGTCGATGCGCTCGATCTGACTTCCTGTCATGATTTCGCAGGTTGGTATCTTGTTGTGCACGCCGGGCAGCATTTCAAAATTCGGCGCTGAGCGCAGGGCGCGACGGGCTGCACGTCCGCCGGAACGAAGCGAAGTGGTCATTTCGGGTTTCCTTTGTAGGTGCTCCGATGGTGGCAGGTTTTGCAAAACGATGCTTGTTCACCCGCGAAGTGTTTTTCGCAAATCGTGGCGCTTGAGGCTTGACTGCGCAGGGCGCGCATTGTCCGGTGTGGCATGGAAATACTGCATGTCACCCGCCCCGTCGCTGTCTCTGATCTTCAAGAGGTTCCTTTTCCGTCTGTTGATGCGGCGGCCCCACTGGGGGTGTTGACCCGATGCCCGGTTGCGGCGCAAACGCCGCTGGTGTCCGCGCCGATGCTTGCCGACAGGGCAGGGGTGGCGGATGTGCATGTAAAAGACGAACGCAACCGGATGGGCCTTGGCAGTTTCAAGGCGCTGGGCGCGGCCTATGTCATCGCCCATGACGCGCAACTGGGGCGCGCGCAGGGTAGGACATATGTCACCGCAAGTGCGGGGAATCATGGCCTGTCTGTCGCTGCGGGGGCGGCAGCCTTTGGGGCCAAGGCCGTGGTCTTTATTGCCGAAACGGTCCCGGAAAGTTTCGCGGCGCGTTTGGCCGCACAGGGCGCGCAGGTTGTGCGTGAGGGCGCATTTTACGAAGCGTCGATGGCGGCGGCGCAACAGGCCGCTGACCAGAACGGGTGGCAACTTCTGTCCGACAGTTCCTGGCCCGGATACATGGCCATCCCCCATCGTCTGATGGAGGGTTATCTGGCTATGATGGATGAGGTGATCCGCCAGATGCCTGCGCCACCCAGCCACATCTTCCTGCAGGCGGGTGTTGGGGGGCTGGCGGGCGCCTGCGCCGCCCTGGCCCGTCAGGCATGGGGCGATGCGCCGCGTATCATTGTGGTGGAACCGGAGGTGGCGGCGGCATTGCACGGCTCCATTGCGGCAGGGGCTCCGGTTCAAAGCGGTGGACCGGCTAGTCAGATGGGGCGGCTGGACTGCAAGATGCCGTCGCTCATTGCGCTCAAGGGGCTGGCACGGGACGCCGATTGTTATGCGCTGATCTCCGAGGCGGAAGGGGCCGAGGGGGCCGGACAGGCCGAGGCTGCGGGGCTGCGCTCAACACCATCAGGCGCTGCGGGGATTGCCGCATTGCTTGCGTTGACAGATCCGGACAAGGCCGCATTGGGCATCACCGCCGCATCGGTCGTCTTGTGTATCCTGAGTGAGGAGGCGGAAGGCTAACCCATGCCCTCCAATGCCGCGTCAATACGCGATTCCATCATCGCCCAGCGGATCTGCTTCACCGCTTTGCGGGCATCCTGAAACGCGGTTCTGGCCTGATCTTCTTTTCGCGATGCCCTGAGCGCCATACCCTTGCCATGCTGGGCCTGCGCAACGACGCCGTACATCTGCGCCTCTTGCCCCAGCCTGAGGGCCGCGTCGAAATGCGCCACCGCCTTTGATTTCGCAAAAGGTGCATTGCGCAACAGGAAAATTGCGTTGCGGGCCAGTGTCTTGAGGTCCGGTTTTTCATCCCCCGTCGCCAGCAGCAAAAACAGCGTGCCAAGGGAAATATGTGACATTGCGGCGGCATGGGCGTTACCGTTCGCCAGCGCCCGTTCAATCGCCGCGTTGATCCATGCAACACCGCCCGACAGGTCGCCTCCGAGGGCCTTGGCAAGGCCCACCGGACCATCCACAATGTTTTCGATGCCCCTGAAGTCAAGAGCCTCGCCACGCGAAAAAATGTCGTTCAGTATTTTCGCGCCCCCTTCGACATCTCCGTTGAGCACCATCGAAAGTCCTTTGAGACCCAGACAGACCAACCGGTCAACAAGTCCGCCGCCGGTTTCGGCCCCAGCAGAAGCATATTCGATCGCACGATCGAAATTTTCCGAATAGGCCTCGTTAAACGCCACACAGATCGCACCCCAGCCGATGGCACCGGAAAAGTTCATTTCCTTGCCCTTTTCAAAAAGCGCAAACCCGTTTTCGAGCGCAAAGTCGATGTCGCCCCTGATCGAGTGGCTCCAGTTCTGGTAAAAGTCACAATAGGTTCGATAGTAGGGCTGCGGATCGTCGCCCCAGGTTTCGTGAATGCGGGCGGCCAGGCGCTGGGTGTCGTCCCAGGATGTCCTGTCCGGTCTGGAGTTGTTCAGAACCATCAGCCCCAGACACCCGTCCGTGATGGCGTCCGGGTTGCTGGTTTGCTCTCCGATTTCGATTGCGGCGTCAAACAGCGCACGCGCCTTTTCGAATTGAAAGTCCTGGCAGTAGGCCACCCCGACAAGGCCAAGAATGCGCGCATAGCGGCGGCTTTCTGTGGCGGCTTCGATGCGGTTCCGCTCGCTTTCAAACAAGCGTATCGTGCGCCCAAATTCGGCATGCCATTGCTGGACCTCGAACCAGTCCGCAAAAAGGTTCGCCGCCTGTTCAGGGGCCAATGCCATGTTCCGCTGCGTAATCAGGTCATGGGCGCGGGCAAAGAATGTCTCGGCCACGGTCAGGGAAAACAGGTTGAGACTGCGCTGACCGGCTGCAATCAGATGCGGCACCGCGCGTTCGGGCTGGTTCGACTTGTCGCAGTGGTGGGCGAGACTTTCGGCGGCCTCTTCAGGCCTGTTGGAATAGCGGTGTTCGATCTCATCCGCGATACGGGCATGAAGGCCCTCGCGTTCGACGCGCAGCATCGTGTCATAGATAGCGTCCTGCACCAGCGCATGTTTGAATTCGAAGCCGGACCTCATGGGCCGGATCAGATCCCCGTCAACGGCCTCGCTGAGCAAAAGGGTCGAAAGCGGCGGTTCTTTTTGCGCCACCTCCGCCGCGATCTGGGCGTCAAAGCGCCGGCCAATCGCCGAGGCGGCCTGAAGCATCAAGCGGCATTCCGGTCCGAGTTTGTCAAAGCGGTCCATCACCATGTTTTGCAGGTTGGTGGGCAGGATGATGTCCTTGCCTGCGTCATCGCCCTCTGAACGGTCTTCTTGTTGCTGGACAAGGAATTTCGCGATTTCCTCCGCATACAGCGGATTGCCATCCGCCTTTGCGACCGCAAGGGCCGCCATCTCGCTGGCTCTGGACGAGCCGGACATTACCTCGTTAATCAACGCAGCGACCGCATCTTTGCTGATCGGCTGCGGCTTGATGTGGGTCACAGCCGTATTGTCCATCCAGCTGCTTTGAAATCCCGGCCGGCAGGTGCCAATCAACAACAGCGGCAGTGCGCGATTGTTTTCAACCAGCTCTTGCAGGATGAGCAACGTACCTGGGTCCGCCCAATGCAGGTCTTCGATCACCAGAACGACCATATCCTGACGGCATGCAAATGAGATCAGGTCGATGACAACCTTGCGAATACGCGCCCCGATCATGTCCGGGCTTTCGCCCCGTCCCGCGTCATGTTCCCCGATCTTGCCCAGAAGGGTCATCAGATAATGACGGGTATATTCGGCGTCGGCCCCTGTAATGCCGATCATTCGATTGATCTGGGCCTCGGTTTCCGCCAGTGTCGACTGCGGGTCCACCTGCAATGTGCTGCGCACCAGATCGGCAAAGGGCAGGAAGGGCACAGTGGCCCCATCCGCCCGGCACTCGCCCTTGAGCAGACGCACCCCGTCGCCGGGCAGCCGCAGTCCGAATTCGTAGAGCAGTCGGGATTTGCCGATCCCCGGCTCTCCTTCGATCACGGCAACGGCGGTCTTACCGGATTGCGCGTCTTGCAGGGCCGCATCCATCAGCGCGATTTCTGCCTCACGGTCGACAAAAGTCGAAAGACCCCGCGATCTTGACGCATCGAAACGCGACACCCCGGTCCGAACCTGTTGCAGATCGTAAACCTGTAGTGCGCGTGTCTTTCCCTTCATTTGCCGGGTTCCGAGGTCCGTCGCTTCAACCTGTCCCTCGACCAGCGTGTAAAGGTCTTTGCTGATCAGGATCTGACCCGGTTCAGCCAGACCTTCCAACCGGGAGGCAACATTGGCGGTATCGCCGATAATCGTGACATGGGCCTTGGCCGAGCCGCCCACATCGCCCACGACCAATGGGCCACAATGCAAACCGATGCGCACCTCTGGCGCGGTGCCGTAGGCACGCGCCATTTCCTCTTTGGCCTCACGCATGCCGCTTTGTATCTGCAACGCTGCACTACAGGCGCGCAGGGGTCCGTCTTCCAGCCCTTCTGTCACGCTGAACAGCGCCATGATCCCGTCGCCGCGAAATTCTCCGACGGTGCCACTGTGGGCATGGACGGCTTCCTGCATTCTTGCGGAAACCTTCTGGATCATCTCGAAAGCGGATTCTTCGCCGATACGCTCCGCAAAGGCGGTAAAGCCCGCCACATCGGCAAACAGCACTGTGCCGCTGCGCTTCTGGCTGTTGACGGTTCCGGCCTTCATGTGTGGTCATCCTCCCGCCGACCCATAGTCACTTTCTGCGGGTGTATTGGCAAGGCTCAGCCGTGCACCCGAGCCCATTCTCTATTGCCTTTTGTCATAGGCCGCACGTCTGGCCTTTTTTGCAGCCGCATAGATTGCAACACGCGCCCGGTTGATCGCGCCCAGCGGGAAATGCTCGCGCGCCGAATGCCCCGGAGAATAGGACAGGGCATATTCGATTTCGGGCGGTGCCGCGATTTCCTGATCGGAGGGGATGCAGATTTCGGCAAGCGGATGAAAGCTCGCCCCATGCTTTTCCCAGTCAATGCCCGGATCTTCGATGGGTTGGGTCTTGGCGTTGTTCTGCATGATGATGCCGAATGTGAAACGCCCCGTCCCGCCGGACAATTGTTTCTTGAGAGCAGCTCTGCGGCCATTGGGTCCGATGATCCGGGGGTGGGACAGGTTTGGCGTTGCCGGAACGGACTTGTATTTCACCACATGTTCACCGAACCGGTAAGGCGTTGTGCTCCAGTAGGGCGTGGACAGCGGCGCATTTGGTTTGTTCAACGCCATGCGCAGCACCAACCGGATCATCTGGGGGTGTGTCAGCAGATACCACCCCAATCGCAGTTTGCCGATCACGCTGACCTTGGCGTCCAGAAAAATCCGGTTGAACGGGACATACTGCGACATGCTGCCCATGATGAAGGTCGGGCAATCGAGCATGATAAAGTCCTGAAACGGCACCCCATCGTCATCTTTTGGGGCGCTGTCCATCGGCACATCATGTACCTTGACCGCAAATCCGTGGGTGTCGCGTTTGTTGTCCTTCTGGACGGCACCATTGGAAAACCGGATGGTCGCGTCATATGTTTCGGGATTGGCAAACAAACCGACGCGAAACGGCGGCGACAGGTCGTCAATTACGCGAAACGTGCCCCGCACATCGGCAACCCCCTTGCCATGTTCGGACCGTTGCGCCGGGTAGGGGGAGCGGGCCACGAAATCGACATTGATGTCGACCATATCGGCCAGCATTTCCGGTTCTGATCTTGTGGCGCTGTCACTCATGTGGGGTCCACCACGCCAAGAGCGATCATGTTCAGCGTGTTGATGCTTGGGACAAAGAAATATTCCCCGCCACGGGTCTCTACAAACTGTGGAATCGCATTCATCACCCAGGGGCAATCATCGCCCTCGGGGTCGGTCTGGATCATGAACTTCGCATCATTTTTAGGATGATACCCCAACAGCGGACAGGTATCGTTGCCGACTTTGAAATCCAGGCCATAATTGATCCACTGCTGAAGAACAAATTCGAACTGGCGGAAGATATTGGCGCACATGGCGATAAAGATCACGCCCCGCTCTGCTGTGTCATCGCGGTTTTCGGGGGCAAACGCGCCATAGGGCAGGCCCCGGCGCAGGATCCGGCGTCGGTTGGTCAGGGCGGAGCCATCCCAGGTGCGGGGATCGTCCGAACTGTGCCGCGGGTCCAGCATATCGCGCATGTTGCCGCGCCGGATATGGGCCGAAATCGGACAGCGGATGCCCTTGGGGTCATCACGATACTTGAAGTCGATCAGCGTCTGGTTATAGGCGTCCAGCCGGGCCTGTTCGGCAAGGGTGCGGTGCCCGGATTTGGCGCGGATTGCGGGGATGTCGAACCATTCCGCTTCGAACTGCATCATATCGGCAAAGGTCGGTGCCGCCATCAGGGGCACGCCATTGGGCCAGCGCCCGACCATTTTTGCACGCAGAGTGATATTGGCCTCTTTCTCGGGCACATGATTGTAGGCGGCATAGGCTGCGGCCTGCTGGTCGATGTACTCGTGAAATCTGCCGACGTTCTCATGCAGCTTGCGAAAGGCCAGAAACGTGCCGTTGTGCATGAAGCGCGGCGGTTGGGTGGCAAAGGGCAGCTCCTGGCTTTCATCGACGTGGCCGATCAGAAATTCGCCGGTGGCCAACGGTGCCCATTGCTGATTTGGCAATATCTTGCCCCGGCCCTTGACCCGTTTGCGTTCGATTTCTGCCGGATACTGACCTTCAAAAACCGGGTTGCCAATGCCATCCTCAAAGCCGAAATGCTCCTGTGCATCTATGCGCTTGGTGCCGTCGTCACCATCCACCAGCCGCGCCCCGGCTTGCTGATAATCGGCGTTTTCCGACCCGTGACCCGTCAGCAGCTTCATGCCCTTCCAGCGTCCCAGACTGCGCAGCCAGTCGGTGACGTCTTCCATTTCCGGTACCGGATCACCGTTGTCCTGCATCTGCGCGTTTACCGTCACCAGAACATGAATATCCGTACCGCGTTTGTTGCTGACCGGTTCCCGCCAGACCGGATCCCAGTATTTATGCGCACTTGGACCGACATCCGACAGGATATGAGACCGCGGGGCCATGCCATCTATGAATTCACGCGGGAATTGCGACAGGGTGACAGTGGGCAAGTCAAGCGCGCGCATCCCGATCCAGGTCAGTGCGACATTCAACGTGGTTTTGGGCCGCTCGATCAGGGCGCCGTTTTCGGGATCGTTCGGATCGACCCAGCGTTCGCTGGTGGTCACCTTGGGCATCAGCGCCTGAATGAAAGCACGCCCGGATTTCGCCTCGCGGATGTGAAACAAGAAATAGCGGGCGTGTGGATAGCCATAGCGCCCGTAAGCGCGCAGGATGTTGCCCTGAATATCGCGCAGGTCAAGTTGCATGCTCACGGCGATTTCCACTTCGATACCAGCACACCTGGCGGTTGGCTGGGGCCGTCGACCAGACCCGGAGCGTGCGTTTCGCAGAATGCGTCAAACGCGGTTTGCAGGTCTTCCCCGGATTTGCCGAGGTTTTCGATTGCAAAGCCGGTGAACATTTGCTGGACGTAGACGGCCTTAAGAACGGATTGAATGTCGCTGTCGGGCGCCGCTGGGAAGGGTCTTAGCCCAAACCGCACGACAATTGCGATGTTCAAGGCCAAAAGCGCCAGAAGTGTCAGTCCCCAAAGCCCCCATAGGCTTGCGGTCCAGAAGCCGCTGACGCCGGCGATGATCGCCAGACCCAGAATACCGATTGTTGCGGCAGCCATCCAGGGGGCCGGGCTTGGCAGGGGCGGCTCATGTGCCCAGTAGTCGTTGAACGGCAACGAGGTGGTGACCTGTCCGCGCCGCACGAAAATGTAGAAATCTGCGGCGGTCCGCACATCGGCAAAACCGACGCAATTCTCGTAGATCATCCTGAGTTCTGCCCCCATGTGGTGCCACAGGGCGTCGGTATAGTTCCGCAGGCTTCGGGCGCTGCCGTCTGGCGCATCAAAATCGACAGCAAAGACAAGATATGCGTCGGGCAGGCGGTCGACCTTCTGCGCGTTGGTCATCTTGACGTTGAAGACCAGATCATAGATCGGATTCGACGGTCGCCTGCCATTGTAGCGGGTATCGTCGATGATGAAGAAATGCGCAAAATGTGTGCCGGGCACCCGCGCAAACGGGCTTTGCAGGCCGCTGGCGGTGCTGACATAGTCCTGTTGAGCCGTCGGCAGGGTCGTCAACACATGCCGGGTATGGTCAATCAGGGATCGTCGTGCGCCGTTGATCTCGACAAAGCCGTCCCGGTCAATCGGTATCATCACCGTCAGGAAATAGTGACCCGCGTCATAGTTAGCCATTCGACGGCTCCTTGGGCGGCGGGCGCCCCTTCCATTCGGTGTTGATCGCGGATTGGCGCAACCGATGTGCGGCCTCCGTGGGCAGGCTGGGCACCGCACCCGGCCCCATCGACCCCATGTCGTTTTGCACAAATGTGAACAGGCGTTTGTATTCCCGTTCAAAAGAAATCGGGTCCAGTGTGTCCCTGATCCGGGCCAGGGCACGCACCCCGCGCCATACCCTCAGCGACGCCTTGATGTCGCGCTGCGCAGCGCCGGGGGTGGCGTTGTAGTAATAATCCGTATTGACCTGATTGTGCCGGATATAGGCCTGAAACGGATCAAGCGGGATCGATCCCGGATATTTGAAATCGCGGAACCACGCCAGATCGAGCATATAGGGGATGCCGTCGGAAAAGGCGTCGATATATTGGTCCCATGTTCCATTGAAGTTGCTGCAAAACAGGGTGTAGTCGTAATACAGCCGTGCCCGCTTGCGGCCAAAGCGCGGCCATTGGCGCGGCTTGATGATGGCCCAGCGGGCGAAATGGATCACCGACAGACCACGCAACCCGGACATCAGGACGGGAAATGCCCGAACCGCCAGAAAAATCAATGATTTCAAGTATCCATGCCAAGGCGTTGTTGGCGTGAGGACATTCAGGCAATAGGCTTTTCCGGCCACATTTGACATCTTTAACGCGCCCCCTCGCACCTGTCGGTATGGCGCGAGTATTGGGGCCGGGCGCATCATGCGTCAATGACGGAATTTTTTGTCCCTCCCATGCCCGTCAAAGGATGACGCTTGATTAATTGCCCCACACCGTTATCGTTCCGCGTGTATTGTGACCCTTTTCTTTTGCCTCTGGGCGGCCGGGTACATTCAGAAATGCGGGGGATATGTGACACGGGTATCGAACAGCCACGCATTGGCGCTTGCCGGCGTTGTGCTGTGCATTTCGGCGGCCTTTCACCTCTCTGCCATCATCCTGAGCGGGTTTCATTTCAGCACCGTCCTGTTCGTGTTCATCGGGCTGATCTACATGGCTGTTGGCCGGACCTATCTGGCACGGTCTGACCTGTGGACATGGCCGGGACTTGTGTTCATGGGCATTGGCATCACCGGGGCGCTTGTGATGATCTGGGCCGGATCGGCGGTGCCGATCTGGTGGATGTGGCCGATTGTAGGGTTGGACGTGATCGTGGCGCTTAGCCTGATCTGGTTCCTGTGGCGGCGATGAGCAGGGAGCATATCTTATGTTGAAGTATCTCGCGGCAGTGACCGGGGTTGTCGGTGTTTTTGTGATCGCCCTGTGGATCGCGCTTGATCCGTCTGTACGCAGTTGCATCACGATGGCCGAACGCGGCCTGCTGCCCATAGCGGAGACCCAGGACGAACGCTTTCTGGGCAAGGTTCTGCAAGACACGGCCAACTGTCGGGGCGGGCAAAAGGCGCTGGCTTCGCGCAACACGCCTTGGGTGGACTGGTCAAACTACTGGGCCACCGGCGATGGGTCGTCGCGGACGGGAAATCTCAGCCCGCTGACCTTCGTGACCAAACATCTCGAACGGAACGGGCGGGGTGTGGATGGCGCGTTGATGGATCTCGAACGACAGCGGGTCGAGTTGATCAAGTTCAACCTGTTCGACAATTACACCTATGAGGACTATGTCCTTGGCCGCGATGGCGCGGACGGGCGCACCATCAAAAGCTGGCCAGAGATGCGCCTGCCGCAATCGCATCCTGATTATGGCCAGGTTGGCGGCACCGGTCGTCAGCTCTGCCGTGGGGAGATGATCCGTTTTCGCACTGTGAACGGCACCTGCAACGACATGCGCAACCCGGCGATGGGATCGACCGGCATGTCCTATCCGCGCAATGTAGCGTTCGAGGCGACATTTCCGATGGAGGCGATTGCCCGGGGTGACACGATTGTGGCCAATCGCCATGGCGACCGTCTGGGCCCGCTCAGCCCTGATCCGCAGGTGATAAGCCGGGTGCTGTTCACCCGCGCGCAATCGGACGCATCGCGGTGTAACGGCGGACTTGGGCTGCCCGGCAACGATGTGACCGCCAACTGCGATTACAAGAAAGCGCCCTTTTTCAATGTGCTGGCCGCCTATTGGATCCAGTTCATGACCCATGACTGGTTCAGCCACCTGCAAGAGGGTGACAACAACATGGGCCAGACTGTTTCGATGGGGTGTCGCACCGTCGGCGTAGGTGCGGCCAAGCGTGATCTGACCGCCGCCGAAGTCGCAAAACTGGGCTGCAACCCCGACGCCCGTGAATATTCGCCGCTTTACGCACAGACCGATGCGCCGGAACGGTTCGATGGCGACAGCCGCCTGAAACGGGCCTACAAGACCACCCCCAATACGGTGACGTCATGGTGGGACGCCTCACAGATCTACGGCTACGACGCGGCCTCAAAGGCGCGGGTGAAGCGCGACCCCGACGCGCCCGCGAAGCTGCTGTTGCGGACGGTGCCAGAACGCGCCGCGCAGGGGGACAATGCAGGCTATCTGTCGCTGTTGCAGATGCAATGTCCGGCCGGGGATACCACATGCGACGTCAGCCCGATGAATCCCAAATGGAACGGCCAGGAGGCCGTCGCCTTCCCTGAAAACTGGTCCATCGGGATGAGCTTCTTTCACAACCTCTTTGCCCGCGAGCACAACAGCTTTGTCACCGCGTTCAAGGCACATGCAAAAAAGAACGCAAAAAGGGATTCCGGCCTGCGCCGTCCGGACAAACCGACAACCATGGTGCCCTACAGTGACATCACCGACGACGAACTCTTCGAGCTTGCCCGCCTTGTTATCGCCGCCACCATCGCCAAGATCCATACGATCGAATGGACCACCCAACTGCTCTATGATGAGCCGCTCTACACGGCGATGAATTCCAACTGGTACGGGCTGGCCCGCGATTTTCCTGAAATCAAAGACATCCTGTCGAAGATTGTCACCGACCTTGGCAAAACGGGCGATGGCGAAGAGGAGACGACCTGGTATTCCGTCTTTTCCTCTGGCGCGGGGATCGTGGGCACGGGCACGCTGGATCCCGATGGCGACATTGCCCAGTTGGATTGGGATAATGCGGGTACCAACCATTTTGGCTCACCCTTCAACTTCCCCGAAGAATTTGTCAGCGTATATCGCCTGCATCCCCTGCTGCCTGATCTGATTGAACTGCGCGACCCGGATGATCCAAACAGGATTGTCGGAAAACTACCCATCATCACGACGTTCCGAAACAAGGCCACCGGCGCAATGCACGAACTCGGGCTGGAACGCATCGCCCTGTCGTTTGGCCGCCAACGTCTCGGCGCGCTGACCTTGCAGAACCAGCCGCGTTTCCTGCAGGCGCTCAACATGCCCAGCCGCGCGGATGGTCCCACCAAGGTTGTCGACGTCACCGCGCTCGACATCATCCGCGACCGCGAACGCGGCATCCCCCGGTTCAACGAATTCCGCCGCCAGATCGGGTTGCGACAGTTGACCAGCTTTGACGATTTTGTCGATCAGCGGTTGGCAAAGAAAAAAGACAAGACACCCGCAGAAGAGACGGAGCTTGTGGAACAGCGCAAACTGGCTGGTTTGCTGCGCGAGGTTTATGGTCAGCATATCTGCACGGCATCCAAGATCATCAGCACCGTACAACTCGATCCCGACGCAGCGCGTGGCGGAAATGGTCAATCCGCATTTCCCAACGATTGCCTGGGTCACCCCGATGGCACCCCGGTCGACAATGTAGAAGACCTCGACACAATTGTCGGGTATCTCGCCGAAAGCACCCGGCCCTACGGCTTTGCCATCTCCGAGACGCAGTTTCAGATATTTATCGTCAATGCCTCACGGCGTCTGTTTTCGGACCGCTTCTTCACCTCCAGTTTCCGCAACGAATTCTATTCGGAATTCGGCCTGAACTGGGTCAAAAACAACGGCCCCGACAAACGTATGGAACGCGGCAAGGACAACGGGCATCGCATTGAGGTGCTGCCGCTCAAGCGGGTCTTGATGCGCAACCTGCCGGGGCTGCGCGATCAGCTCGAGCCGGTCAGGAACGCCTTTGACCCCTGGGCGCGGGACCGAGGCAGCTACTATGAGACCGACTGGAAGCCGATCCCATCGGCAACATCCGACCCTGCATTCCGCCCAGCAAAGGACCAGCCATGACCCAACGCCTCCCGCTCAGCTGGTATCTCCGCCGGATCGTCTGGAATTCAGTCTCGCTGCTGATCTTCCGCTTCAAGAAGGCCAAGAAGATACCCTTGCCACCGCAATACCCGCGCCCGCTGCGCGCGGTCCCCGTCTCGCAGCGTATTCCGGGTGTCGAAGTGAATGACATCATGATGGCGGACCGCATTCCCAAGGGCGAATCCTCGCTTGTGATGCGCGCCAGTTTCACGTTTCGGATCTGGCTGGGCCAGGTGTTGCCGCCCGTGGTGCCCGGCCTGCCGGAGATTAATGCCGACATCGACCGCGCGGTGGCAACCGCCTACAACAAACACTATCGCAATCTGTACCCCGCACCGCGCAAGCCCGAAGCCTTCCGCCGCGACGGTGTGCCGGATCTGGGCGAATTGGCCGTGGCCAGCCCCTATGCCTGCTTCCTGCAAAAGGACGAGGCGGGCAATCTGGTCTGGGATTTCCGCGATCTCGACGATCACGAGATTTACCCCGGCCTGCGTCCACTGGGATCACGGGTTTTCTTCAAGCTGAACAAAAAGGCCCGTACCCTTGGTGCCACCCGCATCGAATGTGTATTGGGCAACATCAAGGCCGGCGATGACCGCTGGCACGAGGCGGTGCGCACGGCGATGTGCGCGGCCTCCACGCAAATCTCGCTGGTCAACCATTTCAATGGGGTGCATCTGGCCAGTGGGGGACCGTTGTCGATTGCAACGCGCAACCACCTTTACAGGGATCACGCCCTGTGTCGGCTGATGTGGCCGCATATGTTCGGCACCCAGAACTCCAACTATCTGGTCACCAAGGGCCAGATGCTGCCGGGAGGGGATTTCGAGACGGTCTTTTCCTTCACCCACGACGGCATGTGCGACCTTTTTGAACGCAGCTACAACAGCTATCGCGCCTCCGTGATGGTGCCGGACCAGGACTGGCAGGACCGGGGCTTGCCAACGGACGCCTTTGACACGCCGATGCAGGACAATTTGCAACAGCTCTACGATGTGATGCACGCCCACACGACACGCTACATCAATATCTACTATGACAGTGACGAAGCCCTGCAACGGGATGAAACCGTGATGGCCTGGGTTGCCGCATTGAACCGCCATCTGCCCAACGGGGTGGATGGCATCACCGGCGGCACCGTGACCCGTGCCGGCCTTGCGCGGCTGACGGCGGGTTTCATCTACATGGCCTCGGTACAGCACGAAGCGCTGGGCAGCTGCATGTGGAACTACCAAATGTGGGTCGACAAGAATCCGGTGCGCATCCATACCAACGGCCAGCGGGTGCCAATCGACGTGTTCCAGCGTCTGCTGAACGCCAATTTCAACCTGAATGTCCACCGCGCCAAACTGGCTCAGGACCTTTCCTACTTCGCCCTTGATGACAGGGCCGCAGGCGCTTTTCGCCAGTTTCTGTCAGAGCTGAACGCGCTTGACCGCGACCTGAAAGGCGAAGCCTACACCACCTGGCGCATCACCCCGTCGATGCTGGAGGCGAACATCAACGCCTGAGCGCAATCGCGACGCCAGCCCGGCATTGGTTTCCCGCTGCATCCCCCTACGGTGCCTTGCCAAACCGAAGGCGGGTATTCCCAACCGAATGCGCCACCGATCCCTCTTCATCTTTCCAAATAAACTCAATCCCGCACCAAATTCCGGGCCAATGGCCGATGGGACGTGCCACGCCTGCCCCCATCCTCGTTTGCCGTCAGGGACCACAGAACTGCTCGATGATCCGCCAGGGGCGGGCCTGTCTGACAAATTGTAACAGATGGTTTCCCCCTGTCCCTTCAGGAGAGGACAAGCCGTTTGTGACGCGGCCGCGACAGAGGCCCGCGAAACCGCGGCCTGTCGCGCGGCCAAAAGCTCCTCGAGGGTGGCCACAGATTTTCACAATCGGCCAGTTGGCAGAGAGACGGGTCTCGCGGTCTGTGGGAGCCGGCTCTGTACAATCTGGCAGGGATTGACCATCCTGATGCAACCACGAAAACGCAAGGGTGAAACAGGAGTTACGAGATCAAAGGGTTTCCGGATCTACCACCGATTTGGTGGGCGCTGAGCGTCGGATTGATTTATCTGGGCAATTGGGCGCTGCCAGGCCTCAGTTTTGACATCCCCCTGGCTGGCGTGGCTTCATGGCTGCTGCTGGCAGTGGCCCTTGGGATCATCGGATGGTCGGCGCTTTGGTTTTATTGGAAAAAGACCCCGATCGAGCCGCACCACCAGCCCCGTGAGTTGATCGTCGAGGGACCGTATCGGCTGTCGCGCAACCCGATCTACCTGGCGCTGGTGCTGCTTACCGTTGCATCGGCCCTTGGGCATGGATCCCTGATCGGGCTTGCCGCTGCGGTGGGGCTCTGGTGGGTCTTGGACCGACGGTTCGCCGAACCTGAAGAACGCCTGTTGAAGGCAATGTTTGGCGATGCCGCCGACACCTATCTGGCCCGCACGCGGCGCTGGATTTGACACACCCCAGCGCTATTTTCCGAAATGTCATCGCGGTCTAGCCCCAGATACCCCTGAGGAATTCCGCCACCGCGCGGTGCGCCCGTGCGGCATCGTCGACCAGTCCGAGGTAGCCAAAGAACCCATGGGTCATGCCCTTGAATTCAAGGGTCTGCGTTTCCACCCCAGCAGCAGAGAGGCGGCGCGCGTAGTCGTGGCCCTCATCCGCAAGGATGTCACATTCGGCCATCACCACCAAAGCAGGCGGCAACCGGCTGTGGGACTGTGCGCGCCAGGGTGCGGCACGCCAATCCCCGTGATCTTCCGCGTCAGGCAGATACCTATCGCGGAACCAGACTGCCGTTGCCGCCTCCAGACCGCCGTAACCCTGCCCGTATTTCTCATAAGATGGCGTGCCGCCAAGATAGTCGATCACCGGGTAGATCAAAACCTGTGCGGCAATATCGACCGCGCCGCTGTCGCGGGCAAGCAACGCGGTGACAGCGGCCAGATTGCCACCGGCGCTGTCGCCGCAAATGCACAGGCGGGTGCTATCTATGCGCAGCGCCCCGGCGGTGTCGGCGACCCATCTCGTGGCGTTGAACACATCCTCCACGGCTGCCGGAAACGGGTATTCCGGCCCCATCCGGTAGTCCACCGAAACCACTGTGCAATGCGCGCTCAGAGCCAGAAAACGGGCCGTTGTTTCATAGCTGTCGAGACTGGCCAGCACATGACCACCCCCGTGGAAAAAGACGATAACCGGGGCCGTCGGGCTGTCGGTTGCCCGGTAAATCCGCACCGGAACATGGCCATAGCCGGGTCCGGTTGAGGCATTTTCGACGTCCATGATGTCGGGTGCAGGGTAGTCCTGCGCACGGGCAGCAGACAAGTTCTCAACCAGTGCGCGGGCCTGCTCCGTGCTCAAATCCTGAACTTTCGGGATGCCCAATGCCTGAGCCCGATCAAGCATCGCCTGTATTTGCGGATGGAGGTCACCGGGCATGTTGCGATCCTTTGCGTGTTTGCTGTGCCATCCTCACGGCCCCGCGCCTGGTGCGCAAGGGGGATTGTTTCTCGTGGTCTTGCCGTGGCAATGCGGCTAGCCTTCCGCCCAGGGCATTTGATGCAGGATGGAGAACACGATGACTGAAGCAGGATTGCCAGACCATGTCGATGTATTGATCATCGGCGGCGGAATTTCCGGCATTGATGCGGCCTATCACATGCGCCGGTGCCGCCCCAACAGCAGCTTTGCCGTGCTTGAAAGCGCGGATGCGATTGGTGGCACATGGCATACCCACCGTTTTCCGGGCATCCGGTCGGACAGTGACCTGTTCACCTTCGGGTTCGGCTGGAAACCCTGGACCGGGGTGCCAATCGCGACGGCTTCGGAAATCCTGACCTACCTGAACGAGGCCATCGACGAGAATCATCTGCGCGACCGGATCCATCTGGGCCATGCTGTCCAATCCGCGGAATGGTCGAGCGATACAAAATGCTGGACCGTGACCGTCGCAACCTCCGATGATGCTGCTCCCCGGCAGGTCACCTGCGGGTTCTTGTGGATGTGCGCTGGGTATTACAGCCACAAACAGGGCTATACGCCCCAATGGCCCGACATGGACCGGTTTGAAGGGCAAATTATACACCCGCAAAACTGGCCGGATGATCTGGAATACGCCGGCAAGAAGGTTGTGGTGATCGGGTCCGGGGCGACGGCGGCGACCCTGGTCCCGGCGATGACACCCTCTGCTGGGCAGGTGACCATGGTTCAGCGGTCGCCGACCTATTATTACCCGCGCCCGATCATGGACGATTTCAACCAGACGCTCAGCGCGCTGAACCTGCCGCCGGAGCAATACCATGACATCATGCGCCGAAAATTCCTGCATGACAGCGAAGTAACGGCCAGAAGGGCACGCGAAGAACCTGATGCGCTGGCCAAGGATTTGCTTGCCGGTGTCACCGCATATCTTGGCGAGGATCATGGATTGGAGCGGCATTTTTCTCCGTCCTATCCGCCCTGGCGTCAACGTGTTGCGCTGCTGCCGGAAGGGGACATGTTCACTGCAATCCGGGACGGCAACGCGGAGATTGTGACCGATACCATTGCGTCTTTTGTGCCCGCTGGCCTACGTCTTGGCTCGGGCCGCGAAATTGAGGCCGACATCGTTGTGACCGCAACGGGGCTGACGTTGTGTATGTTCGGGGGGATCGCCCTGCGCATTGATGGAGAGCCTGTCAATATTTCGGATCGTGTCACCCACCGTGGCCTGATGTTTTCGGATCTGCCGAATTTTGCAACCGTCTTTGGCTATCTGCGATCGAGCTGGACGTTACGCGCCGATCTTGTGTCGACCTATATCTGCCGCCTGTTCGATCATATGGATGCGCTGAATGCTGACACTGTCATGCCAAGGGTTCCGAAAACGCACGGCGCAATGCCTTTGCGGCCATGGATTGATCCCGAAAATTTCAATCCCGGCTATATCATGCGTGGTCTGGATCAAATGCCACGTCAAGGCGATCGGCAACCCTGGATCATGACGCAGGATTATTTTCAGGACCGTGATGATTTTCCGCTGGCCGATCTGGATGACGGGACGTTGGTCTATCGCTAGGTTATTCAGGTCATTTCGCTGGCCCAGGGCGGGTCCGCCCCCTTTCTTGAAACGCTGAGGCTTGCGGCTTTCACGGCAAAGAAAAGTGCGTCTTGCAGGGTTGCGATGTCGGGATGGATCATCGAACCCAGCGACCCCACACGCGCCAGATGGCTCAGAAAACCGGCGAGAAAGGTATCCCCGGCACCGATGGTGTCCGACTTTGCCAAATTCACGGCGGGCGCAGGGGCATGCATGCTGGTTTGTCCCGAATAGGCCGTGGCCCCCTTCAAGCCTTGGGTGAGGAGGACAATTTTTGCCCCCTCGGCCAGGAACCCCTCGACGTGTTCGGTGGGGGTTTGGTCCGGGTTGAGCCAGTGCAGGTCGTCCTCGCTGACCTTGATTACGTCACTGAACACACTCATGCGTGCCAACCGGGTGCGGTACTGTGCCTCTCGGCGGATCAGGGCAGGGCGGATGTTGGGGTCCAGAACCCGCAGGCCGGTCAGATTGTTGTTCAGCATCATCCGTTCGAACAGGTCCGCGCAAGGCCCGCCCACAAGGGAAATACCGCCAAATACCAATGCCGTGGCCTCCCTCGGCAACGCTGGAACAGCTTCAAGCCGACCCAGGGCGGAGTTTTCGTTGAAAAAGGCATATTCTGCCTGGCCGTGGTCAATCTTTGCAAAGGCCAGCGGGGTCGGGTTGTCGCTTGTCTTGCTCAGGTGCCATGACACGTGGCTGTGCTGCAAATGCGCCCGGATCTGATCTCCGAAGAAGTCGGTGGAAAGTCCCGTCAAAAGGGCGGCGTCACACCCAAGCCGCCCCAGCGCAACCGCGCAATTCAGGGCCGCACCACCCGGACAGGGGCGGTAGGAAATCCGGCCTGACGGGTCAGGTGTTGCCACCATGTCAATCAGCGCCTCGCCGCAACAAACGATCATTCGCCTCTCCGTTCACCCCCAGCATAACAGATCCGGGGGGCAAACGTCAGAGGGGCATCACGCGCGCACGCGGATCATCTTTGGGTCATAAAGAACGCGGTCAACGATGCGCGCCGGGACCGGCGCGCCGAGAACGTCGATGCAGATCTGTCCGGCTTCGGGTATTTGTCCGCTGTCGATAAAGGCATAGGCAAGGTTCATGCCCACCCGATGCCCATATCCGCCGGATGTGACCGTGCCGATCACATCACGCCCCCTCATGACCGAAGCGCCCCCATGGGCCGGTGCGCTGTTGTCTTCCAGACACAAGCTCACCAACTCTCTTGTGGGACCATCTGCGCGGCGTTTCAGCAGGGCGGCTTTGCCGACGAAATCCGGCTTGTCCAGATCGACAAACCGATCCAGACCGGTCTCGAAGGGGTCGAATTCGGTGATTATCTCCGACTTCCAGTGCAGATACCCTTTTTCCAGCCGCATCGATTCAACCGCATGTGCACCGAACAGGGCCATCCCATCGGCTTCTCCGGCGGCACGCAATGCCATGTAGGCGGCATAAAGCGAAGCATTGGGGACGTGAATTTCATAAGCCAGCTCACCTGAGAAACTGACCGCCATGACGGTGGCGGGCGCAATTCCGATAAAACATTCCCGCACCGACAGCCACGGGAAGGCCGCCGCAGACCAGTCGGCGCGGCTGACGGCCTGCATGACCTCACGCGCCTTTGGGCCTGCCAGAACAAGAATTGTCTGGTCGTTGGTAAGTGAGGTAATCTGAACATCCTCATCGGGTCCAAGATGGTCCTGCAACCAATCCAGATCGTGAAACTCCGCCGCCGCCGCCGATCCGTACCATATCCGCACCGGTCCGCGATCGGAGGCGGGCAGATTTGCGATGGTGGCTTCCGCTTTCAACATGCCTTGCCGGTTCAAAAGATAGGCCAGTCCGACGCGCCCGGTCTTGCGCGGCAGCCGTCCACAAATCATCCGGTCAAGAAAGGATTGTGCGTCGCTTCCGGTGATTTCGATCCTGTTGAACCCGTTCACCTCGCAGAGCCCGACACCGTGTTGCACCGCAGTGACTTCGGCGGCAACAACCTCATGTGTCTCGTCAAACCGGAAGGTATGACAGGGGTGGAAGTCGGGCGCTGGTTTGAAATACTCGGCGCGCTCCCATCCGTTTACAACCGTGAACGCGGCACCCTGCGCCTCCAGAACCGGGGTGAGGGGGGTTGTCTTGGCCATGCGCCCGGCCGGGCGGTGTTCGTTGGGGAAATGAAAGCGGAATTCGTTCTGGTAATCTTCGATGGCCTTGAGAGCCGTCAATTCAACATTGGCATGGCCGGTAAAGCGGCGCGGGTCCAGGCACCATGTGTCATAGCAGGCTTCGCCATGCACGATCTGTTGGGCCAGAAGCCAGCCGTGCCCACCGCCTTCACCCAGGCCCGCGCGCAGGCCGATGATACAAAACGCATTGCGCTTGCCGGGGATTGGACCCACCAGCGGCGCGCCGTCGATGGTGTAGGTGATCGGGCCGTTAACGATGGTGTGGATGCCCACCTCGGCCAGGGCAGGCATGCGCGCAAATGCGCCTTCCAGCACGTCCGAGATCCGGTCAAGATCGTCAGGACACAGGGCATTCACAAAATGCGGGTCGATCCCGTCCATGCCCCATGTCTTGCAGTCCTGTTCATAGAACCCCACAAGCAGCCCGTGCTTTTCCTGACGGCAGTAGTAAT
>CAXBKL010000011.1:0-43508 GCA_963976125.1 uncultured Sulfitobacter sp. | reverse complement strand
AGACACCCACGACCGGTCACGCGGTCATACAGTCCTATCTCAAGACCCTGGATACCTCGCCAGGGGTCTACCGGATGCTGGATGGCGAAAGCCGGGTTCTTTATGTCGGCAAGGCGCGGAACCTGCGGGCACGGGTCAGCAACTACGCCCGTCCCGCCGGGCACAGTGCACGCATTGACCGGATGATCTCCAACACTGCGTCGATGATGTTTCTGACCACAAAAACAGAGACCGAAGCATTGCTGCTTGAGCAAAACCTCATCAAGCAGCTCAAGCCGAAATTCAATGTCCTGTTGCGGGATGACAAGAGTTTTCCCAACATCCTTGTGACGGCCGACCATGACTTTCCGCAAATCAAGAAACATCGCGGCGCAAAGAAGGAACGGGGGGCCTATTACGGACCATTTGCCAGCGCCGGTGCTGTCAATCGGACCCTGAACCAGTTGCAGCGGGTCTTTCTTCTGCGCGATTGTTCAAACGCGATGTTTGACAGCCGCACCCGGCCCTGCCTGCAATACCAGATCAAGCGCTGTTCGGCCCCCTGCGTCGGCAAGATCAGCCCGCAGGACTATCGGCAAACCGTGACGGACGCCGAGCGATTTCTGTCTGGCAAGACAACGGACATTCAGGCGCGGCTGGCCGCCGAGATGGGGGCGGCCTCCGACGCAATGGAATTCGAACGTGCTGCGGCGCTGCGCGATCGGATCAAGGCCTTGACGCAGGTGCAGACCGCGCAGGGCATTAACCCCAGGAACGTGACAGAGGCGGATGTCATCGCGCTACACATGGACAGCGGGCAAGCCTGCGTTCAGGTGTTTTTCATTCGGGCCAATCAGAATTGGGGCAACCGCGACTATTATCCGCGCGTTGGCCCGGATGTGGATGAGGCCGAGGTTCTGGAGGCCTTTGTCGGGCAGTTTTACGATACCCGTGAACCGCCCCGGCAATTGATCCTCAGCAATCAGATTGAAAGCCCCGACCTGATGGCGGATGCGCTGAGTGGAAAGCTGGGCCGGAAGGTGGCCTTGCTTGTCCCCAAGCGTGGTGAAAAGGCCGAGCTTGTCGATGGGGCGTTGCGCAATGCGCGCGAAAGTCTGGCCCGAAAGATGGCTGAAACGGCAACCCAGGCGCGGTTGCTGCGCGGCCTGGCAGAGGCGTTTGACCTACCCGGTGCGCCGCAGCGGATCGAAGTCTATGACAACAGTCATATTCAGGGCACCAATGCCGTCGGCGCGATGATCGTTGCGGGGCCGGAGGGGTTGATGAAGAATCAGTATCGGAAATTCAACATCCGGGGCGACGACCTGACCCCCGGTGATGATTTTGGCATGATGAAAGAGGTGCTCACCCGAAGGTTCAAGCGTCTTAAGAAGGAAGACCCGGATCGGTCGCTTGGGCTATGGCCCGATCTTTTGCTGGTTGACGGAGGTGCCGGACAGGTGAGCGCGGTTGCTTCGATCATGCGCGCCCATGATGTTGCCGACATTCCGATGGTGGGTGTTGCCAAGGGGGTCGACCGCGATGCAGGCAAGGAAGAGTTCCACCGGGTCGGCAAACGGCCGATGGCGTTGCGGCACAATGATCCGATCCTGTATTTCGTGCAGCGCCTGCGCGATGAGGCGCACCGCTTTGCGATTGGCACGCACCGGGCAAAACGGGCCAAGGCGGTGGGGGCCACGCCGCTTGATGATGTGCCGGGTGTGGGGGCCGGGCGCAAGCGGGCGCTGCTGGCGCATTTTGGATCCGCCAAGGCGGTGGCCCGTGCGAATTTGAGCGACCTCAAGGCGGTCGACGGGGTTTCGGATGCATTGGCCGAGACCATCTATGGATTTTTCCACGAACGCGGATGATCTTGCGGAGCGGCTGCGCCGCATGCGATTTCATCTTGCTGATGAGGGGGCTTTGCCCCCTCAAACTCCCCCAGAGTTTATCTGGAAAAGTGAAGGAGGAGGGTTGGCGCTTTCAAGCTGTGAAGGGGCGATGTAGGATGTGTGCATGAAGTGGAATCTGCCAAATGTACTCACGCTCTTGCGCTTGATTGCAGCGCCTGGCGTGGCGGTGATGTTTTTGTATTTCACCCGGCCCTATGCGGATTGGTTTGCCTTGGTTCTGTTTGTATTGGCGGCCATAACCGATTGGTTTGACGGTTATCTTGCGCGCGCATGGAAGCAGGAGACCAAGCTGGGGGCGATGCTGGATCCGATTGCGGACAAGGCGATGGTGGTGATTGCCCTGATGGTGATTATCGGTTTTTCCAGTTGGTCGCCCTGGTTGGTGTTGCCGGCCACGGTGGTCCTGTTTCGGGAAGTGTTCGTGTCGGGGCTGCGGGAGTTTCTGGGGGATGTTGCCGGGACGCTCAAGGTGACCAAGCTGGCCAAATGGAAGACAACCTGCCAGATGATTGCGATAGCGGTGCTGTTTTCCCAGGGCGTGTTTGAACATTACCTTGGCATGTCTGTCTTTGGGATGGATGCGGAGATGATCTCGGCGATCCTGAGGGGTGAGGAAGAGGATGTGCTGGGGCTGGCGTGGAAACTGACAGGGATGGAATGGTCGGGGCGCATTGGTCTGTGGCTGTTGTGGGTGGCGGCGGCGCTGACCGCGATCACCGGCATTGACTATCTGATCAAGGCGATGCCGCATTTGAAAGAGGGCCGTTGATGAACATTTTGTATTTTGCCTGGGTCCGGGAACGGATCGGGGTGCCCCGTGAAGAGGTCGAAACAGAGGCCGCCACGGTGGCCGAGCTTGTTGCCGAATTGCGCAGCCGCGAGGAACGCTATGATCTGGCCTTTTCGGATCTGTCAGCCTTGCGGGTCGCGGTGGATCAAAAGCTGACGGATTTTGATGCCTCTCTTGCGGGGGTGCGCGAGGTTGCGTTCTTTCCTCCCATGACAGGTGGTTAGCCATGCGTGTTCTGGTTCAGGAGTCCCCGTTTGATCTGGCTGCGGAAAGCCATCGATTTGCCAGCGGACGGCGCGATATGGGGGCCGTTGTGACCTTTACCGGTGTTGTGCGCGATTTGCCGGATGATCCGATCGAGGCGATGGAGATCGAGCATTATCCGGGGATGACCCAGGCCGCATTGGACGACATCGCGTCGCAGGCAATGCAGCGGTTCGACTTGGGCGACGTTCTGGTGATCCACCGCTTTGGGCGACTGACACCGGGTGAATTGATCATGATGGTGGCGACGGCTGCGGCGCACCGGAAAAACGCCTTTGAGGCGGCTGAATTCCTGATGGATTACCTCAAGTCCCGCGCACCGTTCTGGAAGCGCGAAATCACCGCCGGCAGCGCCAATTGGGTGGCTGCAAAAGACGAGGACGAAGAGGCGCTGGACCGCTGGCGATAGAGATGTTCCGCCAGCTTGACCCACATCAAGGCGGGGCCGTTTGCCCTGCGCTACGCGGAATGCAACAAGAACAGGGAGGCAGGGCATGATTACGTCCATTGTTGTTGGTTTTGACGGATCCGAAGCTGCGGAACGCGCGCTGCGGATGGCCTGTGAAATCGCGGAGAAATTCGGTGCGGCGCTTGAGGTGTCGCATACGCCCAAGGATGAGACGGTCGCATTTGCCGCCGAGGCCATATCGGGTTTTTATGTCGGGCCAAATGCGATTCAGCCGGAGCTTTTGACAGAAGCGGCGGACAAGATGAAGGCCCGCGCGAAGGAGATTGCAGCCGACGTGGGTTTTGGGCCGCTGTCGATCTACATCGGGCATGGTGATCCGGCGGATGATCTTCTCAAGCGGGCGGAGGTGGTCAAGGCCGATTTGATCGTGACGGGACGCCGGGGGTTGGGCAACCTGCGTGGTCTGCTTCTGGGCAGCACGTCCCACGACATCAGCAGCCGGGCAACCTGTGCCTGCATGACGGTTGCCTGAAGAACCATGTATGTTGAGTGAGGTGCGGTGTTTGCGGCTGCGACAGGATGTGCTTCACCGCTTGGTGGAAAACACTTCTCCTGCCGGGCTGCTTTGCGCCTCGACATAGGCGCGCAGTTCCTCGGCTTCATGGCGGGCGTCGCGTAGACCGTCCATGGCCGCGCGCAGTTCTGCTTCGGTCTGGGCCAACTGATTGGTCAGTTCCGCCTCGCGTTGTTGCAGATAGGTGATCGCCTGATCGCGGGTTTCTTCGGCTTCGTGCAGCTCCTGGCTCATCCGGTCCAGTTGCGCCACGTCATTGGGGGCCACGCGGGTAAAGCGGTGCAGCAACCAGTTGGCGAACCATCCCAGACAAAAAGCGACAAAAAGGATGATCGCCGTCGCAAGGACAAATTCAGTTCTGCTCATCTGGGGCGCTTTCCTCGCTTGAATCGGCTTCTGTATCGCCTGATTGGGCGATACTTTCCAGCGTTGTTTCATCCACTGTATCAACTGTTTCGGGGCGGATCAGGCGGAATTCTATGCGCCGGTTGGCTTCTTGTTATCCGCGATCGGCATTCCCTCGCCGTGCCCCTTTGCGCTGAACGATCCGGTCAGAACCCGACGTGCCCGCAGTTCGTTCAGCACTGATTCTGCGCGGCTCTGGCTGAGGGCGAGGTTCATGGATTCGCGGCCCTGGCTGTCGGTATGGCCCTGAATTTCCAACCGGATGTCACCGCAGCGTTTCAGGATTTCGGAAATATCGTCCATGGTGCCAAGGGACGCCGCGTCAATGGTGGCGCTGCCCGGTTCAAAGGTGATCTTGCTGATCTTCAGCACCTCTCCGATTTCGGCTTCACATTCGTCAGCCGTGGGAAGGCCCAGCACCGGGTCGAGTTTTTCCTGATAAGTGATGTTGATGTCATATAGCGCCCCTTCCCCCAGTTTGCCGGCCAAGAGCGACGCAATCACGTTGCTGGCGTCTGGATTGCCGGTGTTGCCGGTGATGGAGAGGGCATCCGGTGTCACCCGGACCGCGCCGTTGCTCAGGCTGGCGAGGGCTTCGAGGCCCGCAAGGACGCGCGGCGTCCAATCACCGGGAAGTCCGTCGGCAATCCGGGCGGCGGTATAGACGCGGTCTGATCCGAATCGCGCTTTTGCGTAGCTGTCGGCAAGGTCGCGCGTGCCTTCGTCACTCACCCTGCCGCGCAATTGGATCTGCCCTTCCGGGCTTAGGGTGGCGGTGAACTCTGGCGGGCCTTCGTTTGGGTCCGGCAGCTTGGGCAGGGTCGCATGCAGGGCAAAGACATCCGGTATGCCGGTCTCCAATTCGCCGATGACGGTGTCAAAGAGAGATTGGTCCGCGCCGGGCAGCGCCACAAGGGTGATGTCCGCATCGGCAAAGCTGACCGATCCGCCATCCAGCCGGTGCACCGCTTCGATTGCCTGACGCACGGCTTCGGACCAGTTCGGGCTTGGCACGCCCAGACCAAGTGTACATCGCGGCGTTCCGGTCACACCCGCCCTTGTGCCCGCCGCCAGAATGCGAATGCGGGCCTCTTCCGTGTCCGCCGAGCAGGCGTCGAAATGAGCGCCATCTTCGTCAATTTCAAATCTCAGTGTAAAGGGTGTGATGACCGGGCGGGGGGCCGCAATATCCAGAACCAGCTTCAGTGTCGGCGGGGCCGCGCGGGTCAGCTTTGCCTCCATTGCAGCCTTGTCCTGGGGGCTGTCGGCGATGGCGGTGATCGAAACCCGGCCTGCCTCGATTGATGCTTTGGCGCGGGGCAGTTGCCCCATCGCGGTGATGGCAAAGGCAAGGGCATCTTCCCATCCGTCGGGGGCGGGGTAATCGGCTGCTTCCAGCAGGTCCGCAACGTAGGTCTCTCCGGCAAGTTTGGCAAAGCGCTTGATGGCTGCCTCGCGGTTGGTGCTGGCCGGGATCAATCCGATGATCGAAATGCCGCTGTCATTCCGTAACACTTCTGCGGAAAATCGCGGAGGCGCGATGCCCGACTGGGCGACAACTTCCATCTCGTCGATGACGCGGGCGGCATCCACGATGGAGCCCGCCGTGCTGAGCGCGCGAAAGCGCACCGCCTCGGTTGGGGCTATCCCGGCAAGGGTCACCTGCAGGCCATCCGCCTGCACTTCGGCCCAGGTCAGCCCCTGATCATCCAGCGCGTCACGCACGCCGATTTCGGAATTCTCTTCGATCAATTTGACCGAAAAATTGGCCGCCACCAAAGATACCACCGCCGCAGCAAAGAAGGTTATTGCGATGATAAGAAGTGAAGAAAGACGCATGGGGCCGCTCTTGGATTGTGAGACGTTGGCCTTTGATACGCCCGCGGGCCAGTCGGCGCAATCATGCCAGAAGCGCTGCGGCGAAAAACACCAGCGGGATCATGCCGGTGTCGCGGTTTACCCTGAACAATTGCAGCATTTTTGCGGAATCCTTGATGTCGAGGCCACGCAGTTGCCACGCCATGTGCCACCCCATTGCCCAGGGGCCGCCCAGGGCAATGACCATCGCAAGAATCGACGCATTGGGCAGAGCGCTGAAAATCACCGCCAGCCCCATCAACCCGACCGTCACCATCAGGAACCGCCGCAACCATGGCCCCGTGTGATCGCCAAACAGGCGGGCAGTGGATTTCACCCCGATCAGCGCATCGTCTTCTGTGTCCTGGTGGGCATAGATGGTGTCATAGAACAAGGTCCATGCAATGCCCGCGCCGTAGAGCAGGATCGCAGGGGAACCCAGGCTGCCCGTATGCGCGGTCCACACCAGCAGCGCGCCCCAATTGAAGGCCAGCCCCAGAAACGCTTGCGGCCACCATGTGAACCGCTTGGCAAAGGGATAGATCGCCACCAGCAGCAGCGACAGGATGCCCAGCCGGATGGCCGCGACGTTGAACGTCAGCAGGATCAGCGCCGCCAGCAGCGCCTGAAGCACCATCCAGACCACCGCGCCGCGCACTGAAACCTGACCCGATGGGATGGGCCGTGACCGGGTGCGCGCCACCTGTGCATCAAAGTTGCGGTCGGTGATGTCATTCCATGTGCATCCCGCACCGCGCATCAGGAACGCCCCGATGCCGGAGCCGATGAAGAGCCACAGATCTTCCCAGCGCGGGTTTTGATCATACAAAATCGCCAGGGCCAGCCCCCACCAGCACGGCAGCAGCAACAACCAGGTGCCAATCGGCCTGTCCGCCCGGCTCAGCCGCAGGTAGGGACGGGCAGGCCCAGGCGCATATTTATCGACCCAATTGTCGGAAGGCGCGTCCGCAACACTCCCTTGTTGGTTCATGGCATCTGGTGAAGGTGGCAGGTCTTGCATATATCGGTCTCATGTGTGCGAAGATCAGACTTTATGTAGAGCACCCCTTGGGGCAGGGGCAATCGGTTCCTTTGAACAAGGGGCAGGCGCATTACCTTTTTGGGGTGATGCGACAGGCGATTGGTGCGCCGGTGCTGTTGTTCAACGGCCACGATGGCGAATGGCTGGGCGAAGTGACGCAGGCGGGCAAGCGGGGCGGCGAACTGACCTGCGTCGAACAGACCCGTCCGTTGCAGATGCCCCCAGATCTGTGGCTGATGTTTGCCCCGATCAAAAAGGCCCGGACGGATTTCATTGTCGAAAAAGCCACTGAAATGGGGGCTGGGCGCATTGTGCCGGTCATGACGGACTTCACCAATGCGGGCCGGGTTCAGGTGGACCGCTTGCAGGCCCATGCCGTCGAGGCCGCCGAACAATGCGGTGGCACATTCGTGCCGGAGGTCGCAGCGCCCGTGAAATTCGACCGGTTGCTTGATAATTGGGACCAAACCCGACGGATCATGTTTTGCGACGAAGCACTGGTTGGACAGACAGCTACCCTCGACCGTCAGGATGCAGGACCATGGGCAATCCTGATCGGCCCGGAGGGCGGTTTTTCGGTCAAGGAACGCGCACGATTGCGCAAACTGAACCACGCAGCCGCGATCAGCCTCGGCCCGCGCATCCTGCGTGCCGATACCGCCGCCGTTGCCGCACTGACGCTCTGGCAGCAAACCCTGGGGGATTGGTGATGGGTTTCCTGCGTCCCGAAGCAAAAGCAGCGGTATGGCAATGGCGCGAAGTGTTGATTGGCATACCGCTGGTCCTTTTTGGTCTCTGGCTTGTCACCCGTCCGGGATTTTTGTTGGACTTTCTGGGTTATCCGATGGGCTTTGGCGGCATTGCTCTGATCTGGCTGGGTTTTCAGCGCGGGCGCTTTCGTTCGGCTGGCGGAGGGGTCGGAGCGGTGCGGATCGACGAAGGACAGGTGACGTACTTCGGTCCGCTGACCGGCGGCACCATTGCCCTGCGCGAAATGCAGATGCTGACCCTTGATGGTAATATGTACCCTGCCCATTGGAAACTCGAACAGCGTGGCGCGCAGCCCTTGCTGATCCCGGTGAATGCCGCCGGGTCCGAGGCGCTTTTTGATGCGTTTGCGAGCCTGCCGGGGCTGCGCACGGAGCGCATGCTGAGCATGCTGAAAACAAACCGGCATCAAGCTGTTGTGATCTGGGAACGGACCAGTAGCCGACCCCAGGGTGCCTTGCTGCATTGACACCCCTGCCAAATCGCCGCATCCCTGCCCAAAGGTAATTCGAAAGGCGAACGTCATGTCCATTCCTCAGTCCGGTGGCGGCCCCATTGAACGGCACGAACAAATGGCGGAATATCTGGCGGAGGGCTGCAAGCCAAAAGAAGATTGGCGCATTGGCACCGAGCACGAAAAATTCGGCTATTGCAAAGACACGCTGCTGCCGCTGCCCTATGAGGGCGACAGGTCGATCCGCGCCATGCTTGAAGGGCTGCGCGACCGTCACAACTGGTCGCCCGTGCTGGAAGGGGACAAGCTGATCGGTCTGGAAAAGGACGGCGCAAATGTGTCGTTGGAACCGGGGGGGCAGCTGGAATTGTCCGGTGCTCCGGTCGAAACCATCCACGAAACCTGTGACGAGGTGAACACCCACCTGCGTGAGGTCAAGGATGTCGCGGACAAGATTGGCGTTGGCTGGATCGGGCTGGGGGCCGCACCTGTGTGGACCCATGACCAGATGGATTTGATGCCCAAGGGGCGTTACAAATTGATGAACGATTATATGGGCCGGGTCGGGTCCATGGGCCGGGTGATGATGCGGCGCACCTGCACGGTGCAGGTCAACCTTGATTTCGGGTCCGAGGCCGACATGGTGCAGAAAATGCGCGTCGCATTGGCATTGCAGCCCGTGGCGACGGCGCTGTTTGCCAATTCACCGTTCTTTGAGGGCAAACCCAACGGCTATAAATCCCTGCGTTCGATGGTCTGGCGCAATCTGGATGCCGCGCGTACGGGCACCTTGCCCTTTGTCTTTGACGAAGGGTTCGGGTTTGAGCGCTGGGTCGACTATGCGCTCGATGTGCCGATGTATTTTGTCTACCGTGACGGTGTCTATATTGATGCGCTGGGCCAATCGTTCCGGGATTTCCTGCACGGTAAACTGCCCGCTTTGCCCGGCGAGACCCCGACGCTCAGCGATTGGGCGGATCATCTGACCACCGCTTTCCCCGAAGCGCGGATGAAAAAGTTCATCGAAATGCGCGGTGCCGATGGTGGGCCGTGGCGGCGTTTGTGCGCTCTGCCTGCGTTCTGGGTCGGGTTGATGTATGACCAAACGGCGCTGGATGGCGCGTGGGATCTGGTGAAAAACTGGACACCCGCACAGCATGACGGGCTGCGCGTTGCGGCATCCATTGACGGCTTGCAGGCACAGGTTACCGGCATCAACATGCACGACATCGCCCGTGAGGCAGTTGCCCTGTCCGAGGCCGGGTTGAAAGCACGTGCCAGAGAAGGGGCGGGCGGTCTGGTTCCGGACGAGACCCACTTCCTGAACGCGCTGAAAGAAAGCATCGAAACCGGCAAGGTGCCAGCGGATGAGCTGTTGGATGACTATCAGGGCAAATGGCAGGGCGACCTGAACCGGGTCTACGCGGAATACAGCTACTGAGGGCCTATCCGTTCACCCGTGTTGTCAGCACCTTGACTGCAATCGCCCCGAACGCGAGGGCAAAAAACCCTTCGAACCACCGCTTGGCTGCGGTGTACGCGGCCGCCATTGGTTCCGATGAAAAGATAACCGCATAGAGGTGGAACATAATCAGGCTTTGCACACCGACCGCCAGAATAACGGTGAAAAGCGCACTTGGCGGAGCTCCCGCCGGGATGCCGATGGCATATAGCGCGCCGAAAAACAGGATCGCCTTGGGGTTGGTCAGATGCAGGGCAAGGCCCTTTGTGTAGGCCTGTCGGGGCAGGGACTTTGCCAGCCCCCCGGTTTTCAGCCGGGTACCCAGCCATGCAGAGCGCGCGGATCTGATCGCGAGCCACATCAGATAGGCCGCACCGACATAACGGATGATTTCAAACACCCAGACATTTGCGGCCATGATGGCACCCAGGCCAAAGGCGGCAGAGATCGACCAGATGAATGACCCTGTTGTCACGCCGGATGCCAATGCAAGCCCCGACCGCCTGCCGGAGGCCATAGAGGTGCCTGCAATGGCCAGAGTTGCGGGGCCGGGGCTTCCGGATGCAATGAATGCGGCAAACAGGATAACGGGCAGATTGATGTCCGTCATGGGGTCCGGCACCGAGACAGCGGGGGCGTCATTTCTGACCAATTTTGGGTTCGGACCCGGAGCGGATGCGGTGGATATTGGCCCGGTGTCGCCAGAACACGATGATGGTCAACGCGATGCCGAGCAACAGAACATATCCATATCCCATGATGACCAACAGGAACGTCGAACTGGAGGCTGCGGCCAGCGCGCCCATCGACGAAATCCGGGTGGCTGCGGCCCCGATCAGCCATGCGATACAGCACGCGATGCCGACCGGCCAGGCCAGCGCCAGCATCAGGCCCAGAAACGTGGCGACGCCCTTGCCGCCCCGGAACTTCAGCCAGATGGGATAGCAATGGCCCAACATCGCCATCAGCGCGGCAAGCTGTGCGGCGTCTTCGCCCGCAAAGAAGCGGGCCAGCAGAACCGCAACCGCGCCCTTGGCCGCATCAAGGACAAGGGTCAGCGCGGCGGCGGTCTTGTTCCCGGTGCGCAGGACGTTGGTGGCCCCGATGTTGCCGGATCCGATCTCCCGCAGGTTTCCAAGATCCATCACACGGGCAAGGATCAGCCCAAAAGGGATCGACCCCAGCAGGTACCCGAGGACACCCCAAAGGATCAGAATATGGGTCGCGGAATCAATCGGGGGCATCAGTCAGCCTCAAAAACGCTTGACCCTGAAACATAGGTCTGGATCACCTTACCCTGCATGCGCATCCCGTCAAATGGCGTGTTCAGCGATTTTGAGTGTAATTTTGACCGGTCCAGCACAAAAGGTGCATCCGCGTCGAACAGAACCAGATCAGCAGGCGCGCCCGCCGTCAGGCGCCCACCGGGCAGACCCAGACGTTTGGCCGGGTTCAGCGACAATGCGCGCCAGAGCGTCGGCAGGTCCATCAGGTCGGCGTGAACCAGCCTCATGGCTGCGGGTAGCAATGTTTCAAGCCCGACCGCGCCGGATGCGGCCTCTTCGAAAGGCAGGCGCTTGGATTCCTCGTCCTGCGGGGTATGCATCGAACAGATGATGTCGATCAACCCGTCGGCTACGGCCTGCGCCACAGCCAAACGGTCATCTTCGTCGCGCAGCGGTGGTTTAAGCTTGAAGAACGTCCGGTAGTCCGCGACGTCCAGCGCATTCAGGGTCAGATGGTGGATGCCAACCCCGGCGGTGATGTCCAGCCCGTTGTTCTTGGCCCGCGCCAAGGCGGGCAGCGCGCGCGCGGTGGTGATCTGATCGGCGTGGTATTTGGCACCGGTCATTTCAACAAGTGCAATGTCACGGTCCAGCGCCATGCGCTCGGCCATTGGCGACACGGCGGGCAGCCCACGCAGGGACGCAAATTTCCCCGATGTTGCCGCCGCCCCTCCTGACAGGATGGGTTCCTGTGGGTGGGCAATCACCAGCGCACCCAGCGACCGGGCATAAGTCAGCGCGCGCGCAAACACCTTGGTGTCTGCAACGACATTGTCACAATCGGTAAAGGCGGCGGCACCGGCGTCCATCAGGAAACCGATTTCGGTCATCTCGCGTCCGGCCCGCCCCTTGGTCAGCGCGGCCATCGGCACCACATGTACCGGAGCCGCCTCATTTGCGCGGCGGGTCACGAATTCCAGCGTTTCGGGGCTGTCGATGGTGGGGTCGGTATCGGGGCGCGTGATGATCGTGGTGACGCCGCCTGCCGCCGCCGCCTGACCGGCGGAGCGATAGCTCTCCTTGTGGCGTTCGCCCGGTTCACAGACCTTGACCCCCAGATCAACAATGCCCGGTGCGAGGTATTTACCCCGGCAATCCACAACATCGGCAGCGTGCGGAATGGATCCGGGACCAATGTCCACCGAGGCGATCACACCCTTTTCAACACAGACGGCTCCATCCGTAACCGTGCCTGCTTCCGGGTCGATCAGCTTTGCGTTGATGAAATAGGTCGTCATTCCGTTCCCCCTGCCCATCATCCGCCGATCCAGACCACAACGGCGACCAGTCCAAAGGCCACAAGCAGCGCGATCATCGCCACACGACCGGACATCTTTGGATCGGGTTTGGGTTCTTGCATGTGGTTCTCCTACTGAAACCTGTGACGCTATGCCAGCGCCCACCAAAGAATACCCGCCGCCAGAACAACAAGGCAGGCAACGGCAAGCGATGCGCGCGACCTGCGCCGGCGTGCCTTGGCCGATCTTTTCTTCGGCGCGCCCGAATAGGGCTGTGCGGCGTCACTGTGCAACGCAATATCACCCTGGTCTGCCTGCTGCTGGGCATATGTCCCGATCAGCGTGATCTCTGACCAGGGGGTCAGCACAACGCCCTGCCCACCAAATGCAGACGAATGCACGAGCATCACCCACCCGTCCAGCCCAGACAGCTTCTGACGGTCCGCCTGCAGGTCTGCCTCGGGCACATCGACCCCTTCGCGCAGATAACCGACCAGCCCCAATTCACCCAGATCGGCGAGCGCAAAAACCTCCACGCCCGTTTCGTTGACTGACTCCAGCCCCAGAGCCGCAGCCTGGGCCTCAACATCGCCGCTCAGACGGCGGGCGGCTTCGGCAGTCATTGACAGGGAAAAAACCCGTGTGACGCCTTGTTCAAGTTCCGGTATTTCAAGCCTGCTCATCTGCTGCCCTCTGGATTTGTCGGAATTTGGCAAATACTTCCCGGCCTTCCGCCAGCCGCACGCCCGGTGCGGGCTGTCCTTGCCAGAAGATGACTTCGCCCGGATCAAGCAACCTCTCCCACACATCGGGTCCGGCGCGCGGCCTCATGACACCGCCCGAACCGGACCGGACCGCAGGGTGCGGGTCAGCAGATCCATCGCGGCCATGCGCACGGCGACCCCCATTTCGACCTGATCCTGGATGACGCTGCGGTTGATGTCATCGGCAAGCGTGCCGTCGATTTCAACGCCCCGGTTCATCGGTCCGGGGTGCATCACAATGGCGTCGGGGGCGGCGTGGCGCAATTTCTCTGCGTCCAGCCCGTAGCGATGATAATATTCGCGGCTGGAGGGGATGAAACCGCCGTCCATCCGCTCACGTTGCAGCCGCAGCATCATCACGACATCAACGTCCCTCAACCCCTCTTTCATATCGTCGAACACCTCGACACCAAAATCGGCGATCCCTGCGGGCATCAGGGTCGGGGGGCCAATCAGACGGATGCGGTTTTCCATCCGGCCCAGCAGCATTATGTTGGATCGGGCCACCCGGCTGTGCGCAATATCGCCACAGATGGCGATCGACAGCCGATGCAGACGTCCCTTGGCGCGCCGGATCGTCAAGGCATCCAGCAGGGCCTGCGTGGGATGTTCGTGCCGCCCGTCCCCTGCATTCAACACCGCGCAATTCACCTTTTGCGCCAGCAGATCAACCGCACCGGATTGCGGATGCCGCACCACAAGCAGGTCCGGGTGCATTGCGTTCAGCGTCATCGCCGTGTCGATCAGGGTTTCGCCCTTCTTGATGGACGAGGCCTGCATTGCCATGTTCATCACATCCGCACCCAACCGCTTGCCCGCGATTTCAAAACTGGCCTGGGTCCGTGTGGAATTTTCAAAGAACATGTTGATCTGTGTCAGCCCGGCCAGCGCATCGCTGTGTTTGGTCGGCTGACGGTTCAGATCGGCATAGGTATCGGCCAGATCAAGCAGGGTGGTAATGTCAGTCTGGGAAAGCTGTTCGATGCCAAGCAGATGACGATGGGGAAAGGACATGGGCAGCGCCTTCGATGATTTCGCACCTTATAGAGGCTGCGGCGCGCGTCCGGCAAGGTGGGGATTTTGATCTGCTGCCGAACCCCGTAGATTGGCCGTATGGAATCATCTGACTTTCATCATGACCGGGCCATTCTGGATTGGCAGATCGAACTTGGCGCAACCGAGGCGATTTCTGACAGGCCTGTCAATCGCTATGAATTACCGGCAACACTGGAAAAACCCAAGTCAACCAAACTGGCTGCGGTTGCCGCCGGTGCCGCACAGGACAACACCGACCCCGTGGCCATCGCCGAGCGCGCCGCCGCGGCGGCACCCGATCTGGACGCCCTGCGCGCGGCCCTGCGCGCCTATGACCACTGCGACCTCAAGAAAGGCGCGCGGAATCTGGTGTTTTCCGACGGCATCCCCGGTGCGCGGGTGATGCTGGTGGGCGAGGCACCAGGCCGGGACGAGGACATGGCGGGCAAGCCCTTTGTGGGCCGCGCAGGGCAATTGCTGGACAAGATGCTGGCCGCCATCGACATGGGGCGCAGCCGGGAGGACGCACCTGTCTACATCACCAACGTCTTGCCGTGGCGGCCACCACAGAACCGCGATCCCAAGCCAGAGGAGATTGCGATGATGAAACCCTTTCTGATGCGCCACATTGCCCTGGCAAAGCCGGATGTACTGGTGTTGATAGGCAATTGGTCCTGTCAGGCGCTGCTTGGCAAACGCGGAATCACCCGGTTGCGCGGCACATGGACAACCGCCGCTGGCCTGCCCGCGCTGCCGATGTTTCACCCGGCCTATCTGCTGCGCAGCCCCGAATTCAAACGCGAAGCCTGGGCCGACCTGCTCAGTCTCAGGGCCCATCTGAACAAAGGATCCGCTACATGACCCGTATCGACGAGACCAAGGAGTTTATCCCCGTGCGCATCGCCGTTCTGACGGTGTCGGACACACGAACCCTTGCGGATGACCGATCCGGCGACGTTCTGGCCGGGCGGATCGTGGCGGCGGGACATCATCTGGCGGAGCGGAACATCGTTGCGGACGAACGCCCGCTGATTGCCGATCAACTGCGTATCTGGGCCGCTGATCCGGCGATTGATGTGATACTCAGCACCGGAGGCACCGGATTGACGGGCCGTGATGTGACAGTAGAAGCCCACCGGGACGTCTATGAAAAAGAGATCGACGCCTTCGGAACCGTCTTCACGATTGTTTCGATGCAAAAGATAGGTACCTCCGCCGTGCAAAGCCGGGCAACGGGCGGTGTTGCCAACGGCACCTATCTGTTTGCGCTGCCAGGATCGCCAGGGGCGTGCAAGGACGCCTGGGACGAAATACTGGTAAAACAGCTCGATTACCGGCACCGTCCCTGCAACTTTGTCGAGATGATGCCACGGCTTGATGAACATAAACGCCGAAAGTAGAAGCCCGCGCCGGAAATTTGTGCGACAGAATGCGGACTGGCTCCCGTACAATAACCGCAGCTTGGACATTCTGTCCGGCGCAACCAGGTTACAGGGACACGCCGAAAGGCAAATAGGATCGGACTGCAATGCGATTTTTGCGTCAAAGCATGATTGGTTTGTTTCTCGCAGCGGCGACGTTGGGGTTGTTGACCTTTGCCGCGTCGCTGATCGGTGCCGCTGTGCAGGAACGCCTGACCGAGGATCCCAAGGGGCCGCCAGCGCGCGAGAGGGTCTTTGCGGTCAACCTGCGCGAAGCGATTGCACAGGATGTTGCGCCGGTCCTCCAGACCTTTGGCGAAGTTCAGAGCCGCAGGTTGCTGGAATTGCGGGCGGCGGGCGGTGGCCGTGTGGTGGCGCTCGATCCGTCCTTTGAAGATGGCGGGTCCGTGGAGACAGGTCAGGTTCTGGTTCGTCTGGACCCCGCAGATGCTCAGGCGGCGGTTGACCGGGCGCGCACCGATCTGGCCGATGCCGAGGCTGAGGTGCGTGACGCGGCAAGAGGTCTGGTGCTGAAGTGGCGGCGGCCAAGGAACAGGGCGCCTTGCGCGAACGTGCGTTGGTGCGCCAACGGGATCTGGGCGCGCGCGGCATCGGAACCGCAATTTCCACTGAGGCGGCAGAGCTTGCAGCCTCAGCCGCGCGTCAGGCTGTCTTGTCGCGGCGCCAGGCCGAAGCGCTGGCAGAAGCACGCATAGATCAGGCCGCGACGCGGCGCGCCCGCGCGTTGATCGCGCTGGAAGAAGCACGGCGACGCCTCGCGGATATGACCCTGACGGCACCCTTTGGCGGAACATTGTCGGAGACCAGCGTCGTGGTCGGCAGGCTTGTTGCCCCCAATGAGCGGTTGGCCGATCTCATTGATGCGGATGATCTGGAGGTGTCCTTTCGGATTTCGACCGCGCAATATGGCCGGTTGATTGATGCCGACGGGGCGCTGTTGCACGCCGACGTGCAGGTGACACTTGATGTGACGGGCATTGATCTCGAAGCCAGCGGCCAGATCAGCCGCGCCAGCGCCGCCGCCGGAGAAGGGGCCACCGGGCGTCTGATCTTTGCTACATTGCAACAGACCGCAGGGTTCAAACCCGGCGATTTTGTCACGGTCCGTGTTAACGAACCGGTATTGAAAAACGTTGTCCGGTTGCCTTCGTCAGCAGTGGATTCACAGGGCGAGGTGCTCTTGCTGGGGGCGGAAAACCGTCTGGAGGCTGCACAGGTGAAGGTGCTGCGCCGTCAGGGTGATGATGTGTTGGTGCGTGGACCGATTCTGGGGCGTCAGGTCGTTGCAGAACGGTCACCGCTGTTGGGGGCCGGGATCACCGTTGAACCTATCGACCGCAACAGCGCGGCACCCGCTGAACCGGAAATGCTGGAACTGACGGACGAACGCCGCGCGCGGTTGGTCGCCTTTGTCGAAGGCAACAAGCGTATGCCGGAAGAGGCCAAGGCCCGCGTTCTGGCGCGCCTGCAAGAGACCAAGGTGCCTGCCGCGATGGTCGCGCGCCTTGAAAGCCGGATGGGGAGCTAGCCATGGCGCGCTCCGTCTCAGGTGTGGCAAACGGGTTGCTGTCGTATTTTGTCCGGCACCGCACGGCGGCCAATCTGCTGTTGGTCATGTTGCTGGTTGCGGGCGTGGCCTCGGTGCCGAACCTGCGCTCGCAGTTCTTTCCGGATGTCATTCTCAACAATGTGACCGTGACCACCCTGTGGGAAGGGGCCGGTGCCGAAGATGTGGACCGGGCCATCGTTCAGGTGTTGGAACCTGCCCTGTTGGCCGTTGAAGGCATCGAAGGCTCGCAAAGCACGTCCCGTGAGGGCCGTGCCGTGATTGTTCTGGATTTTGAACCCAATTGGGACATGGCCCGCGCTTCAACTGATGTGCAAACCACCGTGGACGCCGTCACCACCTTGCCGTCGGATGCCGAAGACCCAACCGTCAGGCGTGGCGCCTGGCGCGACAGGGTCACGGACGTGGTGATCACCGGCCCGGTGGCACCTGAGCAACTGGGGCGTTTCGCAGATGAATTTGTCACCCGGCTTTTTGCGGCGGGGGTGACGCGGACAACAATCCAGGGAGTTGCGGCTCCGCAAACGCGGGTCGAAGTGCCGTCCTCCACGCTGATCGCTCATGACATTTCGATGGCCCAGATCGCTGCGGCCATTGCCGAAGAGGTGGATGCGGATCCCGCTGGCGACGTGTCGGGCGCCAATACGCGGGTCCGGACCGGAACGGCAAAACGGACGGCTCAGGAAATTGCGGACATCGTTCTGCGGTCGAACCCGGATGGGTCCAAGCTGACCATTGGTGATGTGGCCATCGTTGAGCAACAAGGTGTTGATCGGGAGCGCAGCTTTTTTGTGGGCGATGACCCGGCAATGTCGATCCGGGTGGATCGCTCCGACAAGGGCGACGCCATCGGCATTCAGGAAAAAGTGGAAAAGGTCGCGGCCGAATTGCAGGCCAGCCTGCCATCGACCGTCACACTGGAGCTGATCCGCACCCGCGCCGCCGCGATTTCAGGCCGCCTTGAAATCCTGATCGACAATGGGCTGACCGGGCTGGCGCTTGTTGTCGGTCTTTTGTTTCTGTTTCTCAATGCGCGCACCGCATTTTGGGTGGCCGCTGGCATTCCGGTGGCCATGGGGGCCGCCATTGCGCTGATGTATATGGGCGGTATCACGATCAACATGATTTCTCTTTTCGGATTGATCATTACGTTGGGCATTGTTGTGGATGATGCGATTGTTGTGGGGGAACACGCCGACCACCGCTTCCGAACGATGGGCGAATCTCCGATGCAGGCGGCGGAAAACGCCGCGCGCCGCATGGCCATGCCGGTGTTTGCCGCGACTGTGACCACCATCATTGCCTTTTTCGGGCTGGTGGCGATTGGCGGGCATTTTGGCGATATGATCCGCGACATCCCCTTTACCGTGATCGCGGTCCTGGGTGCGTCATTGGTCGAATGTTTCCTGATCCTTCCAAATCACATGGCGCATGCGATGAAAGCGGCGGCGCGTGAACATTGGTACGACTTGCCCAGCCGGGTAGTGAACCGTGGTTTTGTCTGGCTGCGTGAAACATTGTTTCGCCCACTGATGGCCGGTGTCATTGCAGCGCGGTACGTGGTGTTGGCCGGCGTTGTGGCGGCGCTGGCCAGTCAGGTCGCGCTGTTTCTTACGGGGGATGTGCAGTGGCGTTTCTTCAACGCCCCGGAACGCGGTTCCGTTACCGGCAATTTCATCATGGCCGAAGGGGCCACCCGGCAGGACACCATTGATATGATGCGCGAGATGCAGCGCGCGACAGAGGCGCTGGGCGCTGAATATGCCGAAAAGCACGGGCGCAATCCCCTGGACTACGTGATTGCGCAAACCGGGGGCAATTCGGGCTATGGCCTGTCTGCCGCGGACGGCAAGGACAACGATCTGCTTGGAGGGATTTCGATCGAATTGATCGACGCGGATTTGCGGCCCTATTCCAGCTTTGCCTTCGTGGCCGAGTTGCAGGACCGCGTGGTCCAGCACCCGCGCGCCGAATTGGTGACCTTTCGCGGCTGGCGCTCCGGTCCTGGCGGGGATGCGCTGGCGGTGCAATTGTACGGGGCGGACACCGATACACTCAAAGCCGCGTCCGAGGATCTTCAGGAGGCTTTGCGTCAATACCCCGAAGTCAGCGCCGTGCAGGATAATCTGGCCTATGACAAGGAAGAGCTGATCCTTGATCTGACCCCGCAGGGGCAGGCGCTCGGATTCACCATTGATGCCCTGGGGCGTGCCCTGCGCAATCGACTGGGCGGGATCGAGGCCGCAACATATCCCGACGGCCCGCGTTCTGCTGCAATCCGGGTTGAACTGCCGACCGGAGAACTGACGGCGGATTTTCTGGACCGTACTCAGATGCGCACGCCGCAAGGGCTCTATGTGCCGCTTGCCGATATTGTGAGTGTTGAACGGCGCAAGGGGTTCAGCACAGTCCGACGTGAAAATGGTATCCGGCTGATTTCCGTGACGGGTGATCTTTCCGAGGACGACCCGGCGCGCGCCACGGAAATTGGTGATGCCCTGCAAAATGACATCCTGCCCCGGATTGCATCCGAACGTCAGGTCGAATTCCGGCTTGCCGGGCTAAGCGAGCAGGAAGACGAATTTCTGAACGATTCGATGGTGGCACTGGTGCTGAGCCTGACAGGCATTTATCTGGTGCTCGCGTGGATCTTTGGTTCCTGGGTGCGGCCACTGGTTGTTATGGCGGTCATTCCGTTTGGGTTGGTCGGCACCATTATGGGTCATAACGCATGGGACGTCCCGCTCAGCATGTTCACCGTTGTGGGTCTGTTGGGCATGACGGGGATCATCATCAACGATTCCATCGTTTTGGTGACCACAATTGATGAATACGCCGAAACACGCGGGTTGATCCCCTCGATCATCGACGGGGCTGCGGACAGGTTGCGGCCTGTCATGCTGACCACCATGACAACCGTTCTGGGGCTGCTGCCGCTGCTCTACGAGCAGAGCCAACAGGCGCAGTTTCTGAAACCGACAATTATCACGTTGGTCTATGGCCTAGGGTTTGGCATGTTCCTGGTGCTGCTTGTGGTGCCAGCCCTTATTGCCGCGCAAAATGACATTGGCCGCCAGATTGCGGCAATGCGGCGGGGCGTCCGGTCGCCGGTCGGGTCGATGCGCTGGGGCATGGCCGTCTTGTGGGCGCTCATCCTTGCTTGGGGTGGGGCTACCTTTGGCTGGGCAATCTGGCATGGCGCACTTGTTCCGGCGATGACAGAGGCGATGCCGATGTTGTCTGGTGTCGGGACAATGGCAGGCGCTCTCTTGCTGTTCCTGGTCGGGGCCGCTGCAATTGCTCTGGCTGGCTATTTTGTCGCCGCTTTGATTTTTGCATTTCGCCGCAAAAAGAGCGAAGTGACCTAACCCAGCTGACAGCCGTCGATCTCGACCGCTTGGGACGCACCAAGCACGGTGATCGTGATGTCGGACTGCTCAAGGACCAGCGCCCCTCCGTCTATCGCGGCAAGATCGCCGGTTGCCGTCAATTGGTCGCCCTCGCGGGAAACGTCGGTCTCGCTCATCCAGATGTCGGACAGACCGGGTTCAATCACCACGACTTCCCGTCCGCCAAGGGAAGGCATGACCACATCAGCTCGGATTTCCATGCCATAGCTGTTGGGCTTCAAACTGCATTTGGCGGAACTGACCCTGCCTTCCTGCGCAGAAAGCGGGCGTGCCGCAAGGGCGGCCGCGATGGCGGGCGTGGGGATTGTGCTGTCATCGTCGATCACCGCGTTCAGGGTCATCTGGTGGGGGATGCACACATCTTTGCACACGCCCAGATCCACCCGTGCCCAAAGCTCGGTCGGGGCGTCGGGATTCACGGGCGTGATGGCAAAAGGCAGCACAAGAACGTCCTTGTATCCGATCGTCGTAACGCCCCGATCGCGGTAAACATAAGGGGCCGGCCATGTGATCCCGACACTGCGCAAATTGGAGGACTTCGACCAATCGAATTGTGGCGGAATGCCGGTATCACCGGGACTGCGCCAGTAGGTTTTCCATCCCGGTGCCAGGGTCAGTTTGAGCGCGGCAATCCGGGTGCCGTCGGCCTGCTGCCACCCTTGCAGGATTTCGCCCCGGATGGGTTTTTCGGTGACCTGCTGTGCCGATATGGACGACACGGACAGGATAGACAGGGCAAGGGCACTCAGGAAACGCTTAATCATACGACCTAAATGGGCCATCGGGCTGGCGCTGCCAAATCACGTTTGCATCAGCCATGTTTCGCCTGAGCGCCGCGCGGCCCTTGTCAGGCATTGCCGCGCTGTGCATCCTGATGGCGGGCCGCAGGAAAAAGATGACAGACCAGAAATGACAACACACGCGCTAGATCTGACCGGCAAGCTGCTTGTCGCGATGCCGGGCATGAGCGATCCACGGTTTTCGCACGCGGTAATTTATATTGCCGCGCATTCGGCGGACGGGGCGATGGGCCTTATTGTCAACAAACCGGCGAGGGGCATGAGCCTTGCGGATGTGCTGGATCATCTGAGCGATGAAAAGGTGTCCGATGCCAGTGCGCTGGGCGTTCATATCGGCGGCCCGGTGGAGACCGAGCGCGGGTTTGTCCTGCATTCCGATGACTACCAGTCGGCGATGCAGACCCTTGGGGTGGCCGACGGGTTTGCATTGACCGCAACTCTCGACATTCTTGAGGACATCGCCGCAGGCAAAGGTCCGGGCAAGGCCCAGTTGATGCTGGGCTATGCAGGCTGGGGACCGGATCAGCTTGAAACGGAACTGGGGATGAACGGTTGGCTCACCTGTGACGCCGACATGTCATTGGTCTTTGATCTGGCTGATCGTGACAAATGGGCGGCGGCGGTGAAATCACTGGGGGTTGATCCCACAGGGCTGTCTGCTGTTGCGGGTCACGCCTAACCGCGTGGTGCCGCAGCACGCCGCAACCGGTCATTGATCGCCCGGCCAAGGCCGTGTTCCGGGACCGGGGCGACCGCGATGGGGCGGTCCATGTGGTCCAGTTGATGCAGTTGGTCAAAAAGATTGGCCGCCGCCTCGGTCAGATCGCCGCTTTGGGACAGGTTCAGGTCACAGGGCATCGGGCCAAAGCCCAAAAGAACCTCGTCGCCCCGCGATGTCTGTGCATTCAGGCGCACGCTGGCGCGAGGCGCGTAATGCGACAGCAATTGCCCCGGTGCAACGATCTCTTCACTGCTCTGCACGCCAAGAGCGCCGCCAAGAGCGGCTTCGAGGGCCTCTTGTGGCAACCCGCCTGCGCGCAACAGCCTGGGGGCCGGACCGGCCAGTCCGACAATGGTGCTTTCCAAACCCACACTGCACGGACCGTCGTCAAGCACGGCGTTGATACGTCCCGCCATCCCTTCAAGGACATGGGCCGCCGATGTCGGGCTGATCCGGCCCGATGGATTCGCCGAAGGCGCCGCTACCGGGCCATCAAAGGCCCGCAGCAGCTTCCGGGCGGCTGGATGTGCCGGCACCCGCAGCGCCACCGTCGGCAATCCGGCAGTGACCAATGGGGACAATCCGTGGTCGCTGCGCAGCGGCAGGACCAGGCTGAGCGGTCCGGGCCAGAATGCACTGGCCAGAACTTCGGCGGTGTCGTTCCAGACCACGTACCGCCTTGCCGCATCCGCATCCCCGACATGCACGATCAGTGGATTGAAATCTGGCCGTCCCTTGGCCGCAAACACCCCGGCAACCGCCCGTCCATTGCGTGCATCCGCGCCAAGCCCGTAAACGGTTTCCGTCGGAAAGGCGACAAGTTCACCATCCGCCAAACGACGGGCCGCTTCGGCAATGCCTGCGGGATCAGCTTTCAGCGTTTGGGTTTCATGTGTCATCTTGGTCTCGTGACGCGGCGTTTTGATTGCGGGTGTCGCAGGGGCAATTCATCTTGACCCGACACGCAGTCCGCCTTTAGCAGGGCACCGCGCGTTTTGCCAACCACCTGTTGGCCCATTAAGGAGACCCCCGATGCCTTTCACTTCTGCCGTGAACGAGTATGGCTTCATCCTGGATCATGTCGTTGAATTCGATCAACTTCGACAGACGGATCGTTTTGCCGAAGCCAGCGAAGATGTCACCGGTGCCATTTTGACCGAAGCTGGCCGTCTGTGCACCGATATTCTGGCCCCGCTGCAACGCAACGGTGATCTGCACCCGGCGGTCTTGGAAAACGGCGTCGTGCGTACCTCGCCCGGATTCGCCGAAGGCTTCAGGGCAATTGCCGAAGGCGGGTGGATCGGCATCAGCGCAAGCCCCGAAAGCGGCGGAATGGGGTTGCCCATGACCCTTACCACCGCCGTGAACGAAATGATGAGCGGCGCTTGTCTGGCGTTGCAACTGGCACCGTTGATGAGCCAGGGGCAGATCGAGGCGCTGGAACACCACGGCTCCGATCATATCAAGGCCGTTTACGTGCCCAAGCTCATCAGCGGTGAATGGACCGGCACAATGAACCTGACCGAACCACAGGCGGGATCGGATGTCGGGGCGCTGACCTCACGGGCGGAAAAGAATTCGGATGGTACATACCGGGTGACCGGCCAGAAAATCTATATCACCTGGGGCGATCATGACGTTGCTGAAAACGTCTGCCATCTGGTGCTGGCGCGCATTCCCGGTGCCCCTGCGGGTACCAAGGGGATCAGCCTGTTTATCGTTCCCAAGTTCCTGCCCGACACACAGGGCAATCCGGGGCCGCGCAATGGCGTGAGCGTTGTCAGTCTCGAACACAAGATGGGTCTGCACGGCTCGCCCACTGCCGTGATGCAATATGATGCGGCAACCGGGTGGCTTGTCGGGGAAGAGCAGGGCGGAATGGCGGCAATGTTCACGATGATGAACAATGCACGTCTGGGCGTCGGGGCGCAGGGTGTCGGCGTCGCCGAAGCGGCCTATCAACACGCGCTTGAATATGCGCTGGAGCGCAAACAGGGCAAGGCAGGTGCAGACGGCACCGGCACGATTGTCGATCATGCGGATGTGCGCCGGATGCTGCTCACGATGAAAGCGGATGTTTTTGCTGCGCGCGCCATCGCGCTTAGCTGCGCCCACGCCATTGATATGTCCCATGCGACAGAGGACAAGAGCTGGACCGCGCGGGCGGCGCTGCTGACGCCGATCGCCAAGGCGTTTGGCACCGACACGGGTATCGCAGTTTCGGATATGGCGCTTCAGGTGCATGGCGGCATGGGTTTTATCGAAGAAACCGGTGCCGCCCAGTTCATCCGGGATGTGCGCGTGACGGCGATCTATGAAGGTACAAATGGTGTGCAGGCCATGGACCTTGTTGCCCGCAAGATGATGGATGGCGGCGAGGCGGCAAACCGTCTGCTGGACGCAATCGAGGCCGACAGCGAGGCCTCCCGCGAGATGTATCCCAACATGTCAGAGGCGGTCTGGCAAGCCTGCGAAACCATGCGCGAGGCCACCGATTGGCTAACCAGGCAGGAACACCTGAACGCCCGTTTTGCCGGTGCCGTGCCCTATCTGCGCGCCTTTGCGCGTGTGTTGGGTGCGCATCTGCATCTCAAGGCGGCGATGGCGGGCAAGGGGACACACCGTGAGGTGCTGGCCCGGTTCTATATCCAGCGGCTGTTGCCAGAGCACATCAGCCTTCTGGCCCATGCGCAGGCCGGCGAAACCGATCTTTTTGCAATGACCCCGGAAGAACTGGCATCATAATGGCGAACACCCCCCCCGAAGGTCTGCGGTATCCCTGGAACACCCCGCCGGATCACGGCACAGACAGCATCGAAGTTGCACCCGGTGTGCTTTGGCTGCGCTTGCCGCTGCCGATGAAGCTGGACCATGTGAACGTCTATGCGCTGGACGAAGGCGACAGCTGGACCATCATTGATACCGGGTTTGCCTCCGGTAAATCGCGCGCGATCTGGGCCGCGGCCATGGCTGGACCGCTGGGCGGGAAACCGATCAGCCGGGTGGTGGTCACCCATCATCATCCCGATCATATCGGGTTGGCGGGTTGGTTCCAGACCGAACATGGTGCCGAACTGGTCACAACGCGGACCGCCTGGTTGACGGGGCGGATGCTGACGCTGGACGAGCAGGCGGTTGCCCCCAGTGAAACGCTGATGTTCTATCGCCAGTCGGGCATGGACCCTGACATGCTTGACAAACGCGCCAAGGACCGCCCCTTCAACTTTGCCGACATCGTGGCCCCCCTGCCGCTGGGCTATACCCGGATCAAGCAGGACGACACGATCCGGATGGGCGGCCGGACCTGGGATGTGCACATCGGGAATGGCCACGCCCCGGAACACGCAACCTTCTGGAGCAGGGACGACAATCTGGTTATTGCCGGGGATCAGATACTGCCCTCAATCAGCCCGAACATCGGGGTTTACCCCACCGAGCCGATGGCCGACCCGATTGCAGAATGGCTTGAAGCCTGCGAGCGGCTGGCATTGCTCGCACGCCCGGACCATCTGGTTTTGGGCGGGCACAAGGTGCCGTTCACGGGGCTGCCCAAGCGCATGGAGCAACTGATCTCCAACCACCATGGCGCGCTGAACCGGCTTGCGGACTACATCGAAGAACCCAAATCTGCCTCGGAATGTTTTGCGCCCCTCTTCAAAAGAACGATAGGTGAGGCCGAATATGGCCTGGCCCTGGTTGAAGCAGTTGCGCATTTGAGCCACCTTTACCAGACCGGCGACGCCACCCGCAGCCAGCGGGCGGCTGATGGCGCCTGGGTCTACAGGCGCAAAGGGTAGGGAATATTGATGGGCAACACGATCGAAACAACAGCAGAGGCCATCGAAGCAGACGCGCTGCCAAGGCTTTATGAAATGCACTGTGATCCCGATCAGCCAAACGTCCGGGATCAGGAACTGCCCAAACACATGACCTTGAAACCGGCGGATCAGAAAAGTGCGGCACAATGGGCCTATGAGCGCACGGTTCTGTATCTCAAGAATTTCGAAGAGCAGCTGGACAATGAACATGAGGTCGCGATGGGATTTGTCGGCGGTGATGCCGGTGTGTTGCGAATTGAAGGAATGGGGTATTTCGACCCCGATGTTGTGACCTTCTATGGCCGCGATGCGTCGGGCGGGCGCATGCAGCTTGTTCAACACGTCAGTCAGCTGAATGTGGTGTTTCGTGCCTTGACCAAAGAGGTGCAGGATCAGGCACCCAACCGGATCGGGTTCCGGTTGCTCGAGGATCTCGAAAAGAGCGCTACTGCGACATCGTGAACCCAGGGCGCGTTTGACGGCGTGACACAGCGGTCTGAATCGGGTAATCAGCGAAAAACCACCATTCTAAGGGACAACAAGATGGCTGAACACGAACACGGCAGCATGAACGTCGAGGGACAACAAAAGACCTTTGACGGCTTCATCTCATTCGTAACCAAATCGACAATCGTCATTGTGGCAATCCTGGTCATCATGGCGGTATTTTTCCGCTGAAGGCTTGGTACGATCTAATTTCAGGGACGTATTTCAGTGAAAAATCTTTTGTTTGGGCTGGCCGCCTTGGCTTTGGTTGCCGGCTGTGCGGGTGACACGACGGGTGATGCGTCTATTGAGGCCGTGAATGCGGCGGCCTTTCAAGCACCCGGACCAAAGAGCATCACCTTGTTCACCATGATTAACAACCGGACCGGCAAGGGCGGGCATACCGCCTTGCTGGTCAACGGGTCACAACAGGTGATTTTCGATCCCGCCGGGTCGTTTCGGGATTCCCGTGTGGTTGAGCGGGGCGATGTGCTGTATGGAATGACGCCCGGTTGGGTCCAGGCCTATAAATCGGCCCATGCGCGCAACACCCACCATGTGGTGAGCCAGGAAATCAACGTGACGCCGGAACAGGCTGAACAGGCATTGCGGCTGATTCAGGCAAACGGATCCGTACCGGCCGCGTTTTGCGCCAGTGCGACCATCAAGATCCTTACCCAGGTCGACGGCTTCGAGAACATAGACTCCACCTTCTTTCCCGAAAAGCTCATGACACAGTTTGAACAGCGCCCCGGTGTCAGCACCTCGCGGTACTACGAGAACGACGAGGGTCATGTGCTCGACGGCATCGAAGCCGGATAATCATCCAAGCAGATACAGCAGGGCATACAGCGTGACGGCCCCGGATCCGATTGCGGCAAGAACGTTCTTGGTCATCAATCCGACAACAAGGGTAACGGCGGCGGCAGCCATGCGCGCGGGATCAAGTTCCCCGCCCGTGGCTTTGGGCCAGAGCACCTGCGGGGCCACCAGCGCGGGCAGAACCGCAACAGCCGTGTAGCGCAAATGTCGCAGCAACCACGCAGGCATGAGCCGATCCCCGACAAGTCCCGTGAACACAAAGCGCAAGAAGAAGCTGCCAAGGCCAAGGCCAATGATGATGATCCAGAGGGTTGTCTTGTCGATCATGACCGCACCCCATTCTTCCGGCTTAACCAGACTTCGGTCTGCGCCCCGGCCATCATCCCTGCGGCCCCTGCAACAATGATGCCGAGCGAATAGGGCACCGTCGCGGCAAGCAGGCTCACCACAACCGCGACAAAGGCCGCAACCACATGGGCAAAGGTGCGAAACATCGGGGCGATCATGGCCAGAAAGGCGATCGGAATGGCAAAATCCAGCGCCCAACTGTCCGGCACCTGTGTACCCAGAATGGCCCCAACCACCGTAAAGATGTACCAGAGCGGAATGACCGGTGTGACCGCCCCAAAGAAATACCCCATGCGCTGCGGCACTGTCATTCCGGGGTCTTTCTCATATTGGGCGACCGAGACAATATAGGATTGGTCCACGGTCAGATAGGCCGCCAAGGCCCGCTGCCAAAGTGGCGCGCCCCCGATAAAAGGGGTCAGAGAGGCGGAATACATCGCCATGCGCAGGTTCACCGCGAGGGCCGAGGCCAGCACAACGATGGTCGGGGCCTCTTCTTGCAACAATTGCAGCGCGGTCAGCTGTGCCGCACCGGCGATCACGACAACGGAAAACGCAAGCGTTTCAAAAACGCTCAACCCCGCTTCGGTTGCAATCAGGCCAAACAGCGAGGCAAACGGAATTATGACAAGAATAAACGGGGTGCTGTCGAGGACGCCTTTCAAATAGGCGGATTTCACGGTGGTGATGGCCATAGGAAGTCCCTAGATTACCTGCATGTCGTAGCGTCTACAGCAAGGGGATACAATTGGCTCAGAACCCTGACCTATCGGAATATCTGATTGCACCCGACCCACAGGCCGTGCGGTTGACACGCGCGGTGGCCGGGCGGGATCACAATGGCGCGGAAACCACCATCCGCGTGGTCGAGGAACGGCCCCTGACGATCTTTCTGAATGCGCAGGAAATAGTCACCGCAATGACCATCGGGGACTATCCCGAGTACCTTGCGCTTGGGTTTCTGCGCAATCAGCACATGCTGCGCCCGGACGAAGAGATCACCCGCGTCGACTACGATGAAGAGCTGGAAACCGTGGTGGTGCGCACCGCCCGGCAGACAGATTATGAGGAAAAGATGCGCCGAAAGACACGCACGTCCGGCTGTGCGGTGGGCACGGTTTTTGGCGATATGATGGAGGGGCTGGAGGACGTCCGGCTGGCTGATACGCCGGTGCGCACTTCGTGGCTGTATACGCTGTCGTCCAAGATCAACCGAACGCCGTCGCTGTATCTGGAAGCCGGGGCCATCCACGGTACGGTGCTGTGCCATCAGGACCGCCCGCTGGTCTATATGGAGGACGTCGGCCGCCACAATGCCGTTGACAAGATCGCGGGCTGGATGCTGTCGGAACAGGCTCGGGCGGAGGACAAGATCCTGTACACAACGGGCCGTTTGACCTCTGAGATGGTTATCAAGACGGCGATGATGGGCATACCTGTGCTGGCCTCACGGTCGGGCTTTACCGCGTGGGGTGTTGAACTTGCACAGCAGGTGGGCCTGACCCTGATCGGTCGGATGAAGGGCAAGCGGTTTGTCTGCCTGAGCGGTGAAAGCCGTCTTTTGCGGGACGCGGATCCGGCGCAGATTACCGACGAGCCGCGCCGCGCAGGCCGAAAAGGTGCCGTATGAAGCAACCGCTTGGCGTGATCCTTGCCGGGGGACAGGCAAGCCGCATGGGGGGCGGTGACAAGGGGCTGCTGATGCTTGGCGGGCAGACGTTGCTGGCGCGGGTCATGGACCGGTTTGCACCGCAGGTGGAAGCGCTTGCCCTGAACGCCAATGGCGATCCGGCGCGGTTTGCGGATACGGGGCTGCCCGTCATTGCAGACAGTATCGAGGGGTTCGTCGGGCCGCTGGCGGGGGTTCTCGCCGGGCTTGACTGGGCCGCAGAACAGGGGGCTGACCTGATTGTCACCGCCGCCGCCGACACGCCCTTTTTCCCCTGCGATCTGGTTCCGCACCTGTTGCTGCGTGGCGAAAACATGGAAGTGCCGCTTGTCCTTGCCGCGACGCCGGATCCCCGTCGCGGCACCGCGCGCCACCCGACCTTTGGCCTGTGGCCGGTGGCGCTGCGCGATGATTTGCGCGCGGCCCTTGAGGGCGGGCTGCGCAAGGTTGTGCTGTGGACCGATCAACATGGCGGAGGCGAGGCGGTGTTCCCGTATGAGGACGCCTTTTTCAACGTGAACACGCCCGAGGATCTGGCCCGCGCGGAAGGGATGATTTGATATGAGGATCTATGGGGTCGTCGGCTGGAAAAATGCCGGCAAGACCGGATTGATGGAACGTCTGGTCACCGAAATCTCGGGGCGGGGCGTATCGGTGTCGACTGTCAAACATGCCCATCATTCCTTTGACGTCGATCACCCCGGCAAGGACAGCTATCGCCACCGCGTCGCAGGGGCGACCGAGGTGCTGCTTGCGTCGCGCAACCGGTTTGCGCTGATGCATGAATTGCGCGGTACAGACGAGCCGACCTTGCAGGAACTGCTGACGCACCTCGGCCCGGTCGATCTGGTGCTGGTTGAAGGCTACAAGCGGGACGCCCACCCCAAGGTCGAATCGCATCGCGCCGAAACAGGCAATCCGCTGATTGCGCCAGACGACCCAACCATTACAGCCGTAGCAAGTGATGTGCCGCTTGATCTGGACCGCCCCGTCTTTGATTTGAATGACACCGGCGCAATTGCGGATTTCATCCTGTCCGAGGTTGGGTTGTGACCCCATTTGACACGATTCTCGTGGTGGATTGGTCGGCCGGCCGTCGCGCGCCCGAAAAGCCGTCCAGAGATGCCATCTGGCTGGGTCTTACCCGCGCCGGGATCCCTCAGGAGCCGATGTATTGCAGAGACAGACAGCAGGCCGAAGCAGCCATCACCGATCTGATCCGCACGGAGATGGCGCAGGGACGCCGTCTGCTTGCGGCGTTTGATTTTCCGTTTGGGTACCCCGGCGGATTTACCCGCCATGTCACGGGATCGGACGATACGCTTGCGCTGTGGGACTGGTTCGAGCGACACATCATCGACACCCCGGACGGGTCCAACAACCGCTTTGACGTAGCCGAAACATTGAACGCCCTTTTTGACGGGCCCGGGCCTTTCTGGGGTAAGTCGCACAAGGACAGATGGCCGGGCGTTCCGTATCGCAAGGCAGGGATCAAGTTTGACCAGATCGCCGAAAAGCGCCTGTGCGACACGGTATCAAAGGCCGCATCATCCTGTTTTCAGATGTCTTTTCCACCCACGGTAGGTGGACAGATCATGATGGGCCTTCCGGTTCTGGCGCGGCTGAGGCGTCTGATGGGGGTGCGGGTCTGGCCCTTGGAGGATTGGACGGAGGCACCTGTGGTCCTGGCCGAGATCTGGCCGGGTCTGATCGAACAGGCTGTGCAGACCACACTGGCCACTCTGCCGCCCGGCGCCATCCGTGACCGTGAACAGGTCCGCTTGCTTGCCAATGCCCTGTCGCGTCTGCCGCCTGCGGAACTCGACGGTCTGATGTCTGATCTGCCGGCGGCAGCACGCGAGGAGGCGTGGATACTCGGTGCCGGTCAGGCCCGGAGATTATCCGAGCTGGCGCTGGACGCGCCGCCCTTGCGGAACGATTGCTTTGCCTTGCCGCCCGGTGTGCATTGGACCCCGGTTGATGAGGCCCTTGCGCTGCTGCAAGAGCGGCTATCCCCGGTCACAGGCACCAAACGGGTCGCTTTGCCGGACGCTCTGGGCCGGATCGCCGCCGCACAGGTGAGTGCCCAACGCGCGAACCCGCCACTTCCCAACACAGCCGTTGACGGCTACGGCTTTGCTGGCGGGCGCGGAGAGGGCGTGCAGGTTCTGCCACTTGCGTCTGATCGGGCGGCGGCAGGGGACCAGCCGGGAATACTTCCCGAAGGCCACGCCATGCGCGTGCTGACCGGCGCGGCACTTCCTGCGGGCGTTGACACCGTCATCCTGCAGGAAGACGTGGATGTGGTCGGTCATACCATCCGGTTCACCGGCCCGATCAAGACAGGATCAAACACCCGAACCGCCGGAGAGGACGTGCGCGCAGGTGAGGTTGTCATTGATCGCGGGCGCAGAGTGACGCCTGCCGACCTTGCCTTGCTGGCCGCGACCGGGGTGTCCGACCTGATGGTACACAGCGGGTTAAGGGTTGGTGTCCTGTCGACCGGGGATGAATTGGTCGAGCCAGGAGCGGTGGCAAAAGACAGTCAGATTTTTGACGCCAATCGCCCCATGTTGCTGGGACTTGTCCAGCAGTTGGGTCATGCGCCCGTGGATTTGGGTCAGGTGCCCGACGATCGCGCGGCGCTGCGGACCCGATTGGATGAGGCCTGTGCCAAAGCGGATGTCATCCTGACCAGCGGTGGTGCGTCGGCAGGTGATGAGGATCACGTTTCCGCGCTGTTGACCGATGCCGGTGCCATGTCCCTGTGGCGCATCGCCATCAAACCGGGCCGTCCCCTCGCACTTGGGGTCTGGCAGGGGGTGCCGGTGTTCGGGTTGCCGGGCAATCCAGTCGCGGCGATGATCTGTACCTTGATCTTTGCCCGGCCTGCGATGCAATTGCTTGGCGGGGGTGTCTGGACGGTGCCACAGGGGTTCGAGGTTCCGGCCGCCTTTTCCAAAACCAAAAAAGCAGGGCGGCGCGAATACCTGCGCGGGCGCATCCGAAACGGTCAGGCAGAGGCTTTTGCCTCTGAAGGGTCGGGCCGTATTTCAGGGCTGAGCTGGGCTGAAGGGTTGATAGAACTGTCCGAACCGGCGCAAACCATCGTGCCAGGCGACATGGTGCGGTTCATCCCCTATGCCAGTTTTGGCAGTGCCGGTCAGACCGCTTCTGATTTTCCCGGAAACGACATCTGATGTTCTCGCCAGCCCGGAATCAAGGCTGCTTTGGCTGATGCAGGTACCTTCTCCTGAATGAAACGGTTCTGAGCGACGATAAACTGCCACGAATAGAAGCTGATAGCGCCTCCCCGGTGGCAGGCACTACCCGACGCGCGGGGGTGTTTGTGGTGGATGTGTATTTGCTGTTTCCGAGAGGCTCAGAAACAGCTAGTCGAACGTCCCCGCGCAGCGCCCCAGCAACATGAACGCCCGCGCCGTGCGCGTATCGGCCATGCCGGATATTTCGCCATCCGACGCGCGCCCCTCGAAGGCGGAAAAGGTCTTGTCAAAATGGCGCAGGAAATGATGCGCCGCATCGCGGAAGATCGGGTCTTGCTTCATGCGCGCATGGGTCAGCGCCAGTGACGACCGGTCCCGAATGCCGCCCAATGCCGCAATGGGGCGCCCTCGCGACCCGGCTGCAAACTGCCGCCAAACCTCTGGGCGCGCCCGATCGGGCCGCAGGTCATCCATGTAAATCCCGTCCTGGGACAGCAACGTCAAAACATCCTGCGCCGCCTGGATAAGCTGGGATGTCGAACGGTCCTTGAGCGCGCGGCGCAACGAGGCAAAGCCGACCTCGTCCTCTGCGGTTTCGGGAAAGTTGAGCGCGCGAATGAAATCTTCGGTGGACAACAGCGGCACCAGATCTTGCGCCTGTGTGCCAAGGGCCAGTGTTTGCTGATCGTCCGCCATCTGTTGTGGCGCGGGCTCCGCCGGGCGCCGTGCGGCTTCGTCCCGTCTGCTCTGGAACATGGCAAGGGCCGTTTCGGTCTTGCGCGCGGTTGCGGCAATCTCGTCCAGTTTCTTGGCAACCGAAGGTTCGGTGCGCGAATGCTGCCCCTGCTGCTGGGCAATATAGGCCTGACGAATGCCATCAATGGCAGTTTGCAACCGCAGGCTTTCTTCGCGCATGACCCGGCTTGCCCTGGCTGCGGTGGCCGCGACCCAAATCATCGCGACGGGCATGAACACCGCCAACATGGTCATCAGGAATTTCAGCCCGTCTGTCCCATCCTCGGCTGGGGCCGCATCGGTCAGAAGAAAAAACGAACCCGCCCCCAACAGCCACAGGGCGCTGAGCACAATGGCGATGATTTCAATGGACGTGATCGTGTCCGGCCTCGGCTTGTCATAGATGCCCAGGGCCGTCGGACGCGCCTTGACGCCGGTCACCTTGACCTGCGCCTCTTTGGTCGTGCCGTCGGGGTTTTGCGATGCCTCAGCCATGATGGATCTCTGGCTCAGGCGTAGACAATCTTGAGAACCTCATAGGATTTCTGACCCCCCGGTGTGCGCACCTCGACCGAATCCCCTTCGTCCTTGCCGATCAGCGCGCGCGCAATCGGGGATTTGATGTTCAACAGCCCATCTTCGATCTTGGCCTCATATTCACCCACAATCTGATAGGTCTTTTCCTCGTCCGTGTCTTCATCGACCAGGGTAACACGCGCACCAAACTTGATCGAGCCGGACAATTTGGCCGGGTCGATGACCTCTGCCAGCGAAATTGCGCCTTCCAGTTCCTTGATGCGGCCCTCGATAAAGGACTGCTTTTCCTTGGCGGAATGGTATTCGGCGTTCTCGGACAGATCACCATGTTCACGGGCTTCCGCAATGGCCTTGATGATGGCCGGGCGCTCCTCTGTCTTGAGATGTTTGAGTTCTATCTCCAGTGCCGAGTGACCACCGCGTGTCATTGGTATTTTTTCCATGGGCCATCCATAAACGTAAATGGGCCGCGCCCGATCTCTAAAAGGACGCAGCCGTTGCTTTTGTTCACTATTACCTGACCCAAACTGCATGGGGAATGCAAGGTGTATCAGCGGCCTTTGGCCTTCAGTCGTATTGCACAACCTCGTATTCGATCCCGTCATCGTCATGGAAATAGAACCGTCGTCCGGGTTCATAATCCGCATGATTGCCGGTGGTGAACCCATGTTCGCGGATCGCGCTTTCCGCCCGATCAAGATCATCGACCACTACGGCGAGATGGTTCAGCCCGCCGACGGCAGTATAGCTTGACCCGGCAACGCGCATTTTTGTGCTGGGTGTGTACAGGGCGACATAATGGGTATCGGTGCCCACATGCACGGTCCGGCCACCTGCGATAGCGTCGCCTTGCCAGCGGATGTGCCAGCCAAACAGCTTTTCCATCCAGCGGGCGGTCGCGGCGGGGTCAGATACGGTATAATTGGCATGTTCCAGTAGCGCGGGCATGGGATTTCCTTTGTTGCCTTGTGTATAGAGCCGTTCTAATTTCTAAACCTAACTTTAGGTCAAGGAATTTTTTGGAAACATGGCACTCAATGACGGACTTTCAATCGGGGCGCTGGCGGCCCGGACGGGCCTCGCGGTATCGGCCATCCGTTACTACGAGGCGCAGGGATTGATAAAACCGTGGCGCAACGCAGGCGGACAGCGCCGGTTTGAACGCGCCGATCTGCGGCGGCTCAGCTTTGTGATGATCGCCCAGCAGTTTGGATTCACCCTGCCACAAATCAAGGCAGAACTGGACCATCTGCCGGGCGGGCGGACCCCGACCAAGGCGGACTGGGCAAAGATCAGCGAAGGGTTTCGCGCTGCTTTGGATGCCCGGATCGCCACCTTGACCACTTTGCGGGACAATCTGGATGGCTGCATTGGCTGCGGCTGTCTGAGCCTGGAGGCCTGCGCACTTTACAACCCCACGGACCGGGCCGCGAAACACGGGCAGGGGCCACGGTACTTGATGGGCGATAGCCCGGCGGCCTGACAAGGCGTTTCCTCGCCGGAAAAGGCACCAGACTTTTGCAAAAGTCTGTCCTGTGCTGGCCATTGGGGTGAATTTACGCATCGTCCCGATTGCATTGCCTGTGAACGTAGTTTAGCCAAATCCAAACCGTTTTTGCCCAAAGGAATGCCCCGCTATGGCCGATATTGAACGCGAAGCAATGGAATATGATGTTGTGATCGTAGGCGCCGGGCCTGCGGGCCTCTCCGCTGCGATCCGTCTCAAGCAGTTGGACCCCGATTGCAATGTGGTCGTGTTGGAAAAAGGTTCGGAGGTTGGTGCCCATATCCTATCTGGTGCGGTGCTTGACCCTGCCGGTCTGGATGCGCTGATCCCTGATTGGAAAGAAAAAGGTGCCCCGATCACGGTCCCGGTAAAACAAGACAACTTTTATATGATGGGCGAAGCCGGGCAGCTGCGCCTGCCAAACTTCATCATGCCGCCACTGATGAACAACCACGGCAACTACATCGTCTCCATGGGCAATGTCTGCCGCTGGATGGCTGAGCAGGCCGAAGAGATGGGCGTTGAAATCTTTCCGGGAATGGCATGTTCAGAGCTGGTCTTTGGCGACAATGGCGAGGTCAAAGGTGTTGTCGCAGGCGAGTTTGGCAAGAACGCTGATGGGACCACCGGCGACAGCTATGAGCCGGGAATGGAACTGCATGGCAAATATGTGTTCCTGTCCGAAGGCGTGCGCGGCAGCCTCTCCAAGCAGGTGATCGCAAAATACACTCTCGATGAGGGGGTGGATCCTCAGAAATTCGGCCTTGGCATGAAAGAGATCTGGGAAATTGATCCCGCCAAACACCGCGAAGGCACCGTCACACACACGATGGGCTGGCCGTTGGGGACCAAGAACACGGGCGGTACATTCATTTACCACCTTGAAAACAATCAAGTCTACGTCGGCATGATCGTCGATTTGAACTATAAGAACCCGCATCTGTTCCCCTACATGGAATTCCAGCGCTTCAAACATCATCCGATGATTGCCGAGCTGCTTGAGGGGGGAAAGCGCGTGGCCTATGGCGCGCGTGCCGTGACCAAGGGCGGAACCCAGTCAATGGCCAGGGCGGCCTTCCCTGGCGGTGCTTTGTTGGGCTGTTCGGTTGGTCTGGTGAACCTTCCCCGTATCAAAGGCAACCACAACGCAATGCACTCGGGCCGTCAGGCGGCGGATGCGGCCTATGCAGCGATTCAGGCCGGGCGCAGCGGCGATACGCTTGACGCCTATGACGCGGAATTGCGAAGCGGTCCAGTGGGCAAAGACCTCAAGAAAGTGCGCAACGTCGCCCCCCTCAACAGCCGGTTTGGGCTGCTGGGCGGATTGACTGTTGGCGGCTTTGACATGTGGTGCAACACCTTGGGTTTTTCACTGCTTGGGACGCTCAAGCACGGAAAATCTGATGCCGCCGCCACGGAGCCAGCAAGCAAGCACAAGCCGATTGATTACCCCAAACCCGATGGCAAACTCAGCTTTGACCGTCTGACCAACGTGGCATTTTCCTTTACCAACCACGAGGAAAGCCAGCCTGCGCACCTGACGCTGAAGGATGCGGACATTCCGGTAAGTGTCAATCTGGCCAAATTCGCCGGACCCTCGGCGCGCTATTGCCCGGCTGGCGTGTATGAGTTTGTGCAAGAGGACGGCAAGGAGCCGAGGTTCCAGATCAATTTCCAGAACTGCGTGCATTGCAAGACCTGTGACATCAAGGATCCAAGCCAGAACATCGTCTGGACCACGCCACAGGGGGGCGATGGCCCGAATTATCCCAATATGTAACCGGGTTCTTACCCGACATTGCAAAAGGCGGGGCATGCCCCGCCTTTTGCACGTCCGCATCCGCGCAAAACGCCGCTCACAGCCCTGTGTGCAGGTCTGGATTCCATTGCGCAAATGAACAGACATGCTAGCTTTGCAAAAAACCAACAAGGGCAGTCCAACATGTTGCGCATTCTTCTGGTCGCTTTGTCATTCGCTGGCGCATTATCCGCAACCCAGGCGTCCGCGCAGTCGGCGTCAGGGCCCTATCTGGCAGGGCGTCATGCCGCAGTGAACAGCGATTATCGTGAGGCGGCCTCCTACTACGCGCAGGCCCTGGCACGCGACCCCGCCAACGTGGAACTGATGGAAAGTGCCGTCCTGTCCTACCTGTCCTTGGGGCAGATCGACAAAGCCTTGCCGCTGGCCCGTGTGCTGGAAACAAAAAACGGCAATAGCCAGGTGGCACGCCTTGTCATGACCGCTGGACTGGCCCAACAGGAAGACTATGCCGCTCTGTTGGAGCGCCCGGCCAGCACAGATGGGTTGGAGCGGTGGATCGATACCCTCATCAGGGCCTGGGCGCAGGTTGGACTGGGGAATATGGCGGCGGCGCAAACGACCTTCGATGCCCTCGGTAGCGAAGCGGGCATGCAGGGTTTTGTGCTGTATCACAAGGCCTTGGCCCTTGCGAGCACGGGTGACTTTGCCGGGGCAGAAGCGATTTTTGGAGGGGCCGCCGCCGGGGCCGCCGGGCAGACCCGGCGCGGGGTGATGGCCCATGCCGAAGTCCTTGCACAACTTGGCAAACATGATGAAGCCCTGACCGTTTTGCGCACCAGTTTTGGGGATGCCACCGATCCGGAGCTCGATGGGTTGATCGCGGCCCTCGAGGCAAAAAAGGACGTGCCGTTCACCCATGCCAGCGACGCCAGAGCCGGCATGGCTGAGGTGTTCTTCACCTTTTCAGCAGTGTTGCGCAATGAGAACGCGGGCGATTATTTCGTCCTGCTATACGCCCGCATCGCCCGCCATCTCAGCCCCGAACACGTTGATGCGGTGTTGTTGACGGCGGACCTGTTGGAGGATCTTGGCCAATACGATCTTGCCATTGAGGTATACAAGGATGTCCCCGCCGACGACCCGGCCTATCACGTCGCCGAACTGGGCCGTGCCGGTGCCCTGCGCCAGGAGGGCAAAGTCGACCAGGCCGTCGAAGTGCTGGAACAACTGACGCGCAGTCATGGCGAATTGGCCGTTGTGCATTCGACATTGGGTGACGTGCTGCGTGGCGAGGACGATTTTGCCGGGGCTATTGCCGCCTATGACCGCGCAATCGAACTGGCGGCCCCGACCGCACCGAGCCGTTGGGTTCTTTTCTATTCACGTGGTATCGCCCATGAACGCTCCGGCAACGACGCGGCAATGGAAAAGGATTTCCGCGCGGCGCTCGCGCTGAACCCCGATCAACCGCAGGTACTGAATTACCTTGGATATTCGCTGGTTGAACAAAAGCGCAATCTCGATGAGGCGCTCGACATGATCGAACGCGCGGTCGCCGCCAGCCCGACCAGCGGTTACATCGTCGATTCTCTGGGATGGGTGCTTTACCGTCTGGGGCGCTACGAAGAGGCCGTCGCACAGATGGAGCGTGCGGTGGAATTGCTTGCCGTTGATCCGGTGGTCAACGATCACCTCGGGGATGTCTACTGGGCCGTTGGCCGTGACCGCGAGGCCGAATTCCAATGGCGTCGCGCGTTGTCCTTCATCGACAAGGAAGACAACGACAGCGAGGCGGAACCAGACCGCATCCGGCGCAAGCTTGAGGTGGGTCTGGATGTGGTTCTTGAAGAGGAAGGCGCGCCACCTTTGAAGGTTGCCAATGATCTGTGAACGGACTTCGTTGTTCGCGGCCGCCAAGATCAATCTGACCCTGCATGTGACCGGACAACGGGGCGATGGCTATCATCATCTTGATTCACTGGTGGTTTTTGCCGACGCCGGGGATCATCTGTATCTGGAACCCGCCGCCGAACTTTCCCTTGAAGTAACAGGCCCCTTTGCCACTGGGGTGCCAACGGATGGCGGCAATCTGGTCTGGCGGGCGGCACAGCTTGCCGGTTGGGCGGGGCATATCCGGTTGGAAAAGAACCTGCCGCATGGTGCGGGCATTGGAAGCGGGTCCGCCGATGCGGCGGCACTTCTGCGTCATTTCGGTGCGGCGGAAAATGCCGCCGATTTGGGCGCTGATGTGCCCGTGTGTCTGCTTGGGCAAGCGCAGCGCATGCAGGGGATTGGTGAAATCCTGACACCCATTCATCACCTGCCGCCAATTTTTTCGGTGCTGGCGAACCCTGGCGTTCCCGTTGCCACCCCAGCGGTGTTCAGAAACCTTCGTTCAAAAACAAATCCTGCGATGCCCGCCCATCTGCCGGACTTCAAAACGGCGTCAGGCTTTTTGGATTGGCTGATGACCCAGCGCAACGATCTGGAAATACCTGCCCGAAGGGTCGCGCCTGTTGTCGGGGATGTTCTGGCGGCGCTGAAAACCCTCAGCCCCCATGTCCGCATGTCCGGTTCCGGCGCGACCTGCTTTGCCCTGTTCGAGGATCGCGCGCGGGCGGAGCAGGCCCTGACCCGACTGCGTTCCGCGCAACCGGATTGGTGGTCGGTCGCCTGTGGGCTTAGCTGATCCGGCTGACCACGAAATCCGCCAGATCGGTCAGCATGGTCTTGACCTCATGGGAGGGAAGCGGAGCAAGCGCCGCCTTGGCCTTGTTGGCCCAGGCAATGGCATCCCTCTGCGTCGCACGCAGCGTATCATGTCGGTCTAGCAACATCAGAGCATGGTCCAGGTCACCGTCCTGCTGGCGGCCCCTCTCGATGGCGCGGACCCAGAATGCCCGTTCTTCTGCGTCGGCCCGCGCCACCGCCTTGATTACCGGCAGGGTCAATTTCCGCTCGCGGAAATCATCACCGACGTTCTTGCCTGTGGCATTGGCCTGACCCTGATAATCCAACAGATCATCAACAATCTGGAACGCAATCCCCAGTGCATCCCCATAGTCATAAAGCGCTTTGACATGGGCCTCCGGTGCCCCCGCAATAACCCCCCCGACTTCGGTAGCCGCAGAAAAAAGCGCTGCGGTCTTGCCCCGTACCACCTGTAGATAGATGGCCTCGTCTGTGGCAAGGTTTTGCGCAGCGGTCAATTGCAGCACCTCACCTTCGGCAATGGTGGCCGCGGCATTGGACAGGATTCGCATCACCGGCATCGACCCCGGTTCGGTCATCAACTGAAAAGACCGCGCAAAAAGGTAATCCCCAACCAGCACAGAAGATTGGTTGTCCCACAACAGATTTGCCGTGGGCCGCCCGCGCCGCTGTTCGCTTTCGTCCACCACGTCATCATGCAAAAGGGTGGCCGTATGGATGAATTCCACCGTCGCCGCCAGATGCACATGGTAAGGGCCACCATAGCCACACATCCGCGCCGCAGCCAGCGTCAGCATGGGCCGCAGCCGCTTGCCGCCCGCCTCGACCAGATGTGCAGTGACCTCGGGAATGCGCGGGGCGTGTTCGGACGCCATACGTTCCCGAATTAGCAGGCCAACGGCGTCAAGATCACCGCTTAGGTAGGCCGCAAGGCGCTCATGTGGTTTGGCAATTGTGTCCGTGTTCATCAACAAGTCCCACCAAGGCCCGAGTAAACAGGCTCGACAAATCGGGCAACTTGGCCCACACCGCAACTATGAAGGAACTCTTGCGCAGCCCAGATATGACGATCATCGCCTTTGCCACGGCCCTTCTTCGGGGTGAGGATATAGACTGCTTCGAGATGGACGTAAACATGAGCGTTCTCGAAGGAGGCATCGGAATTTTCCCCCGCCGGTTGATGGTGCGCCCGGATGACTACGATGCGGCGGTGCGGGTGATGCGGGACAACGAAATCCCGCTTGGCATGTGACTGGTTGTTCAGACGATGACCTGACGCGGGACGCCTTTCTTGGCGGGCGTCTCTACCTCTATCAACCCCGGCACGGGTACCGTTCCGGTGTTGACGCGGTCCTGTTGGCCGCATCTGTTCGTGCAAAGGCGGAGGCCCGTGTACTTGAACTGGGATGCGGCGTGGGGGCCGCAATCCTGTGTCTGGGCGCGCGGGTGCCGGGTCTGGAGTTGACGGGTGTTGAACGCGAACCGGCATTTTCGGACCTTGCGCGGCGCAACGGCGGTCGGGCACTTGAGGTGGTGCAGGCGGATCTGACGGACTTGCCCCTTCACGTCCGGCAACGACAGTTTGATCATGTGCTGGCAAACCCCCCCTACTATGATCGCACCGCATCGGTCCGGTCCGAGGATCCCGCGCGGGAAGCGGCACATGGCGCGCATACGCCGCTGGAAAAATGGGTCAGAATCGCGGCCAAGCGGCTCGCCCCCAAGGGTCAGGCGCATTTCATTCACATGGCCGAACGCCTGCCCGATCTCTTGCGTGCTCTGCCGGATGATCTGGGGTCGGTTGAAGTGCTGCCCATTGCGGCCCGTGTGGGCCGCGCCCCGGACCGCATCATCCTGCGGGCGCGCAAGAACGGGCGCGCTGCATTCCGGCTTCACGCGCCCCTGATCATGCATGCCGGCCACCGCCATGAGATCGACGGCGACAGCTACACCGGACCGGTCCGTGCGGTGCTTCGTGATGGCGCAGCGCTGCTGTTTTGAAGCGACAAATTGTCATTCAGAATTGATGTGTTTTTGCTGCACAGCAGCGTGACTTGTGACCCGTTGTGTGGTCCACTTGAGGTCTAACATCCATCAAGGAGGATTATATGGCTCTCAATGCACATCTGGACACTTTGAAGCGCAAGCACGAAGCGATCAGCGAGGCGGTTGAAAGCGCCATGCGGTCGCCCGGCGTCGACACTCTGGAAGTTGCAACGATGAAGAAAGAGAAACTGCGCCTGAAAGAGGAAATTGCGCGGCTCTCCAGTTAGCCTGAACCATGAGACCTGAGGCTGGTGCGTGCCGCGATGACGGTACCGCCGGTGACCAGGAGCGCCGCCCATAGCAACATCACGCTGGGGGCGGCATCCCCTGCAAGAACCAGAACCAGGGCCGAAAGCAACGGCGCAGCATAAGAGCTGGTGCCGAGGAATTGAATATTCTCCTTCCTGCCCCCGATGCCTGTTGCGTGGGCGCGGATCAGAGGGCGGCGGGATCTATGAGGGTCATGGCATCCGCAATCGCCTGGGTCTTTGCGATCTCGTCCAGCATCCATGACTTGAAAGCAACCACCTGTGGCCGCGTTTCGGCCCCTTCGGGACACAGGAACCGAAACCGCGCACCGGTGCGCAGGGCACAAGGAAAAGGTGCGACAAGCCTCCCTTCAGCCATATCCTTTATCACCAGGGCGCGCCGTCCCAGCACGACGCCCACCCCCGCCAGCGCCGCATCGACCGCATGATCGGCCTGAGAAAACCGGGGGCCGTAGGTTGGCGTGATCTGCACCTTCATCGCCTTGAACCAGACCTGCCAGTTTATTGCCGGCTTCACAAAATCAATTGAACTGTCGACGATCAACACCGCATCCTTCAGGCTTTGCGGTGTCGGGAACCGGGTCGCCATCTCCGGTGTCATCACCGGGACGACCCATTCTTCGGCCAGCGGCACCGCAAAAAGACCCGGATCAGGGCCGTAGCCAAACCGGATTGCCACGTCGATGTTGTCGCGGATGAAATCCATGATTCTGAGAGAGGCGGAAAACCGCAACTCGATTTCGGGATGGCTCTGTGCAAATTCAAAAAGCCGAGGCGCCAGCCATTTCGCCGTGAACGCCGGTCCCGCAGTCACGGTCAGGGTCTGATGATCCTGCGTGCGCTGGGCGGCGCGCCAGCCAGCCGCCAGTTGTTCAAAAGCATCCTTGGCATCGGGCGCAAGCGCGCGGCCCGCATCCGTCAGCTCGACTGCACGATTGAGGCGAATGAATAGCGGCGCGCCCAGGTGGTCCTCAAGAGACTTTATCTGAAAGCTCAGCGCGGCAGGGGTGACGTTCAATTCGTCCGCTGCACGGGCAAAGGACATGTGCCGCGCGGCGGCGTCAAAGGCGCGGAGTGCGGTAAGGGGGGGCAGGGCGATGCTCATCTTCAGTTAAGTATAACTTAATTGAAGCATTGGAAAGTCTCGTTTGTCAACTTGTGCCTGAAAGATCATATTGAGATCAAATCAGAAACACTGATGTACCCCGAAAGGACAGGATATGAATACTCCGATCACCCAAAAGACCTATGAAGACGCCTATGCCCGCGCCCACCAGGAACGGGCTGCCGCGGCTGCCAACGCCTGGGCATGGCTCTTTTCACGCACGTCCCGCTGAACGTCGGCCGCGTTCGCCCGAGGGCTTCGTGAACTGTGTTGTGGTAGCGGCATATT
>CAXBKL010000010.1:0-43714 GCA_963976125.1 uncultured Sulfitobacter sp. | reverse complement strand
GCCTGATCCTGCGGGGATGCCCGCGCACCTGCCGCCCAAGGTTCCCTATTTCATCTCCGTGGGGACAATTGAACCGCGCAAGAACCATGCCCTCCTGCTTGACCTGTGGGAGCAAATGGGCGCGGATGCGCCGCCTTTGTTGATCTGTGGCAACCGGGGGTGGGAAAACGAAGCGGTATTCGCCCGGCTGGACGCCCTGAAACCGGACGATCCGGTTCAGGAAATTCCGGGTTTACCGGACGCGGCGCTTGCCTGTCTGGTCCAAAATGCAGCCGGGGCATTGTTTCCAAGTCATGCGGAAGGGTTTGGTCTACCTCCGGTTGAGGCGCTTGCCCTTGGAACGCGTGTTTTATGCAACGATTTAGGGGTATTGCGTGAAATTTTAGGGTCACATGCCCACTACCACCCTGTATCTGAGCGCGATCTTTGGCTAAAAACTGTTAAAGCGTGGGAAAAAGACCGCCCCGTCGCAATCAATGGCGACGCGTTTCAGGCTCAAACTTGGGTCAATCATTTCAAGACCGTGTTAAGGTCGGAGTGGTAGCGCAGAAAAAGGCGGCAGTTTCTCACAGGTAGAGGGCGGTACTTGGGTATATTTCAGTCATATCGGCTGAGACTCCAGCGTAAGCGGTGGCGCATTCGCGCGTTCCGCAAGCGACGTGAGTTGCGGCGGGTGGTCAATCGGACGGGTCAAATCCGGCCCGACGATCTGCTGTTGTTTTGCACCCAACGGAACGAAGCCATCAGGCTGCCATATTTCCTTGAATACTATCGGGACATGGGGGTCGGGCATTTCTTTTTCGTGGACAACAACAGCGACGACGGCTCGCTTGAATATCTGTCCGAGCAGCCCGATGTATCCGTCTGGCGCACCAAGGCAAGTTACAAACGGTCCCGGTTCGGGGCGGATTGGCTGAACTGGCTGCAACGCAAATACGCCCATGGGCATTGGGCGCTGACCGTCGATCCGGATGAATTCCTTGTCTATCCGTTTTGTGACACGCGCCCTTTGCGCGCATTGACCGATTGGCTGGACGCGTCGTCGATCAAATCCTTTTCGGCGATGCTGCTTGATATGTACCCCAAGGGGCGGCTGGACGAACAACCTTACCGATCCGGCCAGAACCCGATTGAGATTGCCTCGTGGTTCGACAGCGGCAACTACACCATTTCGCGTAACCATCTGTTTACCAACCTGTGGATTCAGGGCGGCCCGCGCTCGCGCGTGTTCTTTCCCGACGCACCGGAAAAGGCACCTGCGCTCAACAAGGTACCGCTGGTGAAATGGGACAAGAAATATACCTACGTCAGCTCTACCCACATGCTGCTGCCCCGTGGCCTCAATCAGGTTTACGACGAATGGGGCGGTGAAAAGGCGTCTGGTGTGCTGCTGCATGCGAAATTCATCGACACTTTCGGGGCCAAGGCCGAAGAGGAACTATCGCGGAATCAGCACTATGCGGGGTCGGTTGAATACAAAGCCTATGCCGAGCAATTGCGCGATAATCCGCAGCTGTGGTGCAAATGGTCGGAACGCTACATCAACTGGCGGCAACTTGAAATTCTGGGCCTGATGTCCAAAGGGAACTGGGCATGAGCGTCGGGATTGTCATGCTGGTGCATACCGCACTTGGCCGCGCAGAGCAGGTCGCGCGCCATTGGGCTGCGGCTGGATGTCCGGTGGTGATCCACGTTGACAAGATGGTCCCGCGCAAGACCTATGATACCTTTGTCAAAGCGCTGAGCGATCTGAGTGACGTGCAGTTTTGCGGCAGGTTCCGGTGTGAATGGGGAACTTGGGGTATTGTCGCCGCGTCGCAGGCGGGGTCGGAAATGATGCTGGCCCGCTACCCGGAAATCAGGCATGTCTATCTCGCTTCCGGGTCGTGCCTCCCCCTGCGGCCGGTTCAGGAATTGATCGCGTACCTCGACAAGCGCCCGAACGTCGATTTTATCGAAAGCGCGACAACGGCGGATGTGCCCTGGACTGTTGGCGGATTGGATGAAGAACGGTTTACCCTGCGGTTTCCGGTGTCGTGGAAACGAAACCGGTTTCTGTTCGACCGGATTGTCGAAACTCAGCGTTTGCTGGGCATGGCCCGCAAAATGCCCAATGGCATCACGCCGCATATGGGGTCGCAGTGGTGGTGCCTGTCGCGGCGGACCCTGTCGGCCATTCTGCAAGACCCTGAGCGGGCAACATATGATCGGTTCTTCCGCCAGGTCTGGATTCCCGATGAATCCTATTTTCAGACCCTCGCTCGCCAGTATTCCGGTAACATCGAAAGCCGTTCACTGACCCTTTCGAAGTTTGATTTTCAGGGCAAACCGCACATTTTCTACGATGACCACCTACAGCTTTTGCGCCGGTCAGACTGTTTCGTCGCGCGCAAGATTTGGCCCTATGCGGATCGGCTTTACCAAGCGTTCCTGACGGATGAAGCCAGTGCGATGAAAAAAACCGAACCAAACCCCGGCAAGATTGACCGCATCTTTTCCAAGGCGGTTGAACGGCGGACACGGGGCCGTTCGGGGCTTTATATGCAAAGCCGTTTTCCCAACGAGGACTGGGAAAATGGCGTCACGGCGGCCCCTTATTCGATGTTTCAGGGGTTTTCGGAATTGTTCGAGGATTTTGAACCCTGGCTGGCCAAGGCAACCGGCGCGCGGGTGCACGGGCATCTTTTTGCCAATGACCGGGTGTATTACGCAGACAATCAATCGGCCATCAACGGGGCCCTGTCCGATAGCGCCATTTCACGCGACTATAATGCCAAGGGGTTTCTGACCAACCTGATCTGGAACACCCGTGGCGAACGGCAGTGTTTCCAGTTTGGACCGGGGGACAATCAGGACATCAACTGGCGTATATCCAAAGACCCCAACGCGCAGGTTTCGGTTATCACCGGGGCGTGGGCGGTGCCGCTGTTCCGGTCAAATCTTGATTTCGCAGAAATTCGCGCGATGGCTGCAAATCTGCAAAAGATCGAAAGCGAACACATGGATATTCTGCGGGCACCCTACACCAAGGCACGGGTGCGCATCTGGACCATGGCGGAATTCATCGAGGCGCCGATGGAGCCCTTGCAGGGCATTCTGGACGAGATCGGGCGTACCAAGCTGCGCCGCTTGTCCGAGGCTCCCAAGATGGTCGACCTTGCCGGGTTCGGGCAGTTCCTGCAAAATCTCAAGAATCAGGGTATGCACCCCTACCTGATGGGGGATTTCCCGATTGAACGGGGCGTCGCGGCCACACCCAAGGCGCAACGCAAACCCTATCTGGTGCGCTAGACGATGGCACAGACCTTTCAAAGTTTCGTTGTGTTTGCCGAAATGCGCACAGGGTCAAATTTCCTTGAGGCGAACCTGAATGCCTTTGACGGCATCAAATGCCATGGCGAAGCGTTCAATCCGCATTTCCTGGGCTATCCGAATAACGACCCAATTCTGGGCATTGATCTGGCAGCACGGGACCGCGATCCGCTGACACTTTTGACGGCCATTCGTCGGGATACCGGGGCGCTCAACGGCTTTCGGTACTTCCACGATCACGATCCACGGGTGTTCGACGCGATCATGGCCGACGAGACCTGTGCCAAGATCGTGCTGACCCGAAACCCGGTCGAAAGCTACGTCAGCTGGAAAATTGCGCAGGCAACGGGCCAATGGAAGTTGACGGACGTCAAGGCGCACAAAAGCGCGCAGGCGGAGTTTGACCCACAGGAGTTTGCGGCACATCTCGAAGCCTTGCAGGCATTTCAGATCACCTTGCTGAACGGGTTGCAAACATTGGGCCAGACCGCGTTTTACGTGGCCTATGAAGACCTGCAAAGTGTTGAGGTCATGAACGGACTGGCCCGGTATCTGGGTGTCGATGACCGGCTTGAAGGTCTGGACAAGAACCTCAAGAAACAGAACCCCAGCCCGATTTCATCCAAGGTTCGGAACTATGATGAGATGTTGCGTGCGTTGGCTCAACTGGATCGCTTTGATCTGACCCGAACGCCGAATTTTGAACCGCGCAGGGGGCCGAATGTGCCATCCTATGTTGCCGCCGCGGAAAGCCCGCTGTTGTATCTGCCCCTGCGCAGTGGCCCCCAAGCAGAAGTGCTGGAATGGCTTGCCGCACTCGATGGGGCAGGGCAGGACGCGCTGCGCACCAAGATGAACCAAAAGGATCTGCGCCAGTGGAAACGCCGCCATCCCGGTCACCGCAGCTTTACCGTGATCCGCCATCCGGTCCAGCGGGCGCATGATGCGTTCTGCCGCCATATCCTGAGCACCGGCAAGGGCAGCTATGCCCAGCTTCGCAACACGATGATCCGGCGCTACAAGATACCGCTGCCGCCGAATGGCCCTGATCCTGATTATGACCTGTCCGCGCATCGCCGGGCGTTTGCGGCGTTCCTGGCGTTCCTCAAAGGCAACCTGTCAGGTCAGACCGCAATCCGGGTGGATGCCGCATGGTGTACCCAGGCGCAGGCGCTGTCGGGGTTTGGTGAACTGGCCTTGCCGGACCGGATTATCCGCGAAGAAGACCTGGAAGCGGAGCTTGCGGAGCTGGCCCATGTGGTTGGATTGACGGATGTACCGGCCGTTGCCGCACCAGCTGCGGATCACCCCTTTGCCTTGTCCGAAGTGTATGAAGAGGAAATCGAGGATCTGACAGCGGCGGCCTATCAAAGAGATTATATGACCTTTGGGTTTTCCCGCTGGGATTCAAGCGCTTATCGGACACCCTGATCGTCTGGCCGTCCCCCGAATTGCTTGATTTCAGGCACCGCGATGGAACGTCGACTATGCCGCCTGAACAGATTTTTCTTCTGTCAGAATGGTATAAAGCGTTCCGGCATTCGGGTTCGCCCGCAATTTTGTGCAAATGGCAGAATCGCGCAGCGTTCGGGACACAAGCGCAAGCGCCTTGAGGTGTTCAACACCTGCGTCCTGTGGCGCAAACAGCGCAAACGCGATGTCTACGGGTTGCCGATCGACCGATGAAAAATCTATCGGCTTATCCAGCAACACAAAGGCACCTGTGACGTGATCCAACCCGTCAAGGCGGGCATGAGGCAGGGCAACACCACGCCCTACCCCCGTGGGGCCAAGCGCCTCACGTGTGTTCAGCGCTTCGACAACCGCGCCAGAGTCCAGATCATATGCGGACTGCACAAGATCACCGATGTCCTGCATCAAGCGCTTCTTGCTTGATGCAGAGGTTAAGACCTTTACAGCCTCCGGTTTCAGGAGTGATGCAAATTCCATTATGCTCGCTTTGCTCTGATCACGGGCGTGCCCGCGCGGTTATCCCTCTGGGTCGATCCAGCCTATATTGCCGTCATCGCGCCGATAGACGACATTCAACCCGTTTTTTCCCTCGTTGCGGAACACAAGGACAGGTGAACCACCAAGCTCCATCTGCATGACTGCCTCGCCAACGGACAAAGTAGGTATCTTTGTCTCCATTTCGGCAATTATCATGGGCTGAAGGCTGTCTGGTTCCTGTGCTTCTGAATCGCTATCTGACGCGAGGATATAGGAGGAAGCGCCGAATAGTTCAACTGGTTCCGCACGGTCCTTGTGATGGTCTTTCAACCGGCGTTTGTATCGCCTCAGTTGTTTCTCCATCTTCTCGCGGCAGGCATCAAAGGCGGCATAGATTTCGTTGTGGTGGGCCTTGGCAGATGCAGTCAGCCCGGTCGAAAGATGTACGGTTGCCTCGCAGACAAATTCATGACCCGATTTGGAGAAAATGACCTGTGCATCCGTCGGACGCTCGGCGTATTTTGCGACGGCCTCGCCAAGTTCTGTCTTCACATGGGTCTGAAGCGCGTCACCTATGTCAATCTGTTTGCCGCTAATCTGGTACCGCATAAGGTCTCCTTTTTCTTGTTACTAAACAACGGCAAAGACACCACTGGCGTGGTTTGGAACATTGTTTAGATGCGGGGTGTTGGCAATGCGTTGAAACAGTTCATGCCGTGGCAAGAAGGCCGTGGGAAGGGAAAGCAGGAACGCAGTGTTGCCATGCCTTCATTGGGCGCTGAAACGACGGGAAAGTCAATGAAAACCGCGTTGGAAAACTGCGAAAAATGTCGCGACCGTAAACGGAATCTTAGGAAATACGGAAATTGTCGCCCAGGTAGACACGGCGGACATTTTCGTTCTGAACGACCTCGTCCGGGGTGCCCGACATCAACACGCGGCCTTCGTGCAGAATATAGGCCCGATCCACGATTTCGAGGGTTTCGCGCACGTTGTGGTCCGTAATCAGAACCCCGATGCCCCGGTTCTTCAAATCCGCCACAAGGTGGCGGATGTCTCCGACCGAAATCGGGTCGACGCCGGCAAAGGGTTCGTCCAGCAGCAGATACTTTGGATTCGCAGCCAGACACCGCGCAATTTCGACCCGACGGCGCTCTCCGCCCGACAGGGCCAGTGCAGGGGCGCGCCGCAGGTGTTCGATCGAGAATTCAGACAGCAATTCTTCGAGCCGTTCGCGCCGCTCGCGGCGATGTGGAACCGAGATGTCGAGAATTGCGCTGATGTTGTCCTGAACGCTGAGCCCGCGAAAGATGCTCATTTCCTGCGGCAGATAACCGATGCCCAACTGCGCACGGCGATACATCGGCAGAGAGGTCACATCCTTGCCATCCACTGTCACGGTCCCGCCTTCGGGCGTCACCAGACCGGCAATGGCGTAAAATGTTGTCGTCTTGCCAGACCCGTTTGGACCCAGCAGCGCCACAACCTCACCCCGCTCAAGGTGCATCGAAAAATCGCGGATGACAATTTTCTTGCGGTAGGATTTGCGCAGATGTTCAACGTGCAGCCCGCCCGTACCCCCGGCGATTTTCAGATCGGGTTTGGTCATCAGTTGTCAGAGGCCGATTGGATAATTGTTTTGACCCGGCCAGACATCTGTGCCGTTCCCGCGTCAAGCTGTACGTCCATGCGCTCCGCGCTCAGGGCGTTCGGACCCTGATCCAGCAGGACATTGCCGATCATCACGATGGTGCCGTTTTCGATGCTGTAATCCGCCCGATCGGCTTCGGCGGCATCCGGCCCCGAAACAAGTGTCACGCCGCCGGTTGCCTCCATTCGCGCAATACCACGGTTGTCCTGGTCGTAAATCACCAGAACCCGCGGCGCGGACAGCCGCATCTCACCCTGACCGATCAGGACGTTCCCGGTGAACTCCGCCACACCCGTTTCCTGATCGACAGACAGGTTATCAGACGTCACTTCAACGGGCAGGTTGGTGTCCTGGCGAATCGTTCCAAAGGCGACATTGGTGCCCTGTGCCGCTGCCAGGGTGGTCTGAAGGACCAAAAACAAGGGCAGCAATAAGGTAAACAATAGTCTCACGGTGGTCACTCTTTGTCTTGTTTCGGCGTGTATACCAGTTTCACACCGTTTGTGAAAACCAATTGAGCAGCACCGTCTTGGCCATCGGAGCTGAGCACCATCTGGCCCGCCACCAGCGTCCCAGGCGGACCAACCGAATGGACCGGACCAGGCGACCGGACATCCAGCGTGGACAGCCGCGCCAGCATTTGATCGCTTTCGACCCGGTACCCCGTCGAGGTGGTAATCACAACATGGCCTTGCAGGTCGGCAAGGTTTCCTGCGATGTCAAAAAGGCCGATGTCAGATGACAGGGTGACCTGCGCACCCGATGCCAGGTCCATCACGACATTCACCCCATGGGCGCGATTTGTGCCGGCATTGTCAGGAGGTGTGGTCAGCGTGTCGGCGGAAAAGGCGACTTGATCACCATCGGCGGTGGTTCCGAAATAAAAGGGCCCAGTCACGATCTGGTCACGCAAGCGGTCCTGAATCTCCTTGTCTGCAAAGGGGATTGCGAGCTCGGGATCAACCTTGCGCGACAGCAGGAACAGGGTCGACAGAAGCGCCAGCGCCATCAACGGCAGCAGAACCTTGAGCCAAAGTACCATTTTTGAATAGCGGTCCGCCTGCATGGCAAATCACCCCAAACCCACACGCAGACAGTCGTGGATATTCAACACGCCGGCGGGCAAATCGGGCTGGGTCGGGTCAACCACCAAAAGGCAGGTGATCTGCTTGGCGTTCATAAGCCCCATCGCCTTTTCAGCCAGCGCGTCCGGTCCAATTGTCACCGGGTTGGCCGTCATGACGTCCCTGGCAACCAGGTTCATCAATCCATCCATGTGGCGGCTCAGGTCTCCGTTTGTGATGATCCCGATCAGCTTGCCGTGATCGTCCGTCACCCCCGTGACGCCGAACCCCTTGCCGGAAATTTCCATCAGCGCATCTGCCATGCCGGCGGTGTGGTGGACCAGCGGTATCGCCGCGCCCCGGTGCATCAGATCGCTCACCCGGCTCAACTGAGCGCCAAGTTTACCACCTGGGTGGAAGTCGCGGAAATGTTCAGCCGTAAAGGCCCGGTTCTCCATCAGCGCCACGGCCAGAGCATCGCCCATTGCCAAGGTCATCGCGGTCGAATTTGTCGGCACGATGCCGGTGCCACAGGCTTCCCCGGCTTGCGGCAACAGCAAGATCACATCGGACTGGCGACCCAGTGTGCTGCTTTCCTGGCTGGTCAGACCGATCAGCGGAATATCATAGCGGCGCGAATAGGCGATGAGATTTGCCAGTTCCGCGGCCTCGCCGCCATTTGAAATCGCCAGAACCACATCATCACGGGTAATCATGCCCAGATCGCCATGGCTGGCCTCTGCGGGGTGCACAAATTGCGCGGGCGTGCCGGTGCTGGCCAGGGTGGCCGCGATCTTGTTCCCGATATGCCCGGACTTGCCGATGCCTGTCACGATGACCCTGCCACGGCAATGGCGCAGAAGGTCTATGGCGTCACGGAATCGTTCATCCAGGCCGTTGGCCAATGTGGTCAGGGCCTCTGCCTCGGTCAGAATGACGCGGCGGGCCGTATCAAGGAAAGGGGTCGTCATGAATGCGCGAAGATGTCCGTTTCGGGCCACCCTTCCAGATCAAGCCGCGCGCGCATCGGCAGGAAATCGAAACAGGCCTGCGCGATTTCCATCCGTCCCTCACGATCCAGTCGCTTGTTCAGCGCGTCCTGCAAACGGTGCAGGTAAAGCACGTCCGATGCAGCATATTCGATCTGTGCATTCGTCAGCTTTGGTGCGCCCCAGTCACTCGACTGTTGTTGCTTGGAAATGTCGATCTGAAGCAGTTCCTGCAACAGTTTGGCCAATCCATGACGGTCCGTGTAGGTGCGGATCAGCCGGCTGGCGATTTTGGTGCAATAGACCGGCGCGGTGAGAACGCCAAATGCGTTCAGCATCGCGGCAATGTCAAACCTGCCAAAATGGAAAAGCTTGAGCACATCCGGGTCGATCAACAGACGGCATAGATTGGGCGCATCGGTCTGGCCGATGGCGATCTGCACCAGATGGGCGTTCCCATCGCCACCGGACAATTGCACAACGCACAACCGGTCGCGGTGCGGGTTCAAACCCATGGTTTCGCAGTCAATGGCGACAACCGGGCCAAGGTCCAGATCGTCGGGCAGATCATTCTGATATACGTAGTTTGTCATGGCGTTCGCTATAGCCTTCTTGCGCAGCTTGGGAAAGCACAGGTTTTGTCGCGCTCACGCAGCCTGATGCAGTTCGATTTTTGTCAGTTCGGGGCGTGGAAACCGGTCCAGCAGGTCAACGACCAGCAGATGACAGCGATGCCCCGGCCAGTCATCGCTGACCAATGCGCGGGGCAGGGGCGGATGTTTTAGAACCAGCCGGCGCCAATTGTGCACGATCAGACAGCGCAGTACGGCAATCTCCACGGCGCTCAAATCTGGTGCGGGGGGCAAGGCACCCGACAGATCGGCCAGCGAGCGATGTAAGGCTGCGTAGCTGCCCCGCAGGGTGTCCGGCGCGGCTTGATCGCGGACCCACGCCGGTATGGTGTCACCAGTCAGGACCATCGCGTCTGGTGGCGCGGTGGCCGATACCGGCCCAAAAAGGACGCGCGGAAACAAGGACACATAACCGCGCGTTTCCATCTCAGCCAATGTGTCCGCAGGGGTGTCGCGCAAGAGCACGACCTGCCAATCCTCGCTGTGCGATGCTGGCCCTGCGTAGATGCGCGGGCTGGCTGCCGCACTTTCGCGCCGCCCCTTTTCGGTCAGGCTGTGGCGGCTGATCCGCCCGGATTTCTGTGATACGATCCACCCGTCATTGCGCAGGCGATGCAGGGCGACGCGCACCGCTTCGGGTTTCACTTGCAAGGTGTTCATGATCGCCGACAACACCGGGCCATCAATCATGTCGCCCTCGGCCTGCGCCAGATCACCAAACAGGCTGATCATCAGCGACCAGACCCGTTGCCCGCCAAGGTTTCGGAGATCGGCGATATGTGCGGCGAAATCAGTAGGCATTCATCGTCAGCAGCTCATATTCGGCCGCTGTCTCATCGTCCTGATTGAACAGCGTGACATGCCAGCGCACCTCGCCGTAGTCCTCGTTGCGGGGGGTTTTGTGTTTGACTGTCAACCGCACGCGGATGCTGTCGCCCGCTGAAACAGGGGCCATGAAGCGCAGGTTGTCCAGGCCCGTGTTGGCCAGAACCGGACCCGGATCCGGTTGAACAAACAGCCCCGCCGCAAAACTGAGCAGGAGGTAGCCATGCGCCACGCGACCGGGGAAAAACGGGTTCGCCTTGGCCGCCTCCTCGTCCATGTGGGCATAGAAGGTATCGCCGGTGAAATGGGCAAATGTCTCAATTTCGTCCAACGTGATGGTGCGGGACGGCGAATTGAAGGTTTCGCCCAGATCAATTTCGTTGAAGGTCCGGGTGAAGGGATGCGCGCGGTCGGAAATCTCGGTGGCCCCCGGCACCCATTGCTTGCCAATGGCCGTCAAGATGTCGGGGCTGCCCTGAACCGCTGTCCGCTGCATGTAGTGCATCACACCGCGGATACCGCCCAATTCTTCTCCTCCGCCCGCGCGCCCCGGTCCGCCATGCACCATGTGAGGCAGGGGGGATCCGTGCCCTGTCGCCTCTCCCATCGAGGTGCGGTTGTTGAAATAGAGCCTGCCATGAAACGCCGCCGACCCCAGGGTGATTTCGCGGGCGACCTCGCTGTCGTTGGTGATGATCGACGCGACCAGCGACCCCTTGCCCTTGTTCAGCAGGTCAATCGCGTGGCCTAGATTACGGTATGGCATGATTGTCGAAACCGGGCCAAAGGCTTCGGTATCGTGCACCCGTTCCGCCGCATCCGGGTTTGCGCAGTGAAACAGCATGGGGGGGACAAACGCGCCCTTGTCCCGGTCTGCACCGGTCACTGCGAACCCGTCCAGATCTCCAAAAACCTGCTCTGCCTCTGCTCCGATCAGCGCCGCCTTTTCCAGCACATCGCGTTTCTGGCTGGCTGACACAAGCGCGCCCATGCGGGTTGTCTCAAGCCGGGGATCGCCGATGGCGATCCTGGCCAGTCGCTCGGACAGGGCCGCAATCACTGCGTCGATCTGCGCCGCTGGGGCAATGATCCGCCGGATCGCGGTGCATTTCTGACCCGCCTTGGCGGTCATTTCGCGCTGCACTTCCTTGACGAACAGATCAAATTCGGGCGTGCCGGGTGTCGCATCGGGGCCAAGAACAGAGGCGTTCAGGCTGTCTTGCTCAGAGGCAAAGCGCACCGAGTTCTGCATCAGACGTGGATTGCCGCGCAGCTTCAACGCAGTATCGGCAGAGCCGGTGAAGGCCACTGCATCCTGACAGTCCAGATGATCCAGCATGTCGCCCAAACCGCCGCTGACCAATTGCAGCGCCCCTTTGGGCAACAGTCCACTGTCCAGCATCATCCGCACGCAGGCTTCTGTTACATAACAGGTTGCCGTGGCGGGTTTCACGATGGCGGGAACGCCCGCCAGCAGGGTCGGGGCCAGTTTCTCCAGCATTCCCCAGACCGGGAAGTTGAAAGCATTGATATGCACCGCCACGCCCTGCAGTGGCGTGCAGATGTGCCGCCCCATGAACGTGCCGGTGCGCCCCAGTTGTTCGGGTGGCCCGTCCAGATAGACATGCCCATCCGGCATTTCGCGCCGTCCTTTGGAGGCAAAAACCAGCATCGTGCCGATGCCGCCATCCACGTCGATCTGATGATCGCTGAGCGTGGCACCGGTGTCAAAACTAAGATCATAAAGCGCCTGTTTGCGCGCCATCAGATACATTGCGACCGCCTTGAGCATCCGGGCGCGGTCATGGAAAGTCATCTTGCGCAGCGCGGGGCCGCCCATTTCGCGGGCATAAGACAGCATCGCCTGCACGTCCAGCGCATCGTTTCCGGCGTGGGCAATCACATCGCCGGTGATCGCGCTGGCGATTGTGCGCGCACCTGCACCGGGCGCAATCCACTGGCCTGCAGCGAAGCTTTGGACATCGAGCATGGCGGGCCTCCTCTTGTTTTCTGGTTCATCGCGCCCCGGACGTGATCCGGGATAAGGTTCGGGACGGGTGGAAATCAATGCTGATCGTAGTCGATTATCAACTTGTCTGTGATTGGATAGGACTGGCACGACAGCACATAGCCTTGCTCGACCTCGTAATCCTCAAGCGCGTGGTTTGACAGCATCTCGACCTCGCCTTCCAGCACCTTGCACATGCAGGTCGAACAAACCCCCGCCTTGCAGGCAAAGGGCGCGTCCTGACCATTCTCAAGCGCAGCTTCGAGCACAGACTGCCCCTTGGGCATGGTGAAGGTCCGTTGGGCACCGTCGATGATGACGGTGACTTCGGTGCCCTTCCGCCCTTCGCTGCGCTTTGCCATTTCCTGTTTGGCCAGACGCCCCTGCTGGCTTTCGCTGAACAGCTCAAACTTGATCTGGTCATCGCCCATCCCATGGGTTTTCAGACTGTCCGCAATGGCCAGCATCATTGGCTCGGGCCCGCAGATGAACGCCGTGTCGATGCTGGCGATGTCGATCCAGCGTTTAAACAGTGCTTCGCATTTGTCCTGATCTACACGGCCGGTGAACAGGTCGATGTCCTGACCGGATTCCAGCATATGAATGATCGTCAGGCGCCCCATGAAATGGTTCTTGAGATCTTCCAGTTCCTCGCGGAACATGATCGTGTTCACCGCCCGGTTGGCATAGACCAAGGTGAAGGTGGACAGCGGTTCGCGCCGCAAAACGGTTTTCAGGATCGATAGTACCGGAGTAATGCCGGACCCCCCTGCAAAGCCAAGATAGTTCTTGGCCTTGTCCGGTTCGATCGCCGTAAAGAATTTGCCTTGCGGCGGCATCACATGCAGCGTGTCGCCAACTTTCAGTTCGGTGTTGGCAAAGGTCGAAAACGCCCCGCCGTCGACACGTTTGATGCCAACCTGCAATTTGCCATCATCCAACCCGGCGCAAATCGAATAATTGCGACGCAATTCGGTGCCGTCGAAATCCTGTTTGAAGGTCAGATACTGACCTTGGGTAAAATCGAATACATCGTGATCCTCCGGCTTTAGCGTCAGCACCACCGCGTCGCGGATGGTGTGGTGAATATCGGTGACTGTCACGGGGTGAAACTGGCTCATGGGTGCCTCAGATACATTTGAAATAGTCGAAAGGTTCAAGGCAGTCCTGGCACCGCCATTGCGCCTTGCAAGGGGTCGATCCGAATTGGCTGATCTTTTCCACTTTGGTGGATTTGCAATGCGGGCAATGTTTCGGACCACCTGCCGATTGGGGCGGGGCGATACCGTATTTTTCCAGCTTGGCGCGGCCCTCCTGGGTCAGCCAATCGCTGGTCCAGGCGGGGGACAGCCGGCGATTGAGGGTCAGCTTTTCAATGCCATGGGCGCGCAGGGCGGTTTCAATATCAAGGTTGATGATCGAGGTCGCGGGGCAGCCCGAATAGGTGGGGGTTACGGTCACGATCAAGGTGTCACCGTCCCACACCACATCACGGATGATGCCAAGGTCAGTGAGGGAAATAACCGGGATTTCGGGGTCGGGGATCTGGCCAAGCCAGTTCCAGACAGTTGCGATATCCGGCATCGCGCCCCCGACCTGATCCGGAGCCCCAAAGTTCGCGCCGAAGTCCGGGGTCAGGCCCGGAACGGGTGCGGGAGCAGGTTTTACCATGTCGCATCCGGGTAGGCGCGTTGCAGCCACTGCATCTGCGCCAGCATGTGACCCAGATGTTCGGAATGCCGCACGCCGGATTTCCCGCCCTTGTGTGTAAAGTCATCCTCTGGCGGCACCAGCGTTGCCTCACCCAATACATCGGACAACCGCGCGTCAAAGGGTGCGCGCAGGCCGGCAGGATCGGGTGCTGTGCCCTGTGCGATCATGGCCGCATCAACATCATCGGACACAAACATCTCGCCCACAAAGGGCCACAGACGATCCAGCGCCTTTTGCATGCGCGCATGGCTTTCTTCGGTGCCATCGCCCAACCCGATCACCGTGTCGGACGACCGCTCAAGGTGGTAGGTCACTTCCTTGCTGGATTTTTCAGCGATTGCGGCAACCTGGTCATGCGACGACCCGATCAGCCCCTTGAGGCATTCCAGATGCCAGGCGTCAAACAGGAACTGGCGCAGCATCGTATGGCCAAAGTCGCCGTTGGGCTGTTCCACCAACAGAACATTGCGAAAATCCCAGACATCGCGGCGAAAGGCGAGCGCGTCCGCGTCGCGTCCCTTGCCCTCGACCTCGCCTGCCAGACCCAGCCACAACTGGGTCTGGCCAATCAGATCCAGCGCGGTATTGGCCAGCGCAATGTCTTCTTCCAGCACCGGGGCCACGCCGCACCATTCAGAGACGCGGTGGCCCAGCACCAACGTGTTGTCGCCCATCCGGCAGGCGAATTCGAATAATGCGTCGCTCACATCGCCCCCACTTCGTCAGGAATGTCAAAGAAAGTGGGGTGACGGTATACCTTGTCGTTGGATGGCTCGTAAAGCGATCCCTTTTCCTCGGGTGACGAAGCGGCGATATGTACTGCCTCCACCACCCAGATGCTGACGCCTTCGTTGCGGCGGGTATAGACATCGCGCGCGTTCTTGATCGCCATTTCGGCATCCGGCGCGTGGAGCGAACCGACATGACGGTGGCTCAGCCCATGTTGTCCGCGAATAAAGACCTCCCAAAGGGGCCATTCGGTCTTGCGGGTTTCGCCGTGCTCGGTCGCCTTGGTGTCGGCGTAGGGGCTTGTTTCCGGGCTGCTCATTGCTGTGCTTCCTTTTGTTTGATGCGGGTCCAGGAGTTTTCAAAAACTCCTGGCCAATTCCTTTGAAGGAATTGGGTCATTCCGCTGCCAATTTCCGTGCGCGTTTCTTGGCGGCATGGGCCAAGAGACCCTCGCGCACCCAACGGCCGTCATCCCAGGCCTTGTTGCGCGCTTCCAGCCGCTCGGTGTTGCAAGGGCCATTGCCGCGCAGCACATCGAAAAACTCATTCCAATCGGGTTCGGAGAAATCGTAATGGCCGGTTTCCTCGTTCCATCTGAGGTGCTCGTCCGGGATTGTCAGGCCGAGGTATTCGGCCTGTGGTGCGGTCTGATCCACGAACTTCTGGCGCAATTCATCGTTGGTATTCATCTTGATTTTCCACGCCATACTCTGCGCGGAATGCACTGATTCCTTGTCCGAGGGACCAAACATCATCAACGACGGATACCAGAACCGGTTCAACGCATCCTGCGCCATCTTGCGCTGCGCTTCGGTGCCGTTCGCCATCTTCATCATGATGTCGTAGCCCTGCCGCTGGTGGAACGATTCCTCTTTGCAGATACGAACCATTGCGCGGGCGTAGGGGCCGTAGGACGTGCGTTGCAGCGGCACCTGATTCATGATCGCCGCGCCATCAACCAGCCAGCCAACCGCGCCCATATCGGCCCAGGTCAGCGTGGGATAGTTGAAGATGGATGAATATTTCATCTTGCCCGACAGCAGGTCGCGGGTGAGATCATCGCGGGTCACGCCCAGCGTTTCAGCCGCGCAGTAGAGATACAGGCCATGCCCCGCCTCATCCTGCACCTTGGCCAGCAGGATCGCCTTGCGCTCCAGTGTGGGCGCGCGGGTGATCCAGTTGCCTTCGGGCAGTTGGCCGACAATTTCGGAATGGGCATGCTGGCCGATCTGGCGGATCAGGTTCTTGCGATACCCTTCCGGCATCCAGTCTTTCGGCTCGATCTTGCCGCCCGCGTTGATCCGCTCCTGAAAGGCGCGTTCGTCCGGGTCCATATCTTCGAGAGATTTCACACCCTCGCCGGTAGACTTGATCATCTGTGCATACATCGTTCAGGTCCTTTCAAGAATGAGAGCAACGCCTTGTCCCACGCCCACGCACATCGTGCAGAGCGCATAACGGCCCCCGGTTCGTTTCAATTGCAAGGCCGCGGTCATCACCAGACGCGCACCAGACATACCAAGCGGATGGCCGATGGCGATGGCCCCGCCGTTGGCGTTCACGTATGGTGCGTCATCCGGCACGCCCAAGGCGCGCAGGGTGGCGATGCCCTGTGCGGCAAAGGCTTCGTTCAACTCGATCACGTCCATCTGGTCGATGCTCAGCCCGGCGCGGGCCAATACCTTGTGGCAGGCGGGGATCGGGCCAATGCCCATGACACGGGGTTCAACACCGGCCGCTGACATTGCCACAACGCGGGCGATGGGGGTCAGATCGTGATCCTTGGCGGCCTGTTCCGAGGCAATCAACATCGCGGCGGCGCCATCGTTCACGCCAGAAGCGTTGCCCGCCGTCACCGTCATGTCCGCACCATTGATGCCGCGCAATTTGGCCAGCTGTTCGGGGGTTGTCGCCGGGCGCGGATGTTCGTCGCGGTCCACGACAATCGGATCGCCCCTGCGCTGTGGAATGGTCACGGGTGCGATTTCTTCGGCAAAGACACCGGCCCTGTCGGCTGCATCCCACCGCTGTTGGCTGCGCCACGCGAACGCGTCCTGGTCCGCGCGGTTGACGTCATAGTCATTGGCCACGTTGTCCGCTGTCTGGGGCATGGTATCGACGCCGTACCGCGCTTTCATCTCGGGGTTCACGAACCGCCAGCCGATGGTGGTGTCGTACACCGCGTTGTTGCGCGAAAAGGCAGTTTCGGCCTTGGGCATCACAAAAGGCGCGCGTGTCATGCTTTCCACGCCGCCCGCGATTCCCAGATCAAGGTCGCCTGCGCGAATCGCACGGGCAAGTGATCCGACCGCGTCCATGCCTGAGGCGCAAAGCCGGTTGATCGTGGCCCCGGTCACATCAACAGGAAGACCGGCCAGAAGCGCGGCCATGCGCGCCACGTTGCGGTTGTCTTCACCCGCCTGATTGGCACACCCCAGGATCACATCATCCACACGCGACCAGTCCACACCGGGATTGCGCGCCATCAGCGCAGCAATCGGCACCGCCGCAAGGTCATCGGCACGCACAGATGCCAAAGCGCCACCGAAACGTCCGATAGGCGTGCGCTGCGCATCGCAGATAAATGCTTGCATGTAGGTCTCCTCCTGAGAACCGAACATTAGGAAGTCAGTGGGCGCGAGACAAGAGAAATGTTACGGAATTGGGAAAAATTCCGATATTCAGTAACGCTTTCGAGTGGCGACCGAGATCAACCCAAATGAACAACTGTTTCGAAGTCTCCAGGCAGAGCCACTTCCAGCAACTCAAGACCGTCGGAGCACTTGGTGTATTGCGCGACCATCCCCGGCGGGATGACAAATGCATCACCGGCCTGAAGGTCGCGGGGGGGATGCCCATCGGCATCAAGTGTCATGGTGCCGTCCATGACAAAGGTGAAGTGTATGTCTGCGTCATGCGTTGAGGGCGAGGGGGTGCCATTTCCCTTGCGTACAACCTGAATACCGGCCACCCCCTTGGTGCCCGCTGCAATCCCGGTTTCCCGCGCAACAAACCCAGGAATGCGGAACGGTGCCCATGTCGCCTGATCCTTGACGTGGTGCACAAAGGTCTGACCGTCCCATTCGCGGTTTGGATCGCCTTTTCCGTTTGGCAGGGTCATCTCGTGGTCAATGGTGGTGATGTGTTCTGCCGGGACGCCGATTTCAATGACTTCGATTTCGGGCGACGCTTCGACAACGCGGTGGCGGATGCCCGGTGGCTGGGTGACGCAATCGCCTGCGTGCAGACGGATCATGTCCCCCTGATCTTCGTACAGGACGTCCACCCACCCCTTGTAGCAAAAGATCAGCTGAAACCCGACGGTATGGTAATGCACCATATCGGGGACAGGGCCGCCATCAGGGATGCGGATGTGGCTGGCGATGATTGAGCCGCCCAACCGCGTCGGAATCAAATCGCGGTAATGCATTCCCGCGCGTCCGATGATCCAAGGGGCCTCGTCCCGGAGGCGGCGGATGGCGAATTCGTGCTGTGTTTCCGGTTGTTCGTAGCTGGGTGACAACGGCACGATTTCGACCTGCGTGCCGTTGGGTGCGGTCAGGTGCAACTGGCCATCAGCAAAGGCTTCCGGGGTGTCGGTCAGGATACGCAGGCGGCCCGGCGCGGCGTCCGCCCCTTTTTCAATACGCACCCGTACGCCATGACCGGAGAAACTGGCGACGGAGGGGTTGTCGGCGGGGAAAATATTCTCCAACCGCATCCCAAGCGTTTTGGTAAAGAACGGCAGATCGTCCCGCAGTTCCTGGGTCGGGATCAGAAATTCGGCTTTGATGTCGGAAGTCGCCATGTCATTTTCCTGTGCATGTGAGGCGCCCGGTGGGCGTATGGCACTTTAGGCAAGCCGACGGGCAAGGGGCAAGGAGCGCGGCAAAAGGAATGGAAGCTGCGCAACTGGCGCGCTCAAAAGGGTGGCGTGCCGAAACTCACCGGGGTCGGCGGAACGGCCTGGTCACATCATACCGCGCAGCGGCAGGTAGGCGCGCCTGAACCGATCATGAGCGGCTTGGTATCTCGTCACCAAATAGTCCTGCGGGACAAATGTTGTGACATTTGCGGGTCTGTGCATCACATCGTCGACCTGCGAATCCGTGGCCGCAACTTGCCCCAGTCGGGCCGCCCCGAGTGCTGCGCCAAATTCGCCCCCCTCGGGTCGGCGAAGCGGTGTTTCCAATACGGTCGCCAACAAGGCAAGCCAATAGTCCGACGCGGCCCCGCCCCCTATGGCAAAGAGGGTCTCCATTGACGTGCCTGTATCACGGATCGCGTCAAGGCAATCGCGCAAGCCGAATGATACACCTTCCAACACCGCTCTGGTCATATCCGCGCGGGTGGTTGTGGTTGATAGCCCGACAAATCCCCCCCGGATGGCAGCATCGTTATGCGGGGTGCGTTCTCCGGACAGATAGGGCAGGAACATCAGGGTCGACGGATCCTTCAGGTCCGACCCCAATTCCTGCGTCAGTTCGCCGGGGCTTTGTCCCACAACGGTGCTGAGCCAATTCAGACTGTCGGTTGCCGACAACATGACCCCCATCTGATACCACCTGTCGGGTACGGCGTGGCAAAATGTATGGACGGCCGTTTCCGGGGCGGGTTGGCAGATGTTGCGTGCGGCCAGAACAACGCCGGACGTTCCAAGCGAAACAAAGCCCTGCCCTTCGTTCATCACACCCATGCCACAGGCGGCCGCGGCATTGTCAGCGGCACCGCCCGCCACGGTCACTGCGTGGTCCATCCCCCACCTGCGTTGCAGGTCTGCGCGCAATTGACCTGCAGGCTCTGACCCTTCGACCAGCCGGGGCATTGCTGCGACGCTCAGGCCGCCGTGGCCCAGCAATGTATCGCTCCACGCCCGGTGTGCCACATCCAGCCAGGATGTGCCCGCCGCGTCCGAAACGTCGCTGACATATTCTCCGGTCAGGTACAGATTGAGAAAGGCGGCAGGCAGCAGCACCTTTGCGATCCGTTTGAAGATGTCGGGTTCCTGTGTCCGTACCCAGTCAAGCTTTGGCGCGGTGAAACCGGGAAAGACGATATTTCCGCTCAGCGAGCGGAAGTCCGGTATTCCGTCCAGCCTGGTCGCTTCGACATGGCTCCGGGTATCGTTCCACAGGATGCACGGCCTGAGCACCGTGTCGGTTTCATCAAGCAAAACCGCGCCATGCATGTGACCGGCCACGCCGATCCCACGGATTTGCGCAAATTCCGGTGTGGTTTCCCCGATCTCTGAAATTGCCGCTTCCAGCGCGGCGATCCAGTCTGCCGGGGCTTGTTCAGACCAGCCCGGATGAGGGCGCTGGACGTCATAGTGCGCCTGTGCTGACGCCAATGGCGTCCCAGCCTCATCTATCAACAGAATTCTCAGGCCCGATGTTCCCAGATCAATTCCCAGATATGCCAAACGGTCCTCATTCAAATTGGGATACGGCCCTGACGTTCCCGGTGTTCCGGGGCCTCATGGCCGAAATGTACGTGTTCCCAAGTGTTCACCTTTAATGCACCGGACATCAAGCGTTACACAAAATTCCATTTTCAGAACCTTTCCCCTCCGAGACGATTGTTCAGCGCCCCGCGCTGACCTGTCCAAAACCCGGTTTGCAGGGCGCTTGGCCCTTGACGCGATTGAAAACGGCGTCGAACCGGGACGGTTCTCACGTTATCCTGTGCTTTGGGTTGGCGTATCAGAGGTGGTGGTCAGTCGCTCTACCTGACCGCTTTTCTGGACATTGCTGAGCAATACCCTGAGAGCAATACTTCAGCTTTTGCAAAAATAACGGTTTCGGCCGCAAGTGGGCCGATCTTCGCATGAAGTCCTTTAACCTCGGCCCACGAACAACCAGCCGGTTTCGGTCCGGCGCTTCATCGAAATCCCGTGCCGGGGGAAACCGGAGATATGTTCATACCGTCACAAGTCGAATGCCCCAGTTGTCGCAACTGGCCGTCAGGTCCGGGGACAACTTGCCGTCGGTAAACAGCACGTTAACATCGCTCAATGAGCAAATCGTCAGGGGTGCTTTGCGGGCAAACTTGAGGTTGTCGGCCACAATCATAACTTCGCGAGACCGCTGAATCGCTGTTCTGCTCACCATGACTTCCTGCCCATCGAAATCCAGAAGATCACCGTCTGCATCAATGGCCGAGCAGCCCAGGACCGAGTAGTCAAACTTGAACTGCTTGACCATCTCGACTGTCAAACCGCCAACGATGCCGCCATCTGCGCGGCGCAAGACCCCCCCGGCCAGGATGATTTCGCAACTGTGATTGATCGCCAGAATATTCGCGATGTTCAGGTTGTTTGTGACCACCAGCAGGTTTTCGTGATCCAGCAACTCCTGCGCGACCGCTTCGGTGCTCGTGCCGATGTTCATAAAAACCGATGCCCCATCGGGGATCGCGCGGGCACATTCGACAGCAATCGCCTTTTTGCCAACATCGTTCAGGCGGCGGCGTTCTTCATAGACAATGTTCACAACACCGGAGGGTACAACCGCACCGCCGTGCACCCTTTCAAGGCGGCCACTTTCTGCAAGATCGGAAAGGTCGCGCCTGATGGTTTGCACAGTGACGTCGTAAAGATCCGCAAGAGCGTCCACAGTGACTTTCCCTTCCTTGCGGGCAAGATCAAGGATCTCTTTTTGCCTGAAATTTGAGGCCATCACCTACTCCATCACTTCACCCGTCCATCAACCCAAAAGCGGGGTGCCGTTCATCTATATCAGCCAGCAGACTCGGTGTCTCGTCAAGGTTGCAGGCCGGTATTTGGTTCTAAATATCAAAAAAGGTGCGAATTCGAAAATAAAAACACATAGTTTTCAGCAATTTGCGAAAAATCGAAAAAAAACGAACATTCGTTATTGCTACGCTGTGCATTGTAGTGTTGACTTACGCGACGTCGCGGGCTGGGAGGCTGTTGCGTAAATGAATGCGGGGAGGCTTCATTGGGCCAGCAAGAAAATCAGAACACTGTTGATCTGTTCGTCATTGGGGGTGGCATCAATGGGTGTGGTATCGCCCGAGACGCAGTTGGCCGTGGTCTAAGCGTTGAACTGGCAGAAATGAACGATCTGGCCTCCGGGACGTCCTCGGCCTCAACCAAGTTGTTTCATGGCGGCCTTCGGTATCTTGAGTATTGGGAAATTCGCCTCGTCCGAGAAGCCCTGATCGAGCGCGAGACCCTCCTGAAGGCGATGCCGCATATTTCATGGCCGATGCGTTTTGTGCTGCCCTACCACAAGGACATGCGCTTCGAGAGCGACACGCCAACTTCAAAAGTCCTGAACGTTCTCATGCCGTGGATGAAGGGTCGCAGGCCGGCCTGGCTCATCCGTTTGGGGCTTTTCATGTACGACAACCTGGGCGGAAGAACCCTTCTACAGGGGACAACTTCGCTGGATTTGAAGGGGGCACCAGAAGGTGCGCCACTTCAGGACCGGTTTGAAAAGGCCTATGAATATTCTGATTGCTGGATCGAGGACAGCCGTTTGGTGGTCCTGAATGCCCGAGATGCAAAAGCGCGCGGAGCCCGGATCAATGTGCGGACCAAGGTAGTGTCGGCCACGCAAGTGGATGGGATGTGGCAGGTCATACTTGAAGGGAAGGGCGGTGAGCGGCGCATCGTGACGGCGCGCATGATCGTGAACGCGGGTGGCCCCTGGGTCGAGGACGTCATTCGCAACACCATGCGGATAAATTCAACCGAAGGCGTCCGCCTGGTGCGCGGCAGTCATGTCGTCACCCGCAAACTGTATGATCACGACAAGTGCTACTTCTTCCAGGGGGAAGATGGACGGATCATTTTCACAATCCCGTATGAGACTGATTTCACCCTGATTGGCACCACCGATGCCGACCACGTGGACGTGCATCAAAAACCTACCTGCACCCCAGAAGAACAGGACTACCTTTTGGGATTTGCCTCCAAGTATCTGAAGAAACCCGTCACGCAGGATGATATTGTTTTTACGTATTCCGGTGTGCGCCCGCTCTATAATGACGGGGCCACCTCGGCGACGGCTGCGACACGCGATTATGTTCTGAAGCTGGACCAATCTGCGGGGGCACCTGTCCTGAATGTATTTGGCGGCAAGATCACGACATACCGCAAGCTCGCAGAAAGCGCGCTGGAAAAAATTACGCCTTTCTTTGCGCAGACGGGCCCGAAATGGACCGCCGGTGTCGCCCTTCCAGGGGGTGATTTTCCGGTTGATGGAATCGGTCCGCTCGCGGCAAAGTTGAAGTCGAAGTATCCGTTTCTGACTGAGCGCTGGGTTGATCGTCTGATCAGGGCCTATGGTTCGGAAGTCCCGGACCTGCTGGGCGACGCGAAAACAGAGCGCGATCTGGGGCAAAATTTCGGGTCAAACCTGACGGAACGCGAAGTAAGCTGGTTGGTTGAGCGCGAATTCGCCAACACAGCCGAAGACATCATTTGGCGGCGCTCGAAGCTGGGGCTCAGAATGACGCCACAGGAAATTGATGCGTTGGACGGATGGATGGCGCATGCCGCCGCCAGCCCGTCCACGCAACACGCAGTTTGAGCTGCGAAAGGGAGAGAGAAATGTCACTTGTTCTTGAGGGGGTGTCCACGGTCATGAATGGCCAGACACATATCTACCCAACAGATCTGGAACTGTCATCAGGAACGATGAACGTTTTGCTTGGCCCAACATCGTCGGGAAAGACATCCCTAATGCGGGTCATGGCGGGGCTGGATGTGCCCACCACAGGTAAGGTCATCTGGGGCGGCAAGGATGTGACCGGAATGCGGGTGCAGGACCGGGGCGTTGCCATGGTTTACCAGCAGTTCATCAACTACCCGTCAATGACGGTCTATGAGAACATAGCCAGCCCGATGCGGCTGTTGGGGCAATCCAGGGATCAAATTGATGCGGCGGTCAAAAAGGCGGCTGACCTGATGAAACTGTCACCTTTTCTGGATCGTAAACCGCTTGAACTGTCAGGCGGGCAACAACAACGTTGCGCCCTTGCCCGTGCGCTTGTCAAAGATGCGGGGCTGGTCCTTTTGGACGAACCCCTCGCCAACCTCGATTATAAACTGCGCGAAGAATTGCGCGCCGAGATCCCCAAAATCTTCGAAGAAGCGGGATCGATCTTTGTCTATGCCACAACCGAGCCTGAAGAAGCGCTGCTGCTTGGCGGCCATACGGCTGCGATGTGGGAAGGCAGGATCACCCAGTTTGGCAAGACACCGACGGTCTATCGCCAGCCTGTCAATGCCATAACGGCGCGGGTGTTTTCCGACCCGCCAATGAACTTTCTGAATGTCCGTAAATCCGGTGACCGCTTGCTGTTCGGCGACAAACAATCCGTTTCCGCATCGGGCGCTTTTAAGGATTTGAAAGATGGCAGCTATCTTGCAGGATTTCGTCCCAATCATCTCGAGTTGGAGCAGCAGGCGCCGGGTGCGCTTGAATTCACGGGAAAATTGAACGTGACCGAGATCACCGGATCGGAAACCTTTATCCATCTGGACCACCACGGCGAAAACTGGGTTGGCCTTGTTCACGGCGTAAAAGCCTTGGAAATCGGTGCGTCATTGAATGTCTATTTGGACCCAAAACATGTCTATATTTTTGCACAGGACGGCACGTCGATTGCGCCCGCTTCCTATGCAGTTGCGGCCTGAGGGAGAAGAATAATGGCAAAAATCACCCTCGAAAACCTGGCACATTCCTATCTGCCAAAACCAACCAGCGAAGAGGACTTTGCGCTCAAGGAACTGAACCACGACTGGGTCGATGGCGAAGCCTATGCGCTGCTGGGGGCCTCTGGCTGTGGCAAATCCACGTTGCTCAATATCATTTCCGGCCTGCTGCACCCCAGTCAGGGGCGCATCCTGTTCAATGACCGTGACGTGACGATGGCCCCGACAACAGAGCGGAATATCGCGCAGGTTTTCCAGTTTCCGGTGGTTTATGACACGATGACGGTGCGCGACAACCTGGCCTTTCCGCTGCGCAATCGGGGGGCCGATCCCGCATATATCAAAGACCGTGTCCAGCAGATCGCAGCGATGATCGGGATGGAAGCCACGCTGGACCGCAAGGCCCGTGGGTTGACGGCGGATGCCAAGCAAAAGATTTCGCTGGGCCGTGGCATGGTGCGCGAGGACGTCAATGCGCTGTTGTTTGACGAGCCGCTGACGGTGATTGACCCCCATATGAAATGGGAGTTGCGCACGCAGTTGAAGTCCCTGCACCATGAGTTCGGGCATACGATGATCTACGTGACCCACGACCAGACAGAAGCGCTGACTTTTGCGGATAAGGTCGTGGTGATGTTTGATGGCCGGGTTGTCCAGATGGGCACACCTCAACAGCTTTTTGAACAGCCGGAGCACACATTCGTCGGCTATTTCATTGGCTCACCCGGCATGAACGTCCTGACCGCGCAGGTGGACGGTGACACGGCCGTGATTGAGGGCACGCAGATTTCGCTGGGCAAAGCCTTTGGGCCGCTTTCTGGTAAGGTTGAATTGGGAGTTCGGCCAGAATTCACATCACTGAGTGCGGGTGATGCTGGTTTGCCGGTCACGATAAAGCGGGTCGAAGACGTTGGCCGCCACAAGATCGTCCGGGCAGATTTTCATGGCACGGAGATCAACATCCTTGCTGCTGAGGGTGCTGATATTTCGCCCGATATGAACCGCGTTGTGTTCGATCCGGCAGGTGTAAACGTCTATTCCGATAGCTGGCGCGTTGCGCCGAAGGTGGCCTGACATGAACAAAACTGTTAATCAAAAAGCATGGTTTCTCATTCTGCCAGTCCTGCTGCTGGTCGCATTCTCTGCGGTCATCCCCTTGATGACCGTTGTGAATTACTCTGTGCAAGACACCTTCGGGAACAACAAATTCTTTTGGGCTGGCTTGGAGTGGTTCGAGGAGATGCTGGCATCCGAGCGCATGTGGAATGCTCTGGGCCGCCAGATCACCTTTTCCGCGATCATTTTGGCCATTGAAATTCCCCTGGGAATTTTCGTTGCATTGAACATGCCCAAGAAAGGTTTTTGGGCGTCGCTTTGTCTGGTCCTGATGTCACTGCCATTGCTTATTCCATGGAATGTGGTCGGCACGATCTGGCAGATTTTCGGGCGGGTCGATATTGGCCTTCTGGGGTATACCCTTGCTGCGTTGGGGATCGACTATAACTACACCCAAGATTTCTATGCAGCGTGGATTACGGTCATTGTCATGGATGTCTGGCACTGGACATCGCTGGTGGCGCTTTTGGCCTATGCGGGTCTGCAATCCATTCCAGACGCCTATTACCAAGCGGCCAAGATTGACCAGGCCAGCCGTTGGAAGGTGTTTCGCTTTATCGAATTGCCCAAGATCATGGGGGTGCTGATGATCGCGATACTGTTGCGGTTTATGGACAGCTTTATGATCTACACCGAACCCTTCGTCGTGACCGGTGGGGGACCGGGCAATTCAACCACGTTCCTGTCGATTGATCTGGTCAAGATGGCGCTGGGGCAATTTGACCTTGGTCCCGCTGCGGCATTCTCGATCATGTATTATCTTGTGATCCTGCTGGTGTCTTACGTGTTCTACACGGTGATGACGAACCTCGATAAAAGGGATGGTCACTGATGTCCGACTTCACCCTCACCCCCCCGAAACGCAGTTTTGGCCTGCCCAAGATCAAGGGCAACGCCATCGTCATGGGGCTTTATCTGCTGTTCTTGCTGTTGCCGATCTACTGGCTGGTGATGATGAGCCTGAAGACCAACTCCGAGATCCTCAACACTTTCACCTTGTGGCCACGGGATCTGACCTTTGACAACTATCTGACGATCCTGACAGACGCGTCGTGGTACACTGGCTATCTCAATTCGATGGCTTATGTGGTCATGAACATGGTGATCTCGTTGGTTGTCGCTCTGCCTGCGGCTTATGCCTTCAGCCGTTATACTTTCATGGGCGACAAACATCTGTTCTTCTGGCTGTTGACCAACCGGATGGCACCGCCTGCGGTTTTTGCGCTGCCGTTCTTTCAGCTTTATAGCTCGGTTGGCCTGTTCGACACACATATCGCTGTGGCCTTGGCGCACGCCCTGTTCAACGTGCCGCTCGCGGTTTGGATCTTAGAAGGGTTCATGCGCGGCGTGCCCAAGGAAATCGACGAGACGGCCTATATCGACGGGTATTCCTTTCCGCGCTTCTTTATCCGTATTTTCACACCGCTGGTGGCCTCCGGTATCGGTGTCACGGCGTTCTTTTTGTTCATGTTCAGCTGGGTTGAACTACTGCTGAGCCGGACGCTGACCTCGGTGAACGCAAAGCCGATTGCGGCCACCATGACCCGAACTGTGGGGGCTGCTGGTATCGACTGGGGTGTGCTGGCCGCAGCGGGGGTTCTGACGATCCTGCCGGGGGCTTTGGTAATCTACTTTGTCCGCAACTACATCGCCAAGGGTTTTGCCCTGGGCCGCGTTTAAGAGAGGAGAGAAATCAATGGAATGGATGGCATGGACTTGGCCGACCGCCGCTTTCTTCGGGATCATAGCGGCAACACTGGTAACCTTTACGGTGCTTGCGATCAAATACCCGGAGGCCCCGCGCAGCGGCATCCTGCGGATCGAAACGACCCGTGGTGACAGATTGTTCATCACGCTGCTGGGCTCGGCCTTTATCAATCTGGCCTGGCTCGGACTGCTCAGTGCGCCGCAATGGGGTGCGCTGATTGTTAGCCTGTTTTACGCCATAGCGGTTTTCCGCTGGGTCTAATCGAAAGGGCAATCCGGCACGCAAGAACCGGGTTGCCTCCACCACTACCTTTTAGGGAGGAACCAAGATGAACTTGCGACTTAAAGGAACCACTGCGATCGGGCTTGCGGCATGTCTATTTGCTGTGCCGGCGTTCGCGGACATGAAGGCGGCCCGCGCATTCCTGGATGGCGAAATCGGCGATTTGTCGACGCTGTCGCGTGCGGATCAGGAAGCTGAGCTTCAGTTTTTTGTCGATGCGGCAAAACCCTATGCAGGCATGTCTATCAACGTTGTTTCCGAAACGATTGGGACTCATACGTATGAGTCCACCGTTCTGGCACCAGCGTTTGAGGCCATCACCGGGATCAAGGTCACGCATGATCTGATCGGTGAAGGCGACGTTGTTGAAAAGCTGCAAACTCAGATGCAGTCTGGCGAAAACATCTATGACGCCTATATCAACGACTCTGATCTGATCGGCACCCACTGGCGCTATCAGCAGGCACGCAACCTGACCGACTGGATGGCGGGCGAAGGTGCCGCCGTGACCAACCCGAATATTGATCTGGAAGACTTTATCGGGCTGTCCTTCACCACAGGCCCGGATGGCAAAGTCTACCAATTGCCCGACCAGCAATTCGCGAACCTCTATTGGTTCCGCTATGACTGGTTCAACGACGCACAGAACAAATCCGACTTCAAAGCCAAATATGGCTATGATCTGGGCGTTCCGGTCAATTGGTCCGCTTACGAGGACATCGCGGAATTCTTCACTGGCCGTGACCTGTCACGTCTGGGTGTAGAAGGCGAAGTCTTTGGCAACATGGACTACGGCAAGAAAGACCCGTCATTGGGTTGGCGCTATACTGACGCTTGGCTTTCCATGGCTGGTGCCGGTGACGTAGGTGAGCCGAACGGCCTGCCCGTCGACGAATGGGGTATCCGCGTTAACGACAAGTCGCAGCCGGTTGGCTCATGTGTCGCACGCGGTGGCGCAACCAATGGCCCCGCGGCGGTCTATGCTGTGACCAAGGCCATCGAATGGCTGGAAAAGTACTCTCCTCCGGCCGCTGCCGGCATGACATTCTCTGAGGCAGGCCCAATTCCTGCGCAGGGTAACGTCGCACAGCAGATGTTCTGGTACACCGCGTTTACCGCAGCATCGGTTGAGCCTGGTCTGCCCGTGATGAACGAAGATGGCACGCCAAAGTGGCGTATGGCACCTTCGCCACATGGTTCCTATTGGACCGAAGGCACCAAGATCGGCTACCAAGACGCCGGTTCCTGGACGCTAATGAAATCCACGCCAGTGGATCGTGCGCAGGCCGCGTGGCTTTATGCGCAGTTCGTGACATCCAAGACTGTGGACGTGAAGAAAAGCCATGTTGGTCTGACATTCATTCGTGAATCAACGATCCAGCACCAGAGCTTTACGGATCGTGCGCCGAAATTGGGTGGTTTGATCGAATTCTACCGTTCGCCAGCACGGGTTCAGTGGTCGCCAACCGGCACCAACGTACCTGACTATCCAAAGCTGGCGCAGCTGTGGTGGCAGAACATCGGTGACGCTATGTCCGGTGCGAAGTCTCCTCAGGAAGCGCTCGACAGCCTTTGTGCAGATCAGGAAAAAGTTCTGATCCGTCTGGAGCGTGCCGGTGTCCAAGGCGATATTGGTCCGGTCATGAACGACGAGCAGGATCCAGAGTACTGGTTGTCTCAGCCCGGTTCGCCCAAAGCAAAACTGGCGAATGAGGACGAAACGCCAGTTACGATTGCTTATGACGAGTTGATCAAATCCTGGCAGTAAGCCTTTGTTCCGGGGCTGGTTAACTGGCCCCGGTTTCACAAACTTGATGGATACGTCCAAGATCAGCGGCCCTTTACGATGGGGCCGCTGTTTTCACCTCAAACAAGCGGGGGTCCATTCATGACCTATGTCCTGGCAATCGACCAAGGCACGACATCAACCCGAGCGATCCTGTTCGATGCGGCGATGACCGCCTGTGCCAGCGCGCAAGAAGAGTTCGCCCAGCATTTTCCACAATCCGGCTGGGTTGAGCACACTCCGCAGGATCTGTGTGACACGATGCTGTCCACCTGCCGAAAAGTCATCAAGATCGCGGGTATATCGGCTTCGCAAATTGCCTCAATCGGCATCACCAATCAGCGTGAAACCGTCATCGTTTGGGACAAGCAAACCGGCCAGCCGCTACATAACGCGATCGTGTGGCAGGACCGCCGCACGGCGGACACCTGCCGTACGCTGCGCGGTGCAGGCCATGAGGCGATGATTACAGAGCGTACGGGGCTGTTGCTCGACCCCTATTTCTCCAGTACGAAGCTGAAATGGATCCTGGACAATGTAGATGGCGCACGGGTTCGGGCCCGAAACGGGGAGGTGTTGTTTGGCACCGTGGACAGCTTTCTCATCTGGAAGCTGACCGGCGGGAAAATCCACGCTACGGATGCCACCAACGCCGCCCGCACCATGCTCTATGACATTCGCAAGGGCCGGTGGAGCAGTACGATCTGTGATCTCCTTGATATACCCATGCGGATGTTGCCGCAGGTCAAAGACTGTGCCGCCGATTTTGGCAGTACCCGGTCGGATTTGATTGGCAGCGAGATTCCCATCAATGGTGTTGCCGGGGATCAGCAAGCCGCCACAGTCGGGCAGGCTTGTTTTGAGCCGGGTATGATTAAGTCGACCTATGGAACGGGATGCTTTGCGCTTTTGAATACGGGCGATACCCCTGTCATGTCAAAGAGCCGTTTGCTGACCACAATCGGCTATCAGCTTGATGGCAAACCGACCTATGCGCTTGAGGGGTCCATCTTTGTCGCAGGTGCAGTTGTACAATGGCTACGGGACGGTCTGCAGATCATTCAGGACGCGACCGAAACGCAGACTCTGGCCGAACAGGCAGATCCACAACAAAACCTGATCCTCGTTCCGGCCTTTGTTGGTCTGGGGGCACCCTATTGGAATCCTGATTGCAGAGGGGCCGCATTTGGCCTGACACGGGCTACAGGGCCCGCAGAAATGGCGAAGGCCGCACTTGAATGCATCGGTTACCAGACATGTGATTTGCTACAGGCGATGGCGGCGGACTGGCAAGCACCCGGTGTGCAGCCCACACTGCGGGTCGATGGCGGCATGTCGGCCAACAATTGGGCGATGCAGTTCCTGTCAGATATTATATCAGCCCCCGTTGACAGACCTTTGAACCAGGAAACCACTGCGCTTGGGGTGGCGTGGTTGGCTGGCATGCACGCGGGCGTGTATCCTGACCAGGCAGAATTCGCCGAGACATGGGCCTGCGAAACAAAGTTTTCTCCAATGATGGACGAAGATCAGCGTGGGAAAAAATACGCCGCATGGGGCAAAGCGGTCCGTGCAACCATGAGCGTTTAAGTGATGTTTTCTTTCTGTAGTCCCCAGGCGATCCATTTTGGGCGCGGTCAGAGCCAGCAGACCGCAGCCTTGGCTGCGACCTTCGGCACCTCTGTTCTGGTGGTGCATGGGGCAGATGTCGCGCGTGCGCAGTGGTTGATGGATGATTTGCACTCGGCGGGTTTGACGACCGAATTGACCCGTTGTGCAGATGAGCCCAGCTTGCCCGATATAGAGCGCGCGCTGCATCAGTTGAACGGCGGCACACCTGATGTGGTTGTCGGGCTTGGGGGCGGTTCTGTTCTCGACCTTGCCAAGGCGCTGGCGGCATTGATCCCCAGCAGTGGTAATCCTTTGACCTACCTCGAAGGGGTTGGGGGCGGTCGCCCTCTGGATCACGCCCCGCTGCCGATGATCGCGCTGCCCACAACGGCGGGGACCGGTGCGGAAGTCACGAAGAACGCTGTGATCCTGGTGCCCGAGCATGGCGTCAAAGTCAGCCTGCGCGACCCGCGCATGGTCCCCGACATCGCGATTGTTGACCCCTCTTTGATGCAGGGTGCGCCCAAGCAGGTGGCGCTTGCGGCTGGGCTGGATGCAGTAACGCAGGTGATTGAGCCATATCTCTCAATCAAATCCAACCTGATGACCGACGCCCTGTGCCGGGCCGCCATTCCAATTGGCCTTAATGCGCTGAAGGATTTGGTAGAAAACGACACCGCCGAGGCATGGGATCGCATGGCATGGGTCAGCACATCCGGCGGCTTGGCCCTGGCGAATGCGGGCCTTGGGGCGGTGCATGGTTTCGCGGGCGTGATTGGCGGAAAAACCAATGCCCCTCATGGCGGAATTTGCGGCGCACTGCTTCCTGCTGTCCTTGAATCGCACCAGCGCAAAGCGGCAGCGCAGACGGAAGTATCTGTGCGTCTGCATTGGATTTTGCACTTGTTAGACACCTGTTTTGCAGAGGGTGAAAAAGGTCGGGGCATTGCTTTGCTGCGCAGTTGGTCGCGGAAAATGGGGCTTCCTGGATTGGCAGGGCTAGGGCTTTCCATCGCAGATTATCCAGAAGTTGCCGAAGCGGCGTCCAAAGCATCATCCATGGGCGGAAATCCTTTCATTCTGTCTCAACATGAACTTCTGGAGATACTGCATTCCGCGAAGTGAAATACGCTTTGTTGGTTTGACAGATTCTGAAGAAGGTCAGGCCACTCTTTTCACCTGCTGATCGGTTCCAGTTCGGTGCCACCAGGCCGCGGTGGGCGATCTGCCACCTTGGGCGGAACGCGGGCGCTTGTGCGTTTGGAATGCCATCCATTTCGTGTTCGCGGACGTTGCCTCTGACCCGGTTTTCCAAACGTTCAGGATTTTGACCCGCTCTGCACCAACTTGCGGTGCGGTCCGTCTGCCCACCCGAACAGGGCTTACACATCTGAGTGATGTTGCTTTTGTTGCGATGTCTTTGATCCCCTTCGTGTTGAAGGCCAGCGGACAACAAATCAAAGCTGTCGCCGGCGTCCGATTCTTTGCGGGGAATTCAGGATATTCGGAAAAGTGGTGCCCAGGAGAGGACTCGAACCTCCACACCGTTGCCAGTACTAGCACCTGAAGCTAGCGCGTCTACCATTCCGCCACCTGGGCAGGTCACGTGTGGCGGGATTTAAGCGGCGGGCGCGGCGGTGTCAATTGCCTATCGCCAGAAATGATCCAATCCGGCAGACATAGCGACGTCGATGCCATTTGTTGCTTGTCCGAAGGTGGTCCTGCGGGTACATCATCGCGTGAGTATAGTATGCGGCTGGAGGATCATCATGACCAATCTTGTCACCATTTATGGCGGGTCCGGTTTTGTCGGGCGGTACATCGCGCGACGGATGGCCAAGGCAGGGTGGCGTGTCCGGGTCGCGGTTCGACGGCCTAACGAAGCGCTTTTTGTGCGTCCCTTCGGGGTGGTTGGGCAGGTTGAACCGGTCTTGTGCAACATTCGCGACGATGCGTCTGTTCGTGCGGCGATGGCGGGGGCGGATGTGGTGGTGAACTGTGTCGGTATCCTGGCGGAAAAGGGCAAGAACCGTTTTGAGGCCGTGCAGGCCGAGGGTGCGGCCCGTGTCGCGCGGATCGCATCTGAAACCGGCGTGGGACGGATGGTTCATATCTCTGCCATCGGTGCGGATATGAACGCCGAGAGTGACTATGCCAAAAGCAAGGGCGCAGGCGAGGCCGGTGTTCTGGAACATATGTCCGGTGCAGTCATTTTGCGGCCCTCAATTGTATTCGGCACCGAGGACGATTTCTTTAACCGGTTTGCCGGGCTGACCCGGATGAGCCTGATTTTGCCGGTGGTTGGCGGCGGTACGATGTTTCAGCCGGTCTTTGTGGACGATGTGGCGCGGGTCGCTGAAATGGCGATCAAGGGCGATGTTGCGGGCGGCATCTATGAGCTTGGTGGGCCAGACAAGGAAAGCTTCCGCGACCTGATGCAGCGGATGCTGGGCGTAGTGCACCGCCGACGGCTGGTGCTGAATATGCCGCGCTGGATTGCGCGGTTGATGGCCCTCGGGTTTGATATGGCACAGGCGATGACGCTTGGGGTGTTCACGAACACCGTGCTGACCCGCGATCAGGTCAGAAACCTGTCCAATGACAACGTTGTGGCGGATGACGCCAAAGGCTTTGATGATCTGGGGATTAACCCTGTCAGCATGGCCTCCGTGTTGCCGGACTACCTTTGGCGGTTCCGTCCGTCCGGTCAATATGATGCGATCAAGGAATCGGCACAGAACCTGCGCAACGGCTGATGGAGTCGTCCACCACGCTTGTTGCGGCCTTCCTTGGGTTGCTTGAGGGGCTAACCGAATTTATCCCCGTCTCTTCTACCGGGCATATCTTGCTGGCGGGTCATTTCCTTGGATTTGAAAGCGCCGGCAAGACCTTTGAGGTGGTGATCCAGCTTGGCGCGGTTCTTGCTATTTTGCTGGTCTACGCGGCGCGGTTGTTGGCGGTGGTGCGGGCGGCACCCCATGATCCGCAGGCGCGGCGCTTTATTCTTTCGATCTTTTTGGCGTTTCTGCCCGCAGCCGTCATCGGTGTGCTTGCGCATGGATTTATCAAGACGGTGCTGTTTGAAACTCCGATGCTGATTGCCGTCATGTTGATCATAGGCGGGTTCATCCTGTTGATTGTTGATCGGCTTGGGCTTCAGCCCAAATATGACGACGCCATGCGGTTTCCGTTGGCGATGGCAGTTAAGATCGGTTTTATTCAGTGCCTTGCGTTGGTGCCGGGCACGTCGCGGTCAGGGGCCACAATTGTCGGTGGGTTATTGTTGGGAGCCAGCAAACGCGCAGCGGCGGAGTTTTCGTTTTTCCTTTCAATGCCCACAATGGCGGGGGCCTTTTCCTATGATTTGTACAAGAACAGGGAGGTATTGGACGCCTCGGCATTGAATGAAATTGTTGTCGGGTTTGTTCTCGCCTTCATTTCGGCGATCCTCGTTGTGCGGGGGCTTTTGAGTTATGTGTCCAAGCATGGATATGCCTTGTTTGGATGGTGGCGAATCATTGTGGGTGTTGCAGCGCTTGTTGGTTTGACCGTCTGGTCCTGACCTGTAGGTCCGATCCGGTCCTTTATTTTGCCAAATTTTCAAAAAAATATGACAGCATGGCTGACTATCTTTAATATAGGTCAGTATCGCTTACTTTTATTCTCTCTCGCTGTGATATATCCCGCAGGTCCGGGTAATTTTCGAGGAGTCGGGTCATGGCGAAGCAGCCGATGCTGAAATTTGTGAGCGTTGAGCGGGACATGCCGGAGAAGCGGCCGCCAAATCTACGCCGGGCGGATTTCAATGAGATTTACGCCGAGTACGCAGACGCCAAGGCCAAGGAGCAGGCCAGCCGGTGCAGCCAATGTGGTGTGCCCTATTGTCAGACCCATTGCCCGCTGCACAACAACATCCCCGATTGGCTGCGGCTGACCGCCGAAGGGCGGCTCAAGGAAGCCTACGAGATCAGCCAGATGACCAATACCTTCCCGGAAATCTGCGGGCGGATTTGCCCGCAGGACCGGTTGTGCGAAGGCAATTGCGTGATCGAGCAATCGGGTCACGGGACCGTCACGATTGGCGCGGTCGAAAAATACATCACCGATACCGCATGGGAAGAAGGCTGGGTTGAGCCAATTCAACCGCGTCAGGAACGCGCCGAAAGCGTTGGCATCATCGGTGCCGGACCGGGCGGGCTTGCGGCGGCGGATGTGCTGCGGCGACAGGGCGTTCAGGTCACGATCTATGACCGCTATGACCGCGCCGGCGGATTGCTGACCTATGGCATTCCGGGGTTCAAGCTCGAAAAAGATATTGTCATGCGCCGCAACGATCAGCTTGCGCAGGGTGGCGTGAAATTCGAGTTGAATTGCGACGTTGGCGTGACCATCAGTTTCGCGGATATTCGGGCCAGACATGATGCGGTGATTATTGCCACAGGTGTCTATAAAACAAGGGAATTACAGGCACCGGGGGTTGGCGGTTATGGCGTCGAACGGGCGATTGATTTCCTCACGGTGAGCAACAAGAAAAGCTTTGGCGATGACGTTGCCGAATTCGACAGCGGCCGCTTTAACGCCGAGGGCAAGAAGGTTGTGGTGATCGGGGGCGGCGACACGGCGATGGACTGTGTGCGCACGTCAATCCGGCAAGGGGCGCAGAGTGTAAAGTGCCTCTATCGCCGCGATCGCGCCAACATGCCAGGCAGCCAGCGTGAGGTTGCTAATGCCGAAGAAGAAGGCGTGCAGTTTGAGTGGTTGACGGCACCCAAGGGTTTTGTCGGTGATCCGGTGACCGGCGTGATGGTGCAAAAGATGCGTCTGGGCGCGCCGGATGCCACGGGCCGCCAGATGCCGGAAGTCATCGAGGGTGCGGATTATGTCGAGGATGCCGATCTGGTCATCATGGCGTTGGGCTTTGAGCCGGAAGACCTTCCGACGCTGTGGAATGAGCCGGATCTGCCCGTCACCCGATGGGGGACGATCACGACGGAATATATCACCGGGGCCACGGCACTGGACGGCGTCTATGCCGTTGGTGACATCGTGCGCGGGGCGTCGTTGGTTGTCTGGGCGATCAAGGATGGCCGTGACTGCGCCGAGGCGATCATCACCAAATTCAACAACATGGCGGCGGTTGCGGCGGAGTGAAACGGGGCATCGGTTGACGAAATGTGACCTGTCACATCCCGTACACCGATTGTGCACAAAGCGTGCATATAGACGTCGGGCCGACAAATTCACGTAGGTCAGTGATGCTGTCCAACATGAGCGAAAGGATGAGCAATGTCTAAAGAGATCAAGGGCCGGTGTTTGTGCGGTGCGGTCACTGTGACGGCGACCCTGTCGCGGCCCATGCTGCGCGCGTGTCATTGCGATATGTGCCGACTGCATACGTCAGGCGCGTTTTTCTCGATCGCGGCAGACCCGGACAGTATTGAAGTATCCGGCCCTGCCCAGACATATCGCTCGTCCGATTGGGCCGAACGGGGGTTTTGCCCGACCTGCGGATCAACACTTTGGTATGGAACAGTACATGACCGCGCGCGGCATCTGTCTGCGGGGTTGTTCGACAATGCAGGTGGTGCGCCGCTCAAGCTGGAATTTTTTGCGGACAAATGCCCGCAGGGGTATGCCCTTGCCGGGGATCACCGGAAGATGACGACCCAGGAGACGCTTGCAATGTTTGCGGCAAGCGGGGATGGCAGCGCATGAATGACGATGTCAGCCGAGAGGACGTTTCCGTGCCGTTTCGCCGCAAAGGTCAGATGGGCGGCCGGTGCCTGTGCGGTGGTGTGACCATCGAGATTGATGGCGATCATGTGGCCGCTGTCGGGGCGTGTCATTGCAAGATGTGCCAGCGCTGGAACGGAATGTTGTTCGGCAGTTTTGTCGCGTCAGCCGATGCGGTGACGGTCACGGGTGAAGTGACGCGGCATTTGTCGTCGTCGTTTTCCGAGCGTGCGTTTTGCAGCACCTGCGGCAGTCACATCTGGCTGCGCTATGTCGATCCTGACGAGGGTGAAATTGAACTTTTCCCCGGTCTTTTCGACGATGCGTGGGAATTCCCGCTGGTGTCGGAAATCTACACCGACCGGGCCCCGCATTACACGCCTCTGACAGGAGGCCACCGCCGCAAGACGCGGGCGGAATACGAAAGCCAAAACAAATTTGTCGAAGGAGACAATCCATGACCAAGTATGATGACGCATGGGTAGCCCGCGAAGAAGCCAAGCGGGCAATGATGGCCGAGCAGGGGCTTTATAGCCCGGAGGAGGAGCATTCCTCCTGCGGTGTCGGTCTGGTGGTCAATATCGACGGGTCACGCAGCCGGACGGTGGTTGAAAACGGGATCAAGGCGCTCAAGGCGATCTGGCACCGGGGGGCGGTTGACGCCGATGGCATGACCGGCGACGGCGCGGGCATCCATGTGCAGATCCCGGTGTCGTTTTTCTATGATCAGGTGCGCCGCACCGGGCATACGCCGCGCGCCGATGAACTTATGGCGGTCGGGCAGGTGTTTCTGCCGCGCACGGACTTTGGTGCGCAGGAGACCTGCCGCACGATCGTGGAAACCGAAATTCTGCGCATGGGGTACTATATTTATGGCTGGCGGCATGTGCCGGTTGATATTTCCTGTTTGGGGGAAAAGGCCAATGCGACACGGCCCGAGATCGAGCAGATCCTGATTTCCAATTCCAAGGGCGTCGATGAGGATGTGTTCGAGCGCGAGTTGTATGTCATCCGCCGCCGGATCGAAAAGGCGGCAATCGCCGCAGGGGTGCCGGCGCTTTATATTGCGTCGATGTCGTGCCGGTCGATCATCTACAAGGGCATGATGTTGGCCGAACAGGTGGCGGAGTTTTACCCCGACCTGATGGACGAGCGGTTTGAATCGTCCTTTGCGATCTATCACCAGCGCTATTCCACAAACACCTTCCCGCAGTGGTGGCTGGCGCAGCCATTCCGCATGTTGGCGCATAACGGCGAGATCAACACGCTCAAGGGCAACCTCAACTGGATGAAAAGCCACGAGATCCGCATGGCATCCAGTGCGTTTGGCGACATGGCCGAGGACATTAAACCGATTGTGGCCTCCGGGTCGTCGGATTCTGCGGCGCTGGATTCCGTGTTCGAGGTGTTGGTGCGTGCAGGACGGTCGGCACCGATGGCCAAGACGATGCTGGTGCCCGAAAGCTGGTCCAGGCAGGCGGTGGAATTGCCGCAGGCGTGGCGCGACATGTATTCCTATTGCAACAGCGTGATGGAGCCGTGGGACGGCCCCGCCGCATTGGCGATGACCGATGGGCGGTGGGTATGTGCCGGGTTGGACCGGAACGGGCTGCGTCCGATGCGGTATGTGGTGACAGGGGACGGCATGTTGATCGCCGGGTCCGAGGCCGGGATGGTACCGCTGGACGAGGCGAATGTGGTGCAAAAGGGCGCGCTTGGCCCCGGTCAGATGATCGCGGTGGACATGAAAAAGGGCAAGTTGTTCCAGGATGCCCGCATCAAGGACAAGCTGGCCGAGGCGTTGCCGTTTGGCGATTGGGTCGGCAAGATCGTCGAATTGGACACACCGTTGTCGGAAGTGACGGAAAAGGCGTTGTTCAGCGGCAACGAACTGCGCCGCCGTCAGGTTGCGGCGGGTTATTCGATTGAAGAGCTGGAGCAGATCCTCGCCCCTATGGCGGAGGACGGCAAGGAGACGCTTGCGTCGATGGGCGATGACACGCCGTCGGCGGTGTTGTCCAAGCAGTATCGCCCGCTCAGCCATTTCTTCCGGCAGAATTTTTCGCAGGTCACGAACCCGCCGATTGACAGTTTGCGCGAATTCCGGGTGATGAGCCTCAAGACGCGGTTCGGGAACCTCAAGAACGTGTTGGACGAGGACAGCAGCCAGACAGAGATTCTGGTGCTGGATTCGCCCTTTGTCGGCAATGCGCAATTCGAGGCGTTGTTCGATCATTTCAATGCGGATGCGACCACCATTGATTGTACGTTTGAGCCGGGCGAGGGGAACCTGAATGCCGGGTTGGCCCGGATCAGGGCCGAAGCCGAGGATGCGGTGCGTTCCGGGGCCGGGCATCTGGTGCTGACCGATCAGACGAGCGGTGAGGGCCGGGTGGCGATGCCGATGATCCTTGCCACGTCGGCGGTGCATTCGCATTTGACGCGCAATGGGCTGCGGACCTTTACCTCGTTGAATGTGCGGTCGGCGGAATGTGTCGATCCACACTATTTTGCCGTGCTGATCGGCTGTGGAGCGACAGTGGTGAACGCCTATCTGGCCGAGGATTCGCTCAGTGACCGGATCGGGCGGGGGTTGCTGGACGGGACGCTGACAGAGGCGGTTCAACGGTACCGCACGGCGATTGATCAGGGGTTGCTCAAGATCATGGCCAAGATGGGTATCAGCGTTGTCTCGTCCTATCGAGGCGGTTTGAATTTTGAGGCGGTTGGACTGAGCCGCGCGATGTGCGCGGAGTATTTCCCCGGCATGACCAGCCGCATTTCCGGCATTGGTATTCACGGCATTCAGCGCAAGGCCGAGCAGGTGCACGAAAAAGGCTGGCGCGGCGATGGTGTCGTGCTGCCGATTGGCGGGTTCTACAAGGCGCGGACAAGTGGCGAGACCCACGCCTGGGAAGCGTCGAGCATGCATATGTTGCAGATGGCCTGTAACCGGGCATCTTATCAGATGTGGCAACAGTATTCCAAAAAGATGCAGAGCAATCCGCCCATCCATCTGCGCGATTTGCTGGACATCAAACCATTGGGCGCGCCCATCGGTCTGGAAGAAGTGGAGAGCATCACTTCGATCCGCAAGCGGTTTGTGACGCCGGGCATGTCGCTTGGGGCGCTTAGCCCAGAAGCGCACAAGACGCTGAATGTGGCGATGAACCGGATTGGTGCGAAGTCCGACTCTGGTGAAGGCGGCGAAGACCCGGCGCATTTTGTACCTGAGTCGAACGGAGACAACCCGTCTGCGAAGATCAAGCAGGTGGCGTCTGGGCGTTTCGGTGTGACAGCCGAGTATCTGAACCAATGCGAAGAGTTGGAAATCAAGGTGGCCCAGGGGGCCAAGCCGGGTGAGGGCGGGCAGTTGCCGGGGATGAAGGTCACGGACCTGATTGCGCGGCTGCGCCATTCGACCAAGGGGGTGACGTTGATTTCACCGCCCCCCCACCACGACATCTATTCCATCGAAGACCTCGCGCAGTTGATCTATGACCTCAAACAGATCAATCCGCGCTGCAAGGTGACGGTGAAACTGGTGGCATCCAGCGGCGTTGGCACGATTGCGGCGGGTGTGGCCAAGGCGAAGGCGGATGTGATTCTGATTTCGGGCCACAACGGGGGCACCGGCGCATCCCCTGCGACCTCGATCAAATATGCGGGCCTGCCGTGGGAAATGGGTCTGACGGAGGCGCATCAGGTTCTGTCGATGAACAACCTGCGCGACCGGGTGACATTGCGGACCGATGGCGGGTTGCGCACGGGCCGCGATATTGTCATGGCGGCGATGCTGGGGGCCGAGGAATACGGTATCGGTACGGCGGCATTGATCGCGATGGGCTGCATCATGGTGCGGCAGTGCCAGAGCAACACCTGTCCTGTCGGTGTCTGTACGCAGGACGATGACCTGCGCGCCAAGTTCACCGGCAATGCCGACAAGGTTGTGAACCTGATTACCTTCTATGCCACCGAAGTGCGCGAGATCCTTGCGGGCATCGGTGCCAAATCGCTGGATGATGTGATCGGACGCGCGGATCTGCTGACGCAGGTGTCGCGGGGGTCGGCGCATCTGGACGATCTGGATCTCAACCCGCTGCTGATTACGGTCGATGGCGCGCATGAGAATGTCTATGACCGCGACAAGCCGCGCAATGTTGTGCCTGATACGCTGGATGCGCAGATCGTGCGCGACGCGGCGCGATTCCTCGAAGAGGGGGAAAAGATGCAGTTGAGCTATGCGGTGCAGAACACACACCGCACGGTTGGGACACGGGTATCGAGCCACATCGTCAAGAAATTCGGGATGCGCAATACGTTGCAGCCGGATCACCTGACGGTCAAGCTGACCGGATCGGCGGGGCAATCGCTTGGTGCTTTTGCGGCACCGGGGCTTAAGCTGGAGGTATCGGGCGATGCCAATGACTATGTCGGCAAGGGCCTGTCCGGTGGCACGATTGTGGTGCGACCGCCAATGGCCAGCCCGATTGTTGCGGCCGAGAACACGATTATCGGCAACACGGTGTTGTATGGCGCAACCGACGGGTACCTGTTTGCCGCCGGCCGTGCGGGCGAGCGGTTTGCGGTGCGCAATTCCGGGGCCAAGGTCGTGATCGAAGGCTGTGGCAGCAACGGGTGTGAATACATGACCGGCGGTGTCGCGGTCATTCTTGGCGATATAGGCGCAAACTTTGCCGCGGGGATGACCGGTGGCATGGCCTATCTTTATGATCCGCACGGGGCCGGTCAGAAGCTGATGAACCATGAGACAATTGTGACCTGCCCGGTCACGGTCGATCACTGGATGGGTGAGTTGGAAGAATTGCTGGAGCGCCACCTGAAGGAAACCGGCAGTCGGAAAACAGCGGAGATCCTGCAACACTGGGACATGGAGAAGGCCCATTTTGTGCAAATCTGCCCCAAGGAAATGCTGCCTCATCTCAAGGCACCGCTCAGCAATGACACCGCGGCGATGCCCGCCGAGTAAGGCGCGACACCACAGCACCACCGCCCCGGTGGCGGTGGTGCCAGATCATGTTCGGCGGCGCATCTTGCCCGTCATTCGCAGCCCGTCACGCATGTTGAGGCCCAAAAGCGTGAAATTCACGGCACCCGCGACCAGTTCCAGCGCCTGAATGGCATAGAACCATGTGTCAAATGCCCCCGCCTGTGCCTTGAACGAAAGGAAAAGGGCGGAGGGGATCAGGATCAGGATGCCATTGGCGGCAATGATGGGCATACGTTTCTTCTTGGTTTCGACAAGGGGGCCGCGGCGTTTTCTGGCCATTTGAAACCCCGAGCCGCCCGCCACAGCCAGCGCCGGAACCAGGATAAGAAACCCCCAGGGGATCAGGGTTTTTACGGTTGTGATTGCGTCGACGCTGGCAAAGAGTTCTGACAGGGCCGTAGAAAGCCAGAAGGTAAGGATCATCAGCAGGGCAATGCCACCGGCAATGGAATGAATGGTTTTGGTCATTGAGGGTCTCCGCGTAGTGAAATTTATATATAGCTTGCTATATATCAATGCATAGCAAGCTATTCAAGTGGGAGGCAAGATATATGGAATTTGTGAAGGATGACTCGGCGGGATACCTCGCAAATCACGTGGCGCGGCTTTTTGCGCGCGGGCTGACGGCGCGGATCAAACCGCTCGGTCTGACCACTGGCACCTTTCCTGCACTGCTTGAGCTTTGGGAAATGGATGGTCTTACCCAGAAGGATCTGGTTGTCCGGCTCGACATCGAACAGGCGACAATGGCGAACACGCTGGCGCGGATGGAACGTGACGGGCTGATTGTCCGCAAGAAGGATGAAAGCGACGGACGCGTACAGCGCGTCTGGCTGACCCGTCGCGCCCGTGATCTGCGGGGGCCAGCCATCGAAGCGGCACGGGCGGAAAATGCAGCCACACTCGGGAGCCTGTCGGAAGCCGAACAGCGCCAGTTTGTCACCCTGATGCAGAAAGTCATCGCCGCAGGGCAACAGCAGGCCCCGAAAAACAGGGCGTGAGCCGGAAAATTCCCCGAACAGGGTGGTGTTTCACATCGGAACTGTGGCTGGCAGGTCCAAAACCCGCCCCAATTGACTAAACTTAGGTCATAATCCGAACCAATTGGCGCGCAATACCGGGATTGTTCAGCAATCGAGGTGCAATCGTGCCAACCATTTACAAAGACCAATACTATACCCTCGATCCGGCAAACCCACCGGGGTTCGGCGATGCGGTGACCTTTACCCGTGAAGAAGTGGTCGATTTCAATGACAACGGCCTGATACGGCCCGGAGACGGTGATACCTTCAACGGGTTTGAGGTAACGGCGGTTTGGCAGAATGATACGGTGACGATCAATGTGCCGGGTGTTGGCAATGTCACCTATGTCGGGGCAACTTATTACCTGGATGGTGGTCAGCCGTCGGTTTTCACGCCGACCGACGGGCAGGTTTTGCAGAATGGCACCTTTGTCACATCCGGTTTTGTCACAAGCAGCACCCAGCAAACCGTGGGCGGTTTCGGACCCACCTGCTTTACCCCCGGCACGATGATCGAAACAGACAACGGCCCGCGCCCGGTGGAAGACCTGAGCGAAGGTGATCTGATCGAGACACTGGACGACGGGATACGGCCGGTTCGGGCGATATTGCGCGGCGCATTCCGGGCGGTGGGTGATCTGGCCCCAATCCGCTTTGCGACGGGCGCGGTCGGCAATGACGCGCCGCTGATGGTGTCGCCGCAGCATCGGATGTTGATCTCCGGGTGGCGGGCGGAGTTGCTTTTTGGCGAGAATGAAGTTCTGGTGGCGGCAAAGCATATGGTCAACGGTGATACGATCACACGGGTGCCCGGCGGTCTTGTCACCTATATTCACCTGCTGTTCGACCAGCATCAGATTGTTTTTGGTCAGGGTGTCCCTTCAGAG